>NZ_JBLIYT010000018.1:0-108219 GCF_057480795.1 Pseudomonas sp. P110(2024)
GGTAGTGTGGGGCTTCCCCATGTGAGAGTAGGTCATCGTCAAGATTCATTTCGCAAAACCCCTATCTGCGCGAGCAGGTAGGGGTTTTGTCTTTTCCGCTTGCCCAAAAGCCAATGCCGTTCCGACAGGGGGAACGCGTCGGCTGCCTCCGTGATAAGGTTTCTCCTCTGCATCAACCGCTCCCCGAGACCAGCCAATGCCCCAGACCACCTCACTTCACCCAGGCTTCATGATCGTTCAGGGCAACCGCCTGGACGACCTGCGCAATCTGGTGGTGAGCGTGATGCGCCGTTACCCCCTGGCGCCGCTGGAAAACGAAATCGCCCTGGTGCAGAGCAACGGTATCGCCCAATGGCTGAAACTGGCCTTGGCCGAGGACCCACAGGACGACGATCAGGGCGGTTGCGGGATCGCAGCCGCCATCGATGTGCAGCTTCCGGGTAGCTTCATGTGGCAGCTGTACCGTCGCGTGCTGGGGCGCGACGAAATCCCCGAGGTGTCACTGCTGGACAAGGCGCCCCTGACCTGGCGCCTGATGCGCCTGCTCCCGGAAGTGATCGAACGCCCGCACTTCGAGCCCCTGCGCCGCTTCCTTACCGATGACAGCGACCTGCGCAAGCGCTATCAGTTGGCCGAGCGCCTTGCCGACCTCTTCGACCAGTACCAGGTCTACCGTGCCGACTGGCTGAAGGACTGGGCAAGTGGTGCCCATGTGCTCAACACCGCACGGGGTGAGCGCAAGCCGCTGGCCGCCGGCAATCGCTGGCAGGCCGAGCTGTGGCGGATTCTGCTGGAAGACGTGGGCGAGGCGGGCATGGCCCAGAGCCGGGCCGGGGTGCATCAACGTTTCATCGAGCGGATCAACGGCCTGGAACAGGCCCCCGCCGGGCTGCCGGCGCGGCTGATCGTGTTCGGCATTTCGTCGCTGCCTGCCCAGATCCTCGAGGCTTTGGCAGGTCTTGCCCGCTTCAGCCAGGTGTTGCTGTGCGTGCACAACCCCTGCCGCCACCACTGGGGCGATATCGTCGCCGACAAGGACCTGCTGCGACACCAGTACAAGCGCCAGCAACGCAAGCAGGGCATGCCCCTGCAATTGGACGACGAGCTGCTGCACCAACATGCACACCCGTTGTTGGCCGCCTGGGGCAAGCAGGGGCGCGACTACATCAACCTGCTCGACAGCTACGACGATCCCGGCAGTTACCAGGGCGTGTTCAGCGACGGACGCATCGACCTGTTCAGTGAAGGTGAACCGAAGACCCTTCTCAACCAGCTGCAGGACGATATCCTCGAGTTGCGCCCCCTGGCCGAGACCCGCGAGCAGTGGCCGGCGGTCGACCCGGCCAAGGACCGCTCCGTACGTTTCCACCTGGCCCACAGTCCGCAGCGCGAAGTGGAAATCCTGCACGATCAGTTGCTGGCCCGCTTCAGTGCCGACCCCACGCTGCGGCCTCGCGACGTCATTGTCATGCTGCCGGCTATCGACACCTACGCACCGCATATCCGTGCCGTATTCGGCCAGCTCGACCGCAACGATCCGCGTTACATCCCGTTCACCCTGACCGACCAGGGCCAGCGTGGCCGCGACCCACTGCTGATCGCCCTGGAGCATCTGCTCAAGCTGCCCGACAGCCGTTTCGCCGTCAGCGAAGTGCTCGACCTGCTGGACGTGCCGGCAGTGCGCGCCCGCTTCGCCATTCAGGAAAGCGACCTTCCAACCCTGCACCGCTGGATCGAAGGCGCCGGTATCCGTTGGGGGTTGAGCGCCGAGCAACGCGCCAGCCTTGGCCTGCCCGAGGGTCTTGAGCAGAACAGTTGGCGCTTCGGCCTGCGGCGCATGCTGTTGGGGTACGCAGTCGGCGTGGGCGAAGGCTGTGACGGTATCGAGCCGTACGATGAGATCGGCGGCCTCGACGCCGCGCTGATCGGCCCGTTGGTGGCGTTGCTCGATGCTCTGGACATTGCCTGCCAGGCGCTCTCACAGCCGGCCTCGGCGACGGATTGGGGGGCACGACTGCATGCGTTGCTGCAGATCTTCTTCCTGGCCGAAAACGAGCATGACGAACTGCTCCTGGTACAGCTACAGGACCTGCGCGACACCTGGCTGGAAACCTGCGACGCGGTCGGCCTGCACGATTTGCTGCCACTGACCGTGGTGCGCGAAGCCTGGCTGTCCGGGCTGGACCAGGGCAAGTTGTCCCAGCGCTTCCTGGCCGGCTCGGTGAACTTCTGCACGCTGATGCCCATGCGCGCCATCCCGTTCAGGGTGGTCTGCCTGCTGGGCATGAACGACGGTGACTACCCGCGTGCCCAGCCGCCCCTCGACTTCGACCTGATGGCCAGCGACTACCGACCAGGGGACCGTTCGCGTCGGGAGGATGACCGTTATCTGTTGCTCGAGGCCTTGCTCTCTGCACGTGACCAGCTTTATGTCAGCTGGGTCGGGCACAGCATCCGCGACAACAGCGAGCGACCGTCCTCGGTGCTGATCGGGCAGTTGCGCGATCACCTGGCCGCCGGCTGGCAGCTCGCCGGCGCCAAGACCGGCCAACGCGACGACCCTGGGCAGCAGCTGTTGCATGCCCTGACCCAGGAGCACCCATTGCAGCCGTTCAGCCAGCGCTACTTCCAGAAGGGCAGCCCGTTGTTCAGCTTCGCCCATGAATGGTTGGCGTTGCACCAGGCCGAGGACGAAGCGCAGGTGCCTGTCGCACTGTCGCCCTACACCAGCGATGAGCCGCTCAACCTGGTGCAGCTTCAGGACTTCCTGCGCCATCCGGTCCGGCATTTCTTCAGCCAGCGCCTGAAAGTGTTCTTCGAGGCCCTGGAGGCACCGACCCCGGACGAAGAACCCTTCGTGCTGGACGCTCTGCAACGCTATGGCCTGAGCGAAAGCCTGCTCGGCGCCGCGCTGGCCGATCCGGACAACGCCGAGCAGGCGTTGCAGGGCCAGGCCCGACGTCTCCAGGCCTGCGGGATGTTGCCGCTGGCAGGCTTCGGCGAAGCCTTGCAGGCCGAGTTGATTCAGCCGCTGCCGGACTTGCTGCAACGCCATCGGCAACTGCTGCAGCGCTGGCCAACCCGGGTCGAGGGCGCCATGCCGATCCATTTCGAACAGGGGCCGCTGCGCTTGGAGGGCTGGCTTGGCCAGGTGTACCAGGCCGAGGACCAGAGCCTGTTGAGCATCGCCACCGTGCCCAATACCCTCAGTGCTGGACGCAACAGCCTGAAGTGGCACCGGCTGGTGCCGACCTGGGTGATGCACCTTGCTGCCTGTGCTTCTGGCTACCCGTTGCACAGCGCGCTGGTGGCCAGTGACCTGACCCTGTTGTTGGCCCCGTTGCCTCAGGGCGAGGCGGCAGAGCGCCTGGGCGAACTGCTGGTGGCACGCCAGGCGGGTATGAACGCGCCCTTGCCGGTGGCGGCCAAGACCGCCTTCGCCTGGCTGGCCCAGGAGGACCCGGACAAGGCGACGGCCGCCGCGATCCGCGCCTATGAGGGTGACGGCCAGAACAACTTCGGCGAGCGCAGCGAAAGCCTGGCCCTGGCCCGCCAGTATCGTGACTTCGCCGCGCTGGCCCTCGACGAAACCTTCGAAGGCTGGTGCGAAGCCTTGTATCGCCCCTTGTTCGCAGCGCCCTGGCAGACCCTGGGTAACCCGGAGAACGCCCAATGACCCAAGCCCGCCCCCTGGCGCTGAGTTTCCCCCTGCACGGCAGCCAGCTGATCGAAGCCAGCGCCGGCACCGGCAAGACGTTCACCATATCGGCCTTGTACCTGCGTCTGATACTCGGCCATGGCGGCGAGCAGGGTTTCAGCCGCGAGCTGCTGCCACCGCAGATCCTCGTGGTGACCTTCACCGACGCGGCCACCAAGGAGCTGCGCGAGCGTATTCGCGCGCGCCTGGCCGAGGCGGCGCGTTTCTTCCGCGGCGAGCTGGACGGTGCCGACCCGCTGCTGCATCTGCTGCGCGACGATTACCCACAGGAGCAATGGCCACGCTGCGCCAGCCGCCTTGAGATCGCCGTGCAGTGGATGGACGAGGCCGCTGTCTCGACCATCCACGGCTGGTGCCAGCGCATGCTGCGCGAGCACGCCTTCGACAGTGGCAGCCTGTTCACCCAGAGCCTGGAGACCGATCACAGCGAACTGCTGGGCCAGGTCATGCGCGACTACTGGCGGCGCTTCTGCTACGGCATGCGCGGCGAGTCACTGGCCTGGGTGCGTGGCAACTGGGGCAGCCCCGATGCCTTGTTGCCGAGGATCAGACCGCTGTTTGGCCGTGTCCGTGGCCAGGAGGACGAGCAAGACCCGCAGTCGTTGATCGAGGCGACCCTGCGCCAGCGCACCGAGCAATTGGCCCAACTCAAGGCGCCTTGGGGCGCCTGGGCCGACGAGCTGCAGCAGATCTGCCGCGATGCCGTGGCGGCCAAGCAGGCCGACGGGCGCAAGTTGCAGGCACGCTATTTCGAGCCCTGGTTCGACAAGCTGCGGGCCTGGGCCGGTGATGAGCAGGCCATGGAACTGGACCTGGGCACCGGCTTCACCCGTCTGACGCCCGCTGGCCTGGCCGAGGCCTGGAAGTCCGGCGAGCCGCCGCAACACCCGGCGCTGCGGGCCATGGAGTCCTTGCGCGAGCAGTTGCAGGGGCTGGCCAGCCCCGACGCACGGTTGCTGGAGCATGCCGCCGCCTGGGTATCGGCGCGCTTCGAGGTGGAGAAACGTCGCCGCGCCGAAATGGGCTTCGACGACATGTTGCTGCGCCTGGAACATGCCCTGGGCAGCGACTCCGGTCAGCGCCTGGCCGCGTTGATCCGTGAGCAGTTCCCGGTCGCGTTGATCGACGAGTTCCAGGACACCGACCCCGTCCAGTACGGGATCTTCGAGCGCATCTACCGCATCACCGAGAACAACCCGGACACCGGCTTGTTCATGATCGGCGACCCCAAGCAGGCGATCTATGCCTTCCGTGGCGCCGACATCTTCACCTACCTGGCCGCGCGCCGTGCCACCGCCGGGCGCCTGCACAGCCTGGACACCAACTACCGCTCCAGCCAGGCCATGGTCGCGGCGGTCAACCGTGTGTTCCTGCAGGCCGAGGAACGCGCCGAGGGCCGTGGCGCCTTCCTGTTCCGTGCCCAGGGCGACAACCCGCTGCCCTTCGTCGAAGTGCGCGCCAAGGGTCGTGGCGAGCAACTGCTGATCGCCGGGCAGCCCAGCGCGGCCCTGCATTGCTGGCAGCTGGAGAGCGACGAGCCGGTGTCCAGTACAACGTATCGCCAGCAACTGGCGGCCAGTTGCGCCAGCCATATCGTCGAGCTGCTCGAAGGTGGTCAGCAAGGCGTCAGCGGTTTCGCCGATGCCGCCGGCAAGCTGCGACCCTGCTTGCCTTCCGATATCGCCATCCTGGTGCGCGACGGTCGCGAGGCCCAGCTGGTCCGCGCCGAGTTGGCGGCTCGCGATGTGCGCAGCGTATACCTGTCGGACAAGGATTCGGTGTTCGCCGCCCAGGAGGCCCATGACCTGCTGGCCTGGCTCAAGGCCTGCGCCGAGCCAGACTCGGAGCGCATGCTCAAGGCCGCTCTGGCCAGCCTGACCCTCGACCTGCCGCTTATCGAACTGGAGCGCCTGAACCAGGATGAGCGGGTCTGGGAAAACTGGGTTATGCGTTTTCGCCGCTACCGCGACATCTGGCAACGCCAGGGCGTGCTGCCGATGCTGCGGCGCCTGCTGCACGACTTCCAGCTGCCGCGGGCGCTGATGGGCCGCAGCGACGGCGAGCGGGTGCTGACCAACCTGCTGCACCTGGCTGAACTGCTGCAGCAGGCCGCGGGTGAGCTGGATGGCGAGCAGGCGCTGATCCGTCATCTCACCGAGCACCTGGCCAACGCAGGGCAAGCCGGAGAAGAGCAGATCCTGCGCCTGGAAAGCGACGAGCAACTGGTCAAGGTGGTGACCATCCACAAGTCCAAGGGCCTGGAATACCCCTTGGTGTACCTGCCGTTCATCTGCACCAGCAAGCCGGTGGATGGCCAGCGCCTGCCCCTGGGCTGGCACGATGACCAGGGCGTGGCGCACCTGACCCTGACACCGGACGCCGCGCAGATCGAGCGCGCCGACGACGAACGCCTGGCCGAGGACCTGCGTCTGCTCTACGTCGCCCTGACCCGTGCCCAGCATGCCTGCTGGCTGGGCGTTGCCGACCTCAAGCGCGGCACCCAGCGCAGTTCGCAGTTGCATCGTTCGGCCTTGGGCTACCTGCTGGGTGGCGGCCTGTCGTTGGCGGCTTCCAGCCAGCTGGGCGAATGGCTCGCCACCCTGGCGGCCGGTAATCCGGCCATCACCCATGGTCCGCTGCCTGAGGTACAGGCCCTGTGCTACCGCACGCCGGACAGCCAGCGCGAGCTGCTGCCGCCGCGCAAGCCTCGTCGGGCCGCTGCGGAACACTGGTGGATCGCCTCGTACAGTGCCTTGCGGGTGGGCGACCAGACCCTGGTCGCCGACAGCTCCCAGGCCCAGCAATTGCTGGACGACGAGGTGCTGGACAGCCAGTCGCTGCGTGAGGTGCCGGCCGAGGCGGGCGATATCCACCGCTTCCCCCGTGGGCCGAATCCGGGCACTTTCCTCCACGGCCTGCTCGAATGGGCGGGGCGCGAAGGGTTCGCCGAGGTCGCCGCCCAAGGGCCGGTGATCGAACGCACCGTGGGCCAGCGCTGCAACCGACGCGACTGGACAGGCTGGATTCCCACGCTGACCCAATGGTTGCAGCAACTGCTGGTCCAGCCCATGCCGTTGCAAGGGGCCACCTTGACCCTCGCAGGCCTCGAGCGCTACCAGGTCGAAATGGAGTTCTGGTTCGCCAGCCATCAGGTCGACGCGGTGCGCCTTGACCATCTGGTGGCGCGCCACACCCACGTTGGAATGACGCGGGCGGCCGCCCAGCCGACCGTGCTCAACGGCATGTTCAAGGGCTTCATCGACCTGGCCTTCGAACTCGACGGGCGCTACTACGTGGCCGACTACAAGTCCAACTGGCTCGGCCCCGACGCCGAGGCCTACGGCGCCCTGGCCATGGAGCAGGCAATCCTCGAGCACCGTTACGACCTGCAGTACGTGCTCTACCTGCTGGCCCTGCATCGCCAGCTGCGCGCGCGCCTGCCCGACTACGACTACGACCGGCATGTCGGCGGTGCCGTTTTCATCTTCCTGCGTGGGGTCACCTCGGCCGGCCACGGGCTGTATCATGCGCGGCCTCCCCGGGCGCTGATCGAACAGCTCGACGCGATGTTCCGGGGGGAGCAAGAACCCGCCCAACAGGACCTGTTTGCCGGAGCCACGCCATGAGCCGCAACCTCGACGACCTGCTGCCCACGCCCTTGCAGGCCGAGCACCTGAGCGCCCTGGCGCCGCTGCGCCACAGCCAGGACTTGCTGGCATTGCTCGATCGCTGGGTCGAGCGCGGCTGGCTGCGGGCTTTGGACCGAGCTTTCGTGAGTTTCCTCGAGGAGCGGGCGCCGGGCAGCGATCCGCTGGTGCTGCTGGCCGCCGCCTTGGCCAGCCACCAGCTGGGTCATGGCCATGTCTGCCTCGACCTGCAACAGACCCTCGCCGAGCCGGACTTCGCCCTGTCCCTGCCACCGGAAGGCGATGCCCTGGCCGGGCCGTTGCTGCTGCCTTCGCAGCTGCTGGCCAGCCTCGAGCTGGGCACTTGGTTGCAACGGATCGCCGAGAGTCCCCTGGTTGCCGCAGGCGATACCGTCGAGCAGCGTGCCAGGCCACTGGTGGTCAGCGGCGAGCGCCTGTACCTGCGCCGCTACTGGACCTACGAGCGGCGCATCGACAATGCCCTGCATGAGCGCCTGGCGCGCCATCAGCCTCAGCCGGCCGACCTGGCACTACGTCTGTCGCAACTGTTCGAAGGTGGCTCGAGCGCAGGCGAGGTGGATTGGCAGAAACTGGCCTGCGCCCTGGCCACTCGTGCCGGCTTCAGTGTCATCACCGGCGGCCCCGGGACCGGCAAGACCACCACCGTGGTACGCCTGCTGGCGCTGTTGCAGGGGCCTGCGGTCGAGCAAGGCCGGCCGCTGCGCATCCGCCTGGCGGCGCCGACCGGCAAGGCCGCGGCGCGCCTCACCGAGTCCATCGGCCAGCAGGTGGAGCGCTTGCAGGTGGATGGCGCGGTGCGGGCGCAGATCCCCACCGAGGTCAGCACCGTGCACCGCCTGCTGGGCAGCCGCCCGGGTTCGCGGCACTTCCGCCATCATGCCGGCAACCCGTTGCCCCTGGATGTGCTGGTAGTCGACGAAGCCTCGATGATCGACCTGGAGATGATGGCCAACCTGCTCGATGCCCTGCCGGCCAATGCGCGGCTGGTGCTGCTGGGCGACAAGGACCAGCTCGCTTCGGTGGAGGCCGGAGCGGTGCTTGGCGACCTGTGCCGCGACGCCGAGGATGGCGGCTACTGGCCGCAGACCCTGGCCTGGCTGGAGCAGGTGGGCGGACAGTCGCTCGCCGACATCGGCCTGAGGCCGGGCGACGGCCAGCGCAATCCGTTGGCCCAGCAGATCGTGATGCTGCGCCACTCGCGGCGTTTCGGCGAAGGCAGCGGCATCGGCCAGTTGGCGCGCCTGGTCAATCGCCAGCAAGCCCTGGAGGCGCGAGCGCTGCTGGCGACCCGACCGGCGGATGTCCATTGCCTGACCCTGGGTGGCGAGCACGACAAACGCTTCGACCGCCTGCTGCTCGATGGCCTCAACCAAGGCCCCGAGGGGCCACAAGGGTATCGCGGCTACCTGCGAACCATCGGACGCCTGCGCCCGCCTCCAGGCGCGCCAGGCGACGATCCGCGCTGGGAGCGCTGGGCGGCCAAGGTGCTGCAGAGCTTCGAGGCGTTCCAGTTGCTCTGTGCCGTGCGCAAGGGCGCCTGGGGCGTCGAAGGCCTCAACGAGCGGGTCGCCCGGGTGCTGCACAACGCCGGGCTGATCGACAGCCAGCAACCCTGGTACGAGGGGCGTCCGGTACTGGTCACCCGCAACGACTATGGCCTCGGCCTGATGAACGGCGATATCGGCATCGCCCTGCGCCTGCCGGACGAGCAGGGCGAGGCGCTGCTGCGCGTGGCTTTTCCGCGCAACGATGGCAGCGGTGGGGTGCGTTTCGTACTGCCCAGCCGTCTCAGCGAGGTGGAAACGGTGTTCGCCATGACCGTGCACAAGTCCCAGGGCTCGGAATTCAGCCATACCGCGCTGGTGCTGCCCGACGCGCTGAACCCGGTGCTGACCAAGGAGCTGGTGTACACCGGCATCACCCGCGCCAAGCATTGCTTCAGCCTCATCGAGCCGCGCGCCGGGGTGTTCGAGGAGGCGGTGGGGCGCAAGGTCCGGCGGGTCTCGGGGTTGATGCTGGAGCAAGTCTGACTCTGGAGTTTGCCGCCGATATGCTATCGTTGCGGCATTATCCGCAAACATTTTGTGAGATTTCCCCCCATGACAGTGGCTGTCTCGGCCCTGGGACGCGTGAAGGGCTGTGCGCTCTCGTTGCTGATGGCCATGCTGTTGTCGAACGGCGCGCCCGCCTGGGCGGACAATGCCGTATCGCAGGCGCAGGTGAAGCTACGAGCCAAGGCCGTGACCCAGGTCGTGCTGGGCATCCTCAGCTACGCCCGCTGGCCTGCCGACCCCAATCCCTTGCGCCTGTGCCTGGTCGGCCCGACCGAATACGCCGACGACCTGATCAAGGGCAACCTGCAGCAGTCCGGGCAACCCCTGCAGGTGCGCCGCCTGCTCGCTGACGATCCGAGCGTGGCCAGTGCCTGCGACGCCATCTACCTCGGCAAGCTCGACAAACAGCAACGTGAGCGATTGTTCCAGCGGATCAACGGCCACCCGGTGCTGAGCATCAGCGAGGCCGACGATCCGTGCACGGTGGGTAGCCTGTTCTGCCTGCGGGTCGGCGATCAGCAGGTGGCGTTCGACGTCAACCTCGACTCAGTGGCACGCAGTGGCGTGCGCATTCACCCTAGCGTGCTGCAATTGTCGCGACGGCGGGCGGGGCAGCCATGAAACGTTCAGCCAGGCGCTTCAGCCGGCCGACCCTGCGCGCCGTGCTCGGGCGGGGACACCTGAGCGTGGCCTTGCTGGCCGCGGGCCTGGCCGGGGTGCTGGTGACCCTGCTTGGGGTGGCGGCGCTGCGCGTCTATGCCAACCACAACCTGCACCTGATCGCCCGCTCCATCAACTACACCGTCGAGGCCGCCGTGGTCTTCGACGACAGTGCCGCGGCCAACGAGGCCCTGGCGCTGATCGCGTCCACCGAAGAAGTGGCCGACGCCAAGGTGTACGACAACGATGGCGACCTGCTCGCCCACTGGCAACGCGACGAGCAGGGGGTAATGGCGCAGTTGCAGTCCCAGGTGGCGCGCAGCCTGCTGGAGGAACCGATCAACATGCCGGTGCAGCACATGGGCCAGCGGGTCGGCCATATCGAGCTGACCGGGCAGGGTGGCAGCCTGGTGCGCTTCCTGCTCAGCGGGCTGGTGGGCATCCTGGTGTGCACGGTGCTCAGCGCGGTGCTGGCGCTGTACCTGTCGCGACGTCTGTTCGGCGATATCATCCGCCCCTTGCGTAACCTGGCCAGCGTTGCCCACGCCGCGCGGCGCGAGCGCAGTTTCGACCGGCGGGTGCCGCAGACCCAGATCGCCGAGCTCAACGAGCTGGGCAATGACTTCAATGCCCTGCTCGATGAACTGGAGGTCTGGCAGAGCCATTTGCAGAGCGAGAACGAAAGCCTCGCCCACCAGGCCAGCCATGACAGCCTCACCGGCCTGCCCAACCGCGCGTTCTTCGAAGGGCGGCTGAGCCGCAGCCTGCGCAATGCCGCACGTACCGAAGACCATCTGGCGCTGTTGTTCCTCGACAGCGACCACTTCAAGCAGATCAACGACAGCCTCGGCCATGCGGTGGGGGACGAAGTGCTGATCAGCGTGGCCAGCCGCGTGCGTGCGCAACTGCGCGAGCATGACCTGGTGGCGCGCCTGGGCGGCGACGAGTTTGCCGTGCTGCTGACCCCGCTGCACTCGCGCGAGGATGCCCAGCGCATCGCCGAGAAGATTGTCGCCAGCATGAAGCTGCCGGTGCAGCTTGAGGATGGCACCAGCCTGACCACCTCGCTGAGCGTCGGTATCGCCTATTACCCGGACGATGGCCGTGACCCGGCCAGTCTGCTCAATGCCGCCGATGCGGCGATGTACCAGGCCAAGCGCAATCGCCGTGGCCATTGGCAAGTGGCGCAGACGGAACGCTGCGCCACTGATGCAAAGAACAGGAGCTGAACCGTGACCAAGCGTTTTTCCGTGCTGCGTTTCCCGTTAATCACCCTGCTGCTGGCGCTACTGGCTCTGGCCGGCTGCCAGAGCGTACCGCCCAAGGGACTGACCCCTGAGCAGGTCGCCGTGCTCAAGCGCGAGGGCTTCGCCCCGACCGACGAGGGTTGGGCGTTCGACCTGTCCGGCAAGGTGCTGTTCGGCAGTGACCTGGACAGCCTCAACAGCGCCAGCGAGTCGATCGTCGAGCGTATCGGCAAGGCGCTGCTGTCGGTGGATATCCAGCGTGTGCGCATCGATGGCCATGCCGACGCCTCGGGCAAGGCCGCCTACAACCAGCAGCTCTCCGAACGCCGTGCCCAGAGCGTGGCCAAGGCGTTGATCGGCATCGGCATGCAGCCGCAGAACATCCAGACCCGCGGCATGGGCAGCAGCCAGCCGGTGGCGGACAACCGCACCGCGGCTGGGCGCATGGAGAATCGGCGGGTGTCGATCGTGGTGGCGTCGGACTGAGTGCTGCATGCCATCCATCGCGGGGCAAGCCCTCAAGTTCAACCCTGGGCGAATTTCATCTCGCGGGTTTCGCCCATCAGCAACGGCGCATTGGCCTCGGTCACCTCGCGAATGTAATCCCATAGCAGGGTGATCCGCTTGAGCTTGCGCAGATCCTCCCGGCAGTACATCCAGAACTGCCGCGTCACCTCGATCTCCTCCGGTAGCAGCGTCACCAGTCGCGGATCCTGCGCCGCCAGGAAGCACGGCAGGATCGCCAGCCCGCGTCCCTGCAAGGCCGCCGTGTACTGGGCGATCACGCTGGTGCTGCGCAGGTGCGCGTTGGCGTTGGGGATCAGGTTGGCCAGGTACAGCAGCTCCGAGCTGAACGCCAGGTCGTCCACGTAGCTGATGAACGGATGGCGGCCCAGGTCGGCGATCTCGCGGATCGGCTCGTGGTTGTCCAGATAGTCCTGGGTCGCATACAGGCGCAGGCGGTAATCGCACAGCTTGCAGCACACATAAGGCCCATGTTCCGGACGTTCCAGGGCGATGACGATATCGGCCTCGCGTTTGGACAGGCTGATGAAGTGCGGCAGCGGCAGGATATCCACCGAGATCGCCGGCCAGGCATCGACGAAGTGGCTCAGTTGCGCAGTGACGAAGAAGCTGCCGAAGCCTTCGGTGCAGCCCATGCGCACATGCCCCGACAATGCCACGCCCGACCCCGAGACCTGCTCGCAGGCCATGTGCAGGGTGCTCTCGATCGACTCGGCATAGCCCAGCAGGCGCTGGCCCTCGGCGGTGAGCACGAAACCGTTGGTCCGTGATTTTTCGAACAGCAAAGTGCCCAGCGCCCCTTCCAGTGAACCGATGCGCCGCGACACCGTGGTGTAGTCCACGGCCAGGCGCTTGGCCGCACTGCTGGCCTTGCGGGTGCGCGCCACCTCAAGAAAGAACTTGAGGTCGTCCCAGTTCAGCGCGCTCAGGGAGGTGAGGTCTTTTTGCATGATGATCCGGTTTTTTTGTGCATTCTTGTTGGATGTTTGCACATCTATACTCGAACTCAGCCCCTGAGCGCCACCCCGTTCGCTGCGGCGTAGGCGTCCTCGTTCCGATAATAATTCCAAGGAGAGCGCAGATGAACGCACCCCAGACGCCCGACCAGACCAAGGTCGAGCAGGTCAAGCTGCTGATCGACGGCCAATGGGTCGAGTCCAAGACCACCGAATGGCGCGACATCGTCAATCCGGCGACCCAGCAAGTGCTGGCGCGGGTGCCGTTCGCCACCGTCGAGGAAGTCAACGCCGCCGTGGCCGCCGCCGAGCGCGCCTTCAAGACCTGGCGCGACACCCCGATCGGCGCGCGCATGCGCATCATGCTCAAGCTGCAGGCGCTGATCCGCGAACACAGCAAGCGCATCGCCGTGACCCTCAGCGCCGAACAGGGCAAGACCCTCGCCGACGCCGAGGGCGATATCTTCCGTGGCCTGGAGGTGGTCGAGCACGCCGCCTCCATCGGCACCCTGCAGATGGGCGAGTTCGCCGAGAACGTCGCCGGCGGTGTCGACACCTACACCCTGCGCCAGCCGATCGGCGTGTGCGCCGGCATCACCCCGTTCAACTTCCCGGCGATGATCCCGCTGTGGATGTTCCCGATGGCCATCGTCTGCGGCAACACCTTCGTGCTCAAGCCGTCCGAGCAGGACCCGCTGTCGACCATGATGCTGGTCGAGCTGGCGCTGGAAGCCGGCATCCCGGCCGGCGTGCTCAACGTGGTGCACGGCGGCAAGCAGGTGGTCGACACGATCTGCACCCACCAGGACATCAAGGCGATCTCGTTCGTTGGCTCGACCGAAGTCGGCACCCACGTCTACAACCTGGGCAGCCAGCACGGCAAGCGCGTGCAGTCGATGATGGGCGCCAAGAACCATGCCGTGGTGCTGCCCGACGCCAACCGCACCCAGACCATCAACGCCCTGGTCGGCGCCGCCTTCGGCGCGGCCGGCCAGCGCTGCATGGCCACCTCCGTGGCGGTGCTGGTGGGCAAGGCCCGCGAATGGCTGCCGGATATCAAGGAAGCGGCGAGCAAGCTCAAGGTCAACGCCGGCAACGAGCCGGGCACCGATGTCGGCCCGGTGGTTTCCAAGCGCGCCAAGGAGCGTGTGCTGGGCCTGATCGAAAGCGGCATCAAGGAAGGCGCCAAGCTCGAACTGGACGGCCGCGATGTGAAGGTGCCGGGCTACGAGCAGGGCAACTTCGTCGGCCCGACCCTGTTCTCCGGGGTGAAGACCGACATGCAGGTCTACACCCAGGAAATCTTCGGCCCGGTGCTGGTCACCCTGGAGGTCGACACCCTCGACGAGGCCATCGCCCTGGTCAACGCCAACCCGTTCGGCAACGGCACCGGCCTGTTCACCCAGAGCGGCGCGGCGGCGCGCAAGTTCCAGAGCGAGATCGATATCGGCCAGGTCGGCATCAACATCCCGATCCCGGTGCCGGTGCCGTTCTTCAGCTTCACCGGTTCCCGTGGCTCCAAGCTCGGCGACCTCGGCCCGTACGGCAAGCAGGTGGTGCAGTTCTACACTCAGACCAAGACCGTCACCGCCCGCTGGTTCGACGACGACAGTGTCAATGACGGTGTGAACACCACCATCAGCCTGCGCTAAGGAGAACGCCATGCGTATCGCTTTCATCGGCCTGGGCAACATGGGCGCGCCCATGGCCCGCAACCTGATCAAGGCCGGGCACCAACTGAACTTGTTCGACCTGAACAAGACCGTGCTGGCCGAACTCGCGGAGCTGGGTGGCCAGGTCAGCACGTCACCCAAGGACGCAGCCGCCAACAGCGAGCTTGTGATCACCATGCTGCCGGCCGCCGCCCATGTGCGCGGCGTGTACCTGGATGAAGAAACCGGCGTGCTGGCTGGCATCCGCCCCGGCACTCCGACCGTGGACTGCAGCACCATCGACCCGCAGACCGCCCGTGAGGTCTCCAAGGCTGCAGCGGCCAAGGGTATCGACATGGGCGATGCGCCGGTTTCCGGTGGTACCGGCGGCGCGGCGGCCGGCACCCTGACCTTCATGGTCGGCGCCAGCGCAGAGCTGTTCGCCACGCTCAAGCCGGTGCTGGAGCAGATGGGCCGCAATATCGTGCACTGCGGCGAGGTCGGTACCGGCCAGATCGCCAAAATCTGCAACAACCTGCTGCTGGGCATCTCGATGATCGGTGTGTCCGAGGCCATGGCCCTGGGCAATGCGCTGGGCATCGACACCAAGGTGTTGGCCGGCATCATCAACAGCTCCACCGGGCGTTGCTGGAGTTCGGATACCTACAACCCATGGCCGGGCATCATCGAGACCGCCCCGGCTTCGCGCGGCTACACCGGCGGCTTCGGTGCCGAGCTGATGCTCAAGGACCTGGGGCTGGCCACCGAGGCCGCGCGCCAGGCGCACCAGCCGGTGATCCTCGGCGCCGTGGCCCAGCAGCTGTACCAGGCCATGAGCCTGCGCGGCGAAGGCGGCAAGGATTTCTCGGCGATCGTCGAGGGGTACCGCAAGAAGGATTGACGAGCGAGTGGACTTGATCGCGGGCCGGGTGGCCCTTCCCCTTGTAACTGCGCACCTTGGGGAAGGGACATCGGGTTCGCGATTTTTTTTGCAAACTGTGTGAGCGTGGGAGCGGGTCAGGCGAAGACGAAGTACTTGCGCACCGTCTCGACCACTTCCCAGGTCCCCTTCATCCCCGGTTCGATCACGAACACATCACCTGCTTTGAGGTGTTTCGGCTCCTCGCCTTCCGGGGTGACGATGCAATAGCCATCGAGGAAATGGCAGTACTCCCACTTTTCATAGTTGACCTCGAACTTGCCCGGCGTGCAGATCCAGGTGCCCATGATCTTGCTGCCGTCGGCTGACAGGTAGGCATTGAGGTTGACGGTGTGCGGGTCGCCGCCGATGCGCTTCCACTTGGTTGCGTCGACCACCGGGGTCGGGCAGGTTTCGCGCAGGACGGTGATGAAATCGGACATGGCGTGGCTCCAGGCAACAAGTGAGATGACGCGTCACCATAGAGTCATCACCAGACGGGCAGTTGCCTGGGCTCGACGCCCAGCTGTCTGCCCGCGCAATGTCAGGGCTCGGGCCTTGCAGGTTGTGGACTGTCAGTGGCTCACGCCCACCAGTAACGCACGAAGTGGAAGAACACCGGCGCGGCGAAACACACCGAGTCCATGCGATCGAGCATGCCGCCGTGGCCTTCGATCATATGGCCCCAGTCCTTCACGCCGCGGTCGCGCTTGATCGCCGACATCACCAGCCCGCCGAAGAAGCCCATGGCATTGACAGTCAAGGCCATCAGCGCCGCCTGCCAGAAGGTGAACGGGGTGATCCAGCACAGCAGGGCGCCGACCAGGGTGGCCAGCGCCACACCGCCGGCCAGGCCTTCGACGGTCTTCGACGGCGACAGGTTCGGCGCCACCTTGCGCTTGCCGAACAGCTTGCCGCACACGTACTGCAGCACGTCGCTGATCTGCACCACCAGGATCAGCCAGGCGATCAGCAGCAGGTTGCGACCCTCGTAGCCGGGAATGTCCAGGGTCATCAACGCCGGCACCGACGACACGCAGTACACCGCGATCATCAGGCCCCACTGTACCTTGGAGGCGCGCTCGAGGAAGCGCGTGGTGTCGCCTCCGAAGCTGGCCAGGATCGGCAGCAACAGGAACAGGTACACCGGGATGAAGATACTGAACAGCCCGTACCAGTCCATGGCGATCAGCAGGTACTGCACCGGCAGCGCCACATAGAAAGCCGCCACCAGCGCCGGGTAGTCGCTGCGTCGGGTCGGGGTGAGGGTCATGAACTCGCGCAGGGCATAGAACGACACGCCGTAGAACAGCACGATCACGCCGTACTTGCCGAACAGGAAGGCGATGCCGATCACCAGCACCATCACCCACCAGGCGTTGATGCGCGCGTTGAGGTTGTCGATCACTGCGTGCGGCGCGGGGCCGGCGCGCCATTTGAGCAGGCGGCCAACCAGGCTGGCGAGCAGCAGCAGGGCGCCGATGCCGGCGAACAGCGACAGGGTGTTGTGATCCATCTCAGGCTTCCTTCGGGGCCAGGTTCAGCAGGGCCTGGCGGGCCCGCTCGAGAAAGGCGTGCTTGCCCTCGTCCGGTTGCAGGTGCAGCGGCTCGCCGAAGCTCAGGGTGCACAGCAGTGGCAGCGGTAGGGCGCGGCCCTTGGGCATGACCCGGTTGAGGTTGGCGATCCACACCGGCACCAGCTCGACCTGCGGGTTGGCCGAGGCCAGGTGGAACAGGCCGCTCTTGAATGGCAGCAACGGGTCGTCGGTCAGGTTGCGCGTGCCCTCCGGGAAGAAGATCAGCGAGTCGCCCTGGGCGAAGGCCTCGAGCACCGGTTGCAGCGGGTTGCCCTCGCTTGCGCCGTGCTGGCGGTCGATCAGCACGCCGTTGAACACCTGGCGGATCAGGAAGTCGCGGATGCCCGGCTTGCACCAGTAGTCGGCGCCCGCCACGGGGCGGGTGCGGCGGCGCAGCGGCTCGGGCAGCGCCGCCCACAGCAGCACGAAATCGCCATGGCTGCTGTGGTTGGCGAAGTACAGGCGCTGCACCGGTTGCGGCGTGCAGCCCAGCCACAGGGCGCGGGCGCCGGTGATCAGGCGGGCGGCGGAGGTGATGACGAAGGCAGTCAGGCTGGCGAGCATGGCATTGGTCTTATCCGGTGAAGGGGAGGATTAGCATTAATGCGACCTGCAGGGTCAGGCACAGGGCCTGGCGGCGCAGCAGGGCCAGGGCGGCCCGGCTGCGGGTCGGCCAGTCGCGCGGGTCGCTGGCTGCAGGCTTGAGGCGCAGGTCGAACAGGGCGTGGTCCAAGGCCTGGGTGTCGCCGGGCAGGTCGCTGCTGGCGCCGATGCGGGCGAACAGGTCGGCGTCCAGGGCGACGCGCAGGGCCCAATACTTGTGGGCCAGGCCGAGCAGCAGCAAGAGGCCGCAGAGCAGGTGCGGCAACGGCGCCAATGGTAGGCCGAGCAAAGGAGCCAGGGTGCAGGCCAGGGCCAGCAGGGTCAGGCCATCCGACAGGCGCTCCAGCTGGCGGCCACGGGCGAGCAGGCTGGCGACGAGGAGCAGCCTCATGGCTGGGCCTCCAAGTTATGCAATACCAGGCGATGGGCCGGGTGCAGGACCACACCGGGGCGCGCCTGGCGAATCAGCGCTTCGGCCTGGGAGGCACTGGTACAATGGCCGCTGAGCAGCAGCCAGGCGGCGACGGCGCTGGCGCTGCGCGAGTAGCCCAAGGCGCAGCAGACCAGCACCGGGCCTTGTTGATGATGGTGATCGATGGCCTTGGCGGCCTGTTGCAGGATTTCCCGGTCTGGGGCAATCAGGTCCAGGGTCGGCAGGCTCTGGTAGTCCTGCGGCGTTTCCAGCGTCGTCATCGCGGGGCAGGGCAGTTCCGCGCTCAGGTCGACAATCGCCGCGAACGCAGATGCTTCAGTGCGCCCCGGCACTCTGCCGAGATACACGCCATCGGCCACCTCATCCGCCTGCGGATGGCGCCAGGTCCAAAGCCGCGAATTGACCCAGGCGCACAGCAGATAGGGCGCCAGCAGCCAGGTGGCAGCCACGGACAGCCGCCCATCGGCGCCTTTCTGGAAACCTGCGGCGCCGAACAGGGCATAGTTCAGCGCCACCAGCAGCAATGACAGCGCCGGCCACAGTAACCACAACCCGCCACCACCCAGTTTCATCGCCAACAGCGTCAGCACGGCCGTCCCCAGGCCATAGCGCAGCGCCAGGCGCCAACGTTTCGGGTCCTGCGCCAGACGTGCCTGTCGCCAGGGCAACGGGCCGCTATGCGGCCACAGCCACAGGCACACAAACCCCGCCAGCGCGCCGGTCGGCACATCGATGAAATGATGCTGCCAGGTGGTCAGCACCGACAGGCCGATCAGCCCCATCCAGCCATGCACCACCCAGCGCCAGGCAGGATGCTGCGTATGTCGGGCAAACATCGTCCAGATGATCACCAGCAACGCGATGTGCAACGACGGTGCCTGGTTGTAGGGCTTGTCGAAACCCATCAGCACATCGAACAGCCAGCCGAACAGCCCCGACAGCTCGGGGCGCTCGAAGGTGAAACGCAGCGGCCAGAACAGGAAACTGGCCACGCAGATCAGTTGCGCCGTCAGCAGCGCCAGGGCATGGCGGTCCATCTCCGAACGCGAGCGCGGCAGCAGGAACGACAAACCGTACAGCAGGTCGATCGACCAGTACGGGATGATCGTCCAGGGCCACAGCGGCATCTGCCGTTCCCAGGCGAACACCAGGCTGCCAATGTCCTCGCGGCCAGCGGTGTAGGTATTGGCCATGCCATAGCTGAGAAAGAAGAACGGTCCGAGCAGCAACAGCCACAGGATGCCACGGCGGATCAGCCCGGTTTCACGGGCCATCAGCGCACCCGCTGTGCCAGGCTGACGCTGAAAATGCCCCACTCGTCGATGCGCTGGGTAATCTTGCGAAACCCTGCCGCCTCCACCAACTGGTCCATCTCCGCCTGGCTGCGCCGCCGCATCACCCAGGCCTGGCCGCCACGGTGGCTGGTCAGGGCACGGGCGATCATCTCCAGCTGCGGGTGCCAGGGCTGACCGGTGTAGACCAGGTAGCCACCGTCCTCGACCGCATCGGCGAGTCCCGCCAGCGAGTTGCCGACCAGCTGGTTACTGGGGAACAGTTCGTAGAGGCCTGAGACCACCGCCAGTGTCGGCTGCGGGGTGAGAGCGGCCAGGCTCGGGCGGTCGAAGGCATCGCCCTGGACGAAGCGGGCGATCTCGCCCAGGCCCTTCTCGGTTATCAAGGCATTGCCCTGTTCCACGTTCAGTTCGCTGTAGTCGCGCAGCAGGATCGAGTCGGGCAGTTGTTGCAGGCCTTGCAGCGCCTCGAGGATGTAGCGGCCATGTCCGGCGGCGATATCGACGATATGCACCGGGCGCTGCTGTTCGCGCAGGCGGGCGATGGCCAGGCGCAGCAGTTCCTCGACATTCAGCTTGCGCTGGCGGATGCCACGCCAGCCGATGGCATCCAGGTAGTTGCGGTCGATCAGCTCGCCCAGCTTGCCCTTGCCGGTCGGGGTGTTGCGGTAGACATAGTCGAGGGTCGAGCCCGAGTCGAAACCGGTGTCGAAGCCCAGCTTCACCCCCTCGGAAAGGCCTTTGCCCAAGCGCAGGCCGGCGCGGGTGGCACGCCAGTAGAGGTCGCGTGGTGAGTGGCGCGGCAACGGCGCGGCCAGGCTCTCGGCCTCGGCGCAGCTGGCGCCGCTCTTGTCGGCATCGAGCAGCGAGGGCTGCGCTTGCGGTGCGTCGAAACAGTGCGCGACGAAGCGCTCGATCCGCGCCAGGGCATGGGCGCGGTCGCGTTCGCCGAGGGTGTCGTGGAAGAAGCCGGGGAGGATGTGTTTTTCCTTGCGCGTACTGCCCAGGCGGTCGAAGAACTGCTCTTGCGGCTTGCGCTTGACCACCAGGTCGGCGCCGGAGATCAGCAGTTGCGTCGGCACCTGGATCGCCTGGGCATCGGCGACCACGCGGTCGGCGGCGTCGTACAGGCCCAGCAGCATGGTGACGGAGATGGGCCGGCTGATCAGCGGGTCGGCGACATAGGACATGACCCGTTCCGGGTCGTGGGTCAGCAGGCGCGGCTTGACGTAGCTGTTGACGAAGAAGTTGCCGCGCAGGGCCTTCATCAGCTTCAGCCCGGGGCGGGCGAAGGGTACGTAGAGCTTGACCTTGAAGGCCGGCGAGGCAAGCACCAGGCAACGTACCTTTGGCGCATAATCGTGGGCCCAGGTGGCGACCAGTACCGCGCCAACGCTCTGTGCCAGCACCACCATGTCGGCCTCGGCGATGCCGTGCTGTGCCTGGATGTGCTCGATGAAGGTCTGCACGTCGCGCACGCTGGTGGCAAAGCCCGGGCTGTCGCCGCGAGCCCCTGGCGACTGGCCATGGCCACGGGCGTCCCAGGCGAAGAAGTCGTAGCCGGGCATGTCCAGCTCATCGGCCAGGTGGGCCATGCGCCCGCCGTGTTCGTGGCCGCGATGGAACATCACCACGGCCCGGCGCGGTTGGTGTTCGTTGCGCGTGGCGGGCCAGTGGCGATAGTGCAGCTCGACGCCGTCATGAGTGCAGAAGTGCAGTGATTGCGCTTGGCGCATGGCGAATATCCTTGTCCGGCAGCGAGGGGCTCAGCGGGTTTCGGCCAGGCCGTGGCGAACCCGGTTGTAGAGGGTATAGAGCGAGAGCAGCAGGATGACCAGCAGCAGGCCGTTGATCCAGGCCGCGCCCAGCAGACCGAACGCCACGCCGGTACCCAGCACGCCGAAGGCGAAGGCCCGGTCGCTCTTGCCCATCGGCCCGTCGTAGCGGCGCGACGCGCCGGCCAGCGGGCCCATCACGCCGGCGTATTCGCTGATCACCGCGAACACCACCACCAGCACCACCAGTGTCGGCGAAACGCCTGGCAGCAGAGCGAAGGGCAGGTAGAGAGCAGTGTCGGCGATCACATCGCACAGTTCGTTGAGGTAGGCACCGAGTTTGGACTGCTGGCCAAACTCCCGGGCAAGCATGCCGTCGACTGCGTTCAGTGCCATGCGCAGCAGCATCCACACCGGGATCAGGAGGAACAGCCAGGTGACCTGGGGCAGCCAGGCCAGCAACAGGCCCAGCAGGACGGAAACGACGGCAGCGGTGACCGTCACCTGGTTGGCAGTGACGCCGCGGTCGAACAGGCGCTGGACGGCAGGGCGTAGGAACGCCTGGAAGCGGGGTTTGAGCTGATAGATCGATGGCACGTTGAATTCCCTGTCGTGGCGCGGCATGGACGCGATTGTGGGGAATCAGGCGGGGGGGCGGCAAGGGGCGCGTAGTGGAGTTGTGAGGAGGGCGAGGTAATTGCGGTGGCTTTGCCGGCATTGATCGCGGGGCAAGCCCGCTCCCACACTGTTTCCCGCGAAGGCAGGGTTGTGCAATAGGCAGGACAATCTCTCATGGTACTAGCCTTGACTCATTGATTTAGCTGGTCCCTGTGGGAGCGGCCTTGCGTCGCGAAAGGGCCGCAAAGCGGCCCCAGGTTTTGAGCCGCCCTTGAAATTGCCGGGGCTGCTGCGCAGCCCGAAAGGCTGGGCGATCTCCTACAGATTTGGCGCAACCGTTGTAGGAGCGGGCTTGCCCTGCGAGGGGCCGCCCAGCGCGTTTCGGTACTCGGCTGTAGTTCATTTCCGAAACTTGTTTCACTGCCGCCTGGCACATTGCGAGGGGGCGGCTGAACGTTCTAGTTTCGCAGTCCACCGACCGGAAACGCTGCCCGGCAGATGCCCAAACAGGGCAGCTCGACAAAGCGAGAGAGCCGATGAACCTGCTTGTTGTCCTGCACAAGTCCCGTGAGACCTATTACGGCGTCACCATTCCCGATGTACCTGGCTGTTTTTCCGCAGGCGCCACGGTCCCCCAGGCCCTGGAGAACATTCAGGAGGCGCTGGCGCTGCATTATGAAGGGCTGGTGGCCGATGGCGCGCCCCTGCCGCAGGTGCAGGAAATGGATGTGCATGTGGACAACCCAGAGTATGCAGGCGGCCTCTGGGCGTTGGTGGACTTCGACGCAACGCCATACCTGGGGACGGCGGTACGTTTCAGCGCGACGTTGCCCAGGAACCTGTTGCAACGAATCGACGACAGGGTGAAGCAGGACAATCGCTACGCCTCACGCTCCGCATTCCTGGCTTCGGCGGCGCTGCGCGAACTGGCTGAGGTGTACTGAGCCTGCGCGCCCCGATCATATTCAGACACATCCTCATGGTCCAGACTGGCGTTGAAACCTGCCTCATCATGGGTGTCCAGCGGATGTACCAGGAGCATTACCAACACCAGCGGATCAGCGCAGCGCTGTTCAAACGCTGCTTCTTCATCGGCCTGGCGGTACTGGGCACGCACCTGTTGATCAGCGGTTAGCGGAAGAGGCGCTGAGCATATCGATCATCTGGATATCAAAGTCGCGCTCCAGGTAATCCATGCGCTTTTCGAAGAATGCGGCCATGTGCGGCAGTGCCGAGTGCACGTCCAGAGCCGCCTTGCTGGCCCAGACCTCGAAGAACACGAACAGGCTCGGGTCTGCCTTGTCGCGCAGCATATGGTATTCGATGCAGCCCGGCTCCTGGCGGCTGGGTTCGACGTAGGGACGGAACAGTTGCTCGAAGGCTTCGGCCTGTTCCGGGCGGGTCTTGGCTTTGAGGATGAAGGCGTACTGCTCGCTCATGGGAGATCTCGGTAAGTGAAGTGAGTGATCAGATCTTAAATCAACAATATGTTTGTCATTCGTGATTTTAAGACAAATGTATTTTGCCCTGGGACAGCTGTTTCCATGCCCGGTGAGTGCCTAACCTGCCGGCAACTTCACTTACAGGGCTGACCCTCCCATGAAAACGATCCTCTTGCTCAACGGTGGCAAACGCTTCGCCCACTCCGAAGGCCGCCTCAACCAGACCCTGCACGACGCCGCGCTGGCCCACCTGGACCGTGCCGGCTTCGATGTGCGGGAAACCTTCATCGACGGCGGCTACGACGTCCAGGCCGAGGTGGAAAAGTTCCTCTGGGCCGACGTGGTGATCTACCAGATGCCCGGTTGGTGGATGGGCGCGCCGTGGACGGTGAAAAAATACATCGACGAGGTGTTCACCGCCGGCCATGGCAGCCTGTACGCCAACGATGGTCGCACCCGCTCCGATGCCTCGCAGAAGTACGGCAGCGGTGGCCTGGTCCAGGGCAAGCAGTACATGCTGTCGTTGACCTGGAACGCGCCGCAGCAGGCGTTCGATGACCCGAGCGACTTCTTCGAAGGCAAGGGCGTGGATGCGGTGTACTTCCCGTTCCACAAGGCCAACCAGTTCCTCGGCATGAGCGGACTGCCGACCTTCCTCGCCGTCGATGTGATGAAGCGGCCGGATGTGCCTGCGGCGCTGGCGGCGTACGAGCAGCACCTGGATGAAGTGTTCGGCAAGGGCCATTGAGTCCGCCCCATCGTGGGGCCGGCTTGCACAGGCTTCGCCCAGCGGTTATCAATCACGGCATACCCCTGCCAAGGTCATTCGCGTGAAAACTCGCTCCGAAGAACTCCAGGTCTTCGTCGCCGTCATCGACAGCGGCTCGATCTCCGCCGCCGCCGAGCAGATCGGCCAGACGCCGTCGGCCGTCAGCCGCACCCTGTCGCGGTTGGAGGGCAAGCTCGGCACGACGTTGGTCAACCGCACCACCCGGCGCATGGACCTGACCGAGGAAGGGCGCTTCTTCCTAGCGCGCGCGCGGCTGATCCTCGAGCAGATGGACGACATGGAAGAGCGCCTGTCGATGAACCGCCAGACCCCGTCCGGGCGCCTGCGCATCAATGCCGCCGCGCCGTTCATGCTGCACGCGATCCTGCCGTGGATCGGCGAGTTCCGCCGGCAATACCCTGGTATCGAGCTGGAGTTGAATACCGACGACCTGATTATCGACCTGCTGGAGCAGAGCACCGACGTGGCCATCCGCATCGGCGAGCTGTCCGATTCCAGCCTGCATGCCCGCTCGCTGGGCTGCAGCCCGGTGCAGGTCCTCGCCAGCCCCGATTACCTGGCGCAGCACGGCATGCCGCACAAGGTCGAGGATCTCGACCAACATTGCCTGCTCGGCTTCAGCACCCTGGAATCGCTCAACCGCTGGCCGTTGCGCCACGCCCAGGGCGACCATTGGGCAATCCGCCCGCAACTGCTTGCCTCCAGTGGCGAAACCCTGCGCCAGCTGGCCATCGCCGGTGAAGGCATTGTCAGCCTGTCGCATTTCATGACCCACGAGGACATCCGCGCCGGCCGCCTGCAGGTGCTGCTCGCAGAGCACAATAACGGCTATCGCCAGCCGATCCACGCGGTCTACTACCGCAACACCCAGTTGGCGTTGCGGATCCAGTGTTTCCTCGATTTCATCCAGAAGAAGCTGGCCGCCTACGCCTGCTGAGTTGCCTGAACGCGACAGTGTCTGCCCATTGGCGGCGCAATCCTGCCATGGTGTTTGCTTAGTCGGGTGGCTTCGGCCTTAATGACTGATCAACAAAAACAACACCAAGGAAGTGCGCATGCGTATCGTCATGTTCCAGCCACTGGCCCTCGGGGCCGCGATCCTGAGCTGCTCCTCCGCCTTTGCCGTGACGCTGGAAGGCGGCGCGGTGGCCGCCCCTGATCAATATGGCGCACAGGTGGCCGCCGATATCCTCAAGAAAGGCGGCAACGCGGTGGATGCTGCCGTCGCCACCGCCTTCACCCTGGCCGTGACCTACCCCGAGGCCGGCAATATCGGCGGCGGTGGTTTCATGACCTTGTTCGTCGACGGCAAGCCCTACTTCCTCGACTACCGCGAGGTGGCGCCCAAGGCCCCGACCAAGACCATGTACCTGGACGACAAGGGCGAGGTGATCGAGAACCTCAGCCTGGTCGGCGTACGCGCCGCCGGTGTGCCGGGCACAGTGATGGGGCTGTGGGAGGCGCACCAGAAGTTCGGCAAGCTCAAGTGGAGCGAGCTGCTGACGCCGGCCATCGGCTACGCGCAGAACGGCTTCAAGATCGCCCAGAAGCAGTACCAGTACCGCGACGACGCCCAGGGCCTGTTCAAGACCGCCACCAACTTCAACGACTACTTCGGCCACATGAAGGTCGGCGAGCTGTTCAAGCAGCCGGAGCTGGCGCAGACCCTGGAGCGCATCGCCGACCAGGGCGTGAGCGAGTTCTACCAGGGCAAGACCGCCGACCTGCTGGTGGCGCAGATGCAGGCCGACAAGGGCCTGATCACCAAGGACGACCTCAAGGACTACAAGGCCGTGTGGCGTGACCCGATCGCCATCAACTGGCGCGGCAATGTGGTCTACACCGCGCCGCCGCCAAGCTCCGGTGGTGTCGCCCTGGCCCAGCTGCTGGGCATCAAGGAAGACCGCGCGGCTGACTTCAAGGGCGTCGAGCACAACTCGGCCAAGTACATCCACCTGCTGGCCGAGATCGAGAAACGCGTGTTCGCCGACCGCGCCGACTATCTCGGTGATCCGGCCTTCACCAAGGTCCCGGTCGACCAGTTGGTGGCCAAGGACTACCTGGCCAAGCGCGCCGCCCAGGTCAACCCGAACGCGATCTCCGAGACCGACAAGGTCAAGCCGGGGCTGGAACCGCACCAGACCACGCACTTCTCCATCGTCGACAAGCAGGGCAACGCGGTGAGCAACACCTACACCCTCAACCTCGACTACGGCAGTGGCGTAGTGGTCAAGGGCGCGGGCTTCCTGCTCAACGACGAGATGGACGATTTCAGTGCCAAGCCGGGGGCGGCCAATGCCTTTGGCGTGGTCGGCGGCGACGCCAACGCCATCGCGCCGGGCAAGCGCATGCTCTCGTCGATGAGTCCTAGCCTGGTGACCCGCGATGGCAAGGTGGCCCTGGTACTGGGCACGCCGGGCGGTTCGCGGATCTTCACCTCGATCTTCCAGGTGATGAACAACCTGTATGACTACGGCATGCCGCTGGAGAAGGCGGTGGCGGCGCAGCGCGTGCATCACCAGTTGCTGCCCAAGGATACGATCTACTTCGACAGCTACGCGCCGCTCAAGGGGGCAGTGGCCGACGACTTGAAGAAGATGGGCTACGTGCTGGAGGACCAGGGCTGGGAGATGGGCGATATCCAGGCGATCCGGGTCACCGGGGAGAAGCTGGAGACCGCTTCCGATCCGCGTGGGCGTGGGGTGGGGATGATCGTCAAATAAGGCTGGGGTGAAATGATCGCGGGGCAAGCCCGCTCCCACGACCGGTGGGAGCGGGCTTGCCCCGCGATGCGTTACAGGGTCAGACGCGGAACTGGCTGACCAGTGTCTGCAGGTGACCACCCAGGCGCGCCAGCTCGACGCTGGAGGCGGCGGTCTCGTCGCTGGCCGCGGCGGTCTGCTCCGACACGTCGCGCACGTTGAGGATGCTGCGGCTGATCTCTTCGGCCACGGCGCTCTGCTGCTCGGCGGCGGCGGCGATCTGCTGGTTCATCGACTGGATGTTCGACACCGTGCGGGTGATGCTCTCCAGCGAACCACCGGCCTTGCGCGCCAGCTCGACGCTGCTGTCGGTCAGGCTGCGGCTGCCGTTCATCACTTCGGCGACCTGTTGGGTGCCGTGCTGCAGGCTGGCGATCAGGCCTTCGATCTCTTCGGTGGACTGCTGGGTGCGCTGGGCCAAGCCACGGACCTCGTCGGCCACCACGGCGAAGCCACGACCGGCCTCGCCGGCACGGGCCGCCTCGATGGCGGCGTTGAGCGCCAGCAGGTTGGTCTGCTCGGCCACCGACTTGATCACGTCCATGACGCTGCCAATCTTCTGGCTTTCCTGCTGCAAAAGGGTCATCGCCTCGGTGGAGCGGTGCACTTCGTGGGCCAGGCGTTCGATCTGGCTGATGGCCTCACCGACCACCTTGTCGCCGACCCGGGCTTCGTCATCGGCGTTGGTCGCCGCGTGCGAGGCCTGCTCGGCGTTGCGCGCGACTTCCTGGACGGTGGCGGCCATCTCGTGCATGGCGGTGGCCACCTGGTCGGTCTCGACCTTCTGGCTGTTGGCGCCGGCGCTGGTCTGCTCGGTCACCGCCGACAGTTCCTCGGCGGCGCTGGCGATCTGGGTAACGCCGTCGCGGATGCCGGTGATCAGGTCGCGCAGGGTGGTGCCCATGCGAGCGATGCCCTGCTGCAGGGCGCCCAGCTCGTCACGACGGGTGACACGCAGTTCCTGGGTGAGGTCGCCGCTGGCGATGCGGTTGACCACGTCCATGGTCTCGCGCAGCGGGCGGGTGATCTGACGGGTGATGAGGAATGCGGCGAGTACGCCGACCAGCAGCGCCAGGAGGGTGGCAGTAGTCTGCAGGGTGCGGGCCTGGACGCTTTCGGCGTCACGGCGCTCGATCTGGATCTTGTACAGTTCGTCGCTGCGTTTGACGATGTCGGCGCCCTGCACGGTCATTTCGGCACGGGCCACACCGATGGCCGCGGTAGCGTCGCGGAACTGGCGCACGGCGTCGCGGTAGGCCAGCACGGCGTTTTCGAATTGCTGGATGCGTGAGGCTTCGCCCGGCAGCTGGCGCTTGAGGCTGTCGATTTCATTCAGCGCGTTTTCCAGCTGGCGCAGGGCGGCCTGCTCGGCTTCGCTGGTCAGGTCGGCGATGTAGCTGCGTACGTCAAGGCGCACCTGCACCAGCTGTTGCTTGGCCTTGCTGATCAGCAGGTATTGGGCCAGGCGGCTGGCATCGCTCTCGGCGCTGGACAGCACGGCGGCGCTGATCGCCTCGATGGCGTCATTGGCGCGGGACGCGGTCTGGTTCATCGATTCGCGGGCGGCGAGGGTGGTCTTGTAGCCCTGGCGCATCTTCTCCAGCGAGACCCGGTATTCGCTGATGCTCTGGCCCTGCTCGCGCAGCAGTTTGAGGTTCTCGGGGCTCTTGAAGGTGTTGACCAGGTGCTGCTGCTGGCTGCCGAAGGCATCGAGCTTGGCTTGGACGTTGGCCGCCGAGGCATCGTCGCCGTTGGTCAGCATCCACTGCAGGCGGGCCACGCGCAGGTTGGTCAGGTCACTGTTGAGCTGGGTGATGTCGCTCATCCAGTTGCTGCGGTCGATAAGGCTGCCCAGGCTGTTCCAGCCGGTCAGGGCCAGCAGGCCGGTCAGGACCAGGACCAGGCCGAAGCCCAGGCCGAGTTTGAGGTTGACGCTGATATTAGCGAACCAACTGTTCATGCACGCTCTCCCAGAAAATGATTTCGCTCACTTGATCTCAAAAGCTGGGCGTTGTTGTTGTCAGTTAGCCCGCAGATTTGTGTAGGACTTATCGGCAAAGCGTCGAGAAGCTGAAACGCTTTTTCAGCAAATTTATAACTTGTTGAATACGTTTGTTTTTTGATGTGGTCAATTGCGGGTGCAGACCCAGTGCACACCGACGGGCGTGCACTGTTCTGATGGGGCTATCAAAGGCTACGTGCGCTGAAGGTATCGCACTGATTTACGTCGCCACTGGAAAAACCGGCCTTGAACCAGCGCACGCGCTGTTGCGAGGTACCATGGGTGAAGGAGTCGGGCACCACCCGTCCTTGCCCCTGCTGCTGCAGGCGATCGTCACCGATGGCATTGGCGGCGTTCAGTGCCTCTTCCACATCCCCCGGCTCCAGCCAGTTCAGGCGTTTCTGTGCCTGGTAGGCCCAGACCCCGGCCAGGCAGTCGGCTTGCAGTTCCTGGCGCACCAGCAGGCCGTTGTCGCCTTCCATGCGCTGGCCGTTGCGGCGTGCGGCGTCGACCTTGGCCGAGACCCCGAGCAGGGTCTGCACGTGATGGCCGATTTCGTGGGCGATCACGTAGGCCTGGGCGAAATCCCCGGCTGCCTTGAAGCGGGTTTCCATTTCGCGGAAGAAGGTCATGTCCAGGTACACGCGCTGGTCGGCCGGGCAGTAGAACGGTCCGACCGCCGATGAGGCGAAACCGCAGGCGGAATTGACCTGGCCACTGAACAGCACCAGCTTGGGATCGCGGTACTGCTTGCCGGCCTGGGCGAACAGCGCCTTCCAGGTGTCCTCGGTGTCGCCGAGGATCGAGGCGACGAACTCGGCCTGCTCGTCGTTGGCCGGCGGCGCCTTGCTGCCAACGTTGGCCGGGGCGGTCTGCTGCTGCTCCATCTGTCCGGCCAGCTGGCCGAGGATCTGCAACGGGTCCTGCCCGGTGAGCCAGCCGATGCCGACGATCAACAGGATGGCGCCGAGCCCCAGGCCCTTGCCGCCGCCGAAGCGCATGCCGCCGCCCCCTTCGCCGCGGGCATCGACCACGTTGTCGCTGCGTCGGCCTTTTCGCCATTCCATGTAGAGCTCTCCGGTTCGTGAAACAAGAAGTCAAAGATTAGTCCAGCGCTGCCCTCGGCGTCGCCTTGGTCGCTTGTGCATAACCAAATGGTTATGGCTAAGACTGCTGAATTCAATATTCATCCCGATTGGCCTGCTGGAAACTGCAACTCCGCCTGCCACGCCCAGGCGTTCGACAATTCCAAGAGAGGAAACCGGCATGCCCGCCCAGGACACCAGCCGCTTCGTGATCCGTGATCGCAACTGGCACCCCAAGGCCTTCACCCCCGACTACAAGACCTCGGTGGCGCGCTCGCCGCGCCAGGCGCTGGTCAGCATCCCACAGTCGATCAGCGAAAGTACCGGCCCGGACTTTTCCCATCTGCGTTTCGGCGAACACGACCATGACTTGCTGCTCAACTTCAACCACGGCGGCTTGCCGATCGGCGAGCGCATCATCGTCGCCGGCCGCGTTGTCGACCAGTACGGCAAGCCGGTGGCCAACACCTTGGTGGAGATGTGGCAGGCCAACGCCGGCGGTCGCTACCGGCACAAGAACGACCGCTACTTGGCGCCGCTGGACCCGAACTTCGGCGGTGTCGGCCGTTGCCTGACCGACCGCGACGGCTACTACAGCTTTCGTACCATCAAGCCCGGTCCATACCCATGGCGCAACGGCCCCAACGACTGGCGCCCGGCACATATCCACTTCTCCATCAGCGGACCGTCGATCGCGACCAAGCTGATCACCCAGTTGTACTTCGAGGGCGATCCGCTGATTCCGCTGTGCCCGATCGCCAAGTCGATCGCCAACTCCGACGCGGTCCAGCGGCTGATCGCCAGGCTCGACATGAGCCACGCCAACCCCATGGATTGCCTGGCCTACCGCTTCGACATTGTCCTGCGCGGCCAGCGCCAGACCCACTTCGAAAACCGCTGAGGAGGCCCGTGATGCCTATCGAACTGCTGCCGGAAACCCCTTCGCAGACCGCCGGCCCCTATGTGCACATCGGCCTGGCCCTGGAAGCCGCAGGCAACCCGACCCGCGACCAGGAAATCTGGAACCGCCTGGCCACCCCCGAGGCGCCGGGCGAACAAATCCTGTTGCTCGGTCAGGTATACGACGGCAACGGCCACCTGGTGCGCGACTCTTTCCTGGAGGTCTGGCAGGCTGATGCCGATGGCCGCTACCAGGATGAGTTCAACCACGAGAACGCCTTCAACAGCTTCGGCCGCACCGCGACCACCTTCGATGCCGGCGAATGGACCCTGCATACGGTCAAGCCGGGTGTGGTGAACAATGCCGCGGGCGTGCCGATGGCGCCGCACATCAACATCAGCCTGTTTGCCCGGGGGATCAACATCCACCTGCATACACGGTTGTACTTCGATGACGAGGGTGAGGCGAACGCCCGGTGCCCGGTGCTCAACCTGATCGAGCAGCCGCAGCGGCGCGAGACGCTGATCGCCAGGCGTTGCGAGGTAGAGGGGAAGACGGCGTATCGTTTCGATATCCGTATCCAGGGGGAAGGGGAGACGGTGTTCTTCGATTTCTGACTGAAGCTTCAGGGGCCGCTTTGCGGCCCATCCGACCGGTCCGACGCCTCGGCAAGGCCGCTCCTACAGGGAATCGCGTACTCCTGTAGGAGCGGCCTTGCCGAGGCGTCGGACCGGTCGGATGGGCTGCAAACCAGCCCCGGCGATCTGAAGGTCAGCGCCGAACCAGCAGGACGCCGCTTTCCATGTGATGGGTATACGGGAACTGGTCGAACAGCGCGCAGCGCTCGATACGGTGGGTATCGTGCAGCTGGGCGATGTTCTGCGCCAGGGTTTCCGGGTTGCACGAGATGTACAGGATGCGCTCGAAGCGACGGGTCAGCTCGCAGGTGTCCGGGTCCATGCCGGCGCGCGGCGGGTCGACGAACACGGTGCCGAAGTCGTAGCTTTTCAGGTCGATGCCTTCCAGGCGGCGGAACGGGCGGACCTCGTTCAGCGCCTGGGTCAGCTCCTCGGCCGACAGGCGCACCAGGCGCACGTTATCCACGCCGTTCTCGTCGAGGTTATGCAGGGCGGCGTTGACCGAGGTCTTGCTGATCTCGGTGGCCAGTACCTGGCGCGCGCGGGTCGCCAGCGGCAGGGTGAAGTTGCCGTTGCCGCAGTACAGCTCCAGCAGGTCGTCCTGGCGCTCGCCCATGGCCTCGAAGGCCCAGCCGAGCATCTTTTGGTTCACCGCGCCGTTGGGCTGGGTGAAGGCGCCTTCGGGCTGACGATAACTGAAGGTGCGTCCGGCGATGTCGAGTTTTTCCACGGCGTAGTCGCGGCCGATCACCACGCGCTTGCCCTTGGAGCGGCCGATCACACTGACGTTCAGGTCACTGGCCAGTTGCTGCGCGGCAGCCTCCCAGGCTTCGTCCAGAGGGCGGTGATAGCACAGGGTGACCATCGCGTCACCGGCCAGGGTGGTGAGGAACTCGACCTGGAACAGGCGATTGTCGAGTGCCTCGTTGCCCTGCCAGGCGGCCTTCAGACGTGGCATCAGTTCATTGATGCGCTCGCTGGCGATGGGAAAATCGTTGATCAGGATTGCCTTGTGCTTCTCGCCCGGGGCGAACATCGCGTAGTGACGTTGACCGCCCTCGCGCCACAGGCGGAATTCGGCGCGCAGGCGATAGTGCTCGCGCGGTGAGTCGAACAGCGCCGGCTCCGGCGCGCCGAACGGGGCCAGCAGCTCGCGCAGGCGGGCGGCCTTGGCCGCCAGTTGCGCGTCGTATTGTGAAGGATCCAGGACAGCACTCATGCGGGGAACCAGCCCAGCTTGATGACGAACAGGATCGACAGGATTACCAACGCCGGGTTCAGGTCGCGGTGACGGCCGGAGATCAGCTTGATGGCGGTCCAGGCGATGAAGCCGAAGGCGATGCCGTTGGCGATCGAGTAGGTCAGTGGCATGGCCAGGGCGGTCACCACCACCGGCGCGGCTTCGGTGACGTCGTCCCAGTTGATCTCGGCCAGGCCCGAGGCCATCAGTACGGCGACGAACAGCAGGGCCGGCGCGGTGGCGAAGGCCGGCACGCTGCCGGCCAGCGGGGCGAAGAACAGCGCCAGCAGGAACAGCACGGCGACCACGATGGCGGTCAGGCCGGTGCGCCCGCCCGCGCTCACACCCGCCGCCGACTCGATGTAGCTGGTGGTGGTCGAGGTACCCAGCAGGGACCCGGCCATGGCGGCGGTACTGTCGGCGATCAGGGCGCGGCCCATCTTCGGCATGTGGCCGTCCTTGCCCATCAGGCCGGCGCGCTTGGCCACACCGATCAGGGTGCCGGAGTTGTCGAACAGGTCGACGAACAGGAAGGCGAAGATCACGCTGATCAGGCCAACGTCGAGGGCGCCGGCGATGTCCAGCTGCAGGAAGGTCGGGGCCAGCGACGGCGGCATCGAGACCACGCCGCCGAACGGGGTGACCCCCATCACGATCGAGGCCACGGTCACGGCCAGGATGCCGATCAGCACCGCGCCGCGTACCTTCAGCGACTCGAGGGCGACAATCAGGAAGAAGCCCAGGGTGGCGAGGATCGGCGCCGGTTTGCTGAGATCGCCCAGGCCCACCAGGGTTGCTGGGTTATCGACGACGATACCTGCGTTATGCAGGGCGATCAGCGCCAGGAACAGGCCGATGCCCGCGGCGATGGCCGAGCGCAGCGGCAGCGGGATGCTGTTCACGATCCACTCGCGGATGCGGAAGATCGACAGCAGGAAGAACAGCACTGCCGAGAGGAATACAGCCCCCAACGCCACCTGCCAGGTGTGGCCCATGTGCAGGACCACGGTGTAGGTGAAGAAGGCGTTCAGGCCCATGCCCGGCGCCAGGGCGATCGGGTAGTTGGCGATGATGCCCATGGTCACCGAGCCGATGGCCGCGGCAAGGCACGTGGCGACGAACACCGCGCCCTTGTCCATGCCGGTCTCGCCGAGGATGCTCGGGTTGACGAACAGAATGTAGGCCATGGCCAGGAAGGTGGTGACGCCCGCGAGAATCTCGGTGCGCACATTGGTGTCGTGTGCTTTTAGTTGAAACAGCCTTTCCAGCATGCCTGCTCCCCGGGCGCCCTCGCGCCGTGAATGTATCGACCCCAACAGCAAAGCACAGACCGTACCGGATACCGTGGTTTTGTGTGGGGCGGAAAAAAGCCGCGCATCATACCAGCAAGGATGGCGGGGGCCTATGGCCATTGGGGAGAGGGCTTTCTGTAGCTTGTGTCGGCCCTTTCGCGGGCAAGCCCGCGAATAGACCGGCACAGGCAACCGATCAGCCGTTATGCATCCGGTCGCGGTGAGTCAACGTCGGGAACAGCTTCATCCACACTCCGGTCACCACCAGCGTGCCCACGCCACCGAGCACCACCGCCGGCACTGTGCCGAACCAGTGCGCGGTAACGCCCGACTCGAACTCGCCGAGCTGGTTCGAGGCACCGATGAACAATCCGTTCACCGCGCTCACCCGGCCACGCATCTCGTCCGGCGTCTCCAACTGCACGAATGCGCTGCGGATGACCATGCTGATCATGTCTGCCGCGCCCAGCACCACTAGCACCGCCAATGAGAACCAGAACGAGGTCGAGAGGCCGAAGGCGATGGTCGCCACGCCAAATATGCCCACTGCGGTGAACATGGTCAGACCCACCTTGCGTTCCACCGGGAAGCGCGCCAGCCACAGCGACATCAGCAATGCCCCGACGGCGGGCGCTGAGCGCAACAGGCCCAGGCCCCAGGCGCCGGTGAGCAGGATGTCCTTGGCGAACACCGGCAGCAGCGCGGTGGCGCCGCCGAGCAGAACGGCGAACAGATCCAGCGAGATCGCGCCGAGGATATCCGGACGACTGCGGATGAAGCGGATCCCGGCCAGCAGCGAGTCGAGGTTGGCCCTGCCTGGCTGCGGCTGCTGCCGACGGGCATCGAGGCTCAGCGTCAAAAGGCAGGCAATGAGATAGAGGGCTACGGTCGGACCGTATACCCAGGTACTGCCGAGGGCGTAGAGCAGGCCGCCCACCGCCGGGGCGACGATGGTCGCCGCCTGGGTCGCCGAGGCCGAGGCCGCCACCGCGCGGGGGAACAGTCCGGGCGGCACCACGTTGGGCAATAGCGCCTGGGTCGCCGGCATCTCGAACGAGCGGGCGGCACCCAGCAGGAAGGCCAGGACGAAGATCAGTTCACGGCTGACGTTGTCGGTAAAGCTGCCCACGGCCAGCGCCAGGGCGATCAGCGCCTGCAGGGTCTGGCACAGGGCGGCGACCTTGCGTCGGTCATAGCGATCGGCGACATGCCCGGTGTGCAGCATGAACAGTACCCGCGGGGCGAACTCGACCAGCCCGACCAGGCCCAGGTCGAGCACATTGCCGGTGAGCTGGTAGAGGTGCCAGCCGATGGCCACGGTGAGCATCTGGAAGCCGCTGGCGGTGAATACGCGGGCCAGCCAGAAGGCGAGGAAGGGGCGGTGATGGCGCAGCAGTTGCGGGGCGGAATCGGACATCGCTAGGCCTGCGACCTCGGAAATAGAGGGGGCTGCAGCGTAACATCTGTTTGTAACAAATGGTTGCTGAAAGCGGCGTGGATCAACGTTTCACCTACGAAGAAAGAGGGTGAGGCAACCGGTCACGCGGCAATCAACCACACATCCGGATGGGTCATTCGGGACTATGCTTCCATTCAGTCGTTGATCTGGATCAATCGTTCCAGATGCAACGATCTTGGCCCTTGGGCCGGAATCCCCGCGATCGAACAGAACAATTCCAACGCGCCGCACTCGATACCCGTGGGGGCAGTGGGCGACAGGCCATGAGCCCGGTCGCCGGATTACCTGAAGAGGAAGCACCATGTTCGGATTGGAAGCCTTAGAGCTCGCCCGAATCCAGTTTGCCTTTACCGTGTCCTTTCACATCCTGTTCCCGGCCATCACCATTGGCCTGGCGAGCTACCTGGCGGTCCTCGAAGGCCTTTGGCTTAAGACCGGCGACAACACCTACCGTGACCTCTACCACTTCTGGTCGAAGATCTTCGCCGTCAACTTCGGCATGGGCGTGGTCTCGGGATTGGTCATGGCCTATCAGTTCGGCACCAACTGGAGCCAGTTCTCCGACTTTGCCGGCTCCATCACCGGTCCCTTGCTCACCTACGAGGTCTTGACCGCCTTCTTCCTCGAGGCCGGTTTCCTGGGCGTCATGCTGTTCGGCTGGAACCGTGTCGGGCGTGGCCTGCACTTCTTCGCCACGTGCATGGTGGCGCTCGGCACGCTGGTGTCGACGTTCTGGATCCTCGCTTCCAACAGCTGGATGCAGACGCCCCAGGGCTACGAGATCGTCAACGGCCAGGTGATCCCGGTGGACTGGTTCGCGGTGATCTTCAATCCGTCGTTCCCCTACCGGCTGATGCACATGGCCACCGCGGCCTTCGTCGCCACCGCGTTCTTCGTCGGCGCCTCGGCGGCCTGGCACCTGCTGCGCGGGCGCGACAACCCGGCGGTGCGCAAGATGCTGTCGATGGCCATGTGGATGGCGCTGATCGTCGCGCCGGTGCAGGCGGTGATCGGTGACTTCCATGGCTTGAACACCCTCAAGCACCAGCCGGTGAAGATCGCCGCCATCGAAGGCCACTGGGAGAACAAGCCCGGCGAGCCGACCCCGCTGATCCTGTTCGGCATTCCCGACATGCAGGCCGAGACCACCCGCTTCAAGATCGAGATCCCGGCGCTTGGCAGCTTGATCCTCACCCACAGCCTGGACAAGCAGGTCCCGGCGATGAAGGATTTCCCGCCCGAGGACCGGCCCAACTCGACCATCGTGTTCTGGTCGTTCCGGGTCATGGTCGGTCTGGGCATGCTGATGATCTTCGTTGGCCTGTGGAGCCTCTGGCTGCGCAAGCGCGGCACGCTGTACAGCTCGCGTCCATTCCTCTACCTGACCTTGTGGATGGGCCCGTCTGGCTTGATCGCCATCCTCGCCGGCTGGTTCACCACCGAGGTCGGTCGTCAGCCCTGGGTTGTCTACGGCCTGATGCGTACCGCCGACGGCGTGTCCAACCACAGTTATGCGCAACTCGGCTTCACCCTGGTGATGTTCGTTGTGGTCTATTTCGCCCTGTTCGGCACCGGGCTCGGCTACATGATGCGTCTGGTGCGCAAAGGTCCGCACACAGGCGAGGGCGACACGCAGCCCCCCGGAGGCCCTGGCCAGAAACGCACGCCAGCGCGGCCGCTGTCCGCCGCCGATGACGGCCATGAGGCCGACTCCGCCAGCCTGAGCAAGGGGAACTGAGATGGGTATCGATCTTCCGCTGATCTGGGCCGTGATCATCATCTTCGGCGTCATGATGTACGTGGTGATGGATGGTTTCGACCTGGGCATCGGCATGCTCTTCCCCTTCGTCAAGGACGAGCATGACCGCGATGTGATGATGAACACCGTCGCCCCGGTATGGGACGGCAACGAGACTTGGCTGGTGCTGGGCGGCGCGGCACTGTTCGGCGCTTTCCCGCTGGCCTACTCAGTAGTGCTCGAAGCACTGTACCTGCCGTTGATCCTGATGCTGGTGGGGCTGATCTTCCGGGGCGTGGCCTTTGAGTTCCGCTTCAAGGCCCGGGCCAACAAACGCCACATCTGGGACAAGGCGTTCATCTGGGGTTCGCTGGTGGCGACCTTCTTCCAGGGCGTGGCCCTGGGCGCGTTCATCGAGGGCTTCAAGGTGGTCGACCGCAAGTTCGTCGGCGGCACCCTGGACTGGCTGACGCCGTTCACGCTGTTCAGTGGACTGGGCCTGATCGTCGCCTACTCTCTGCTGGGCTGCACCTGGCTGATCATGAAGACCGAAGGGCCCTTGCAGAAGCAGATGCATGACATCGCTCGGCCACTGGCGCTGGTGCTGCTGGCGGTCATCGGTGTGGTCAGCCTGTGGACGCCGATCGCTTACCCGCAGATCGCCGAGCGCTGGTTCAGCATGCCCAACCTGGTCTGGTTCATGCCCGTGCCGATCCTGGTGCTGGTGACGTTCTACGGCCTGCTGCGGGCGGTGGCACGCGATGCCCACTACACGCCGTTCCTGTTGACCCTGGTGCTGATCTTCCTGGGCTACAGCGGACTGGGCATCAGCCTGTGGCCGAACATCATCCCGCCGTCCATCAGCATTTGGGACGCTGCGGCGCCACCGCAGAGCCAGGGCTTCATGCTGGTGGGCACGCTGTTCATCCTGCCGTTCATTCTTGGTTACACCTACTGGAGCTACTACGTGTTCCGCGGCAAGGTGACCCATGAAGATGGCTATCACTAGGAGCGCATCGTGATGAACGTCGAAGAAAAAAAGCCGCTCTTGCAACGCCTGGGTTGGCTGGTGCTGATCTGGGGGCTGAGCGTGGCGGCGCTTGGGGTGGTGGCTTATGGCATGCGCATGTTCATGAATGCTGCCGGCCTTAGTACCCACTAGGTTGCGAGGGCTGCGTTGCAGCCCGGTCGCGGGGCAAGCCCGCTCCTACAGGACCAGTAGGAGCGGGCTTTTCTCGTTTTCTACTGGATGTTTATTTCCGTGCCTTGAGCACCACGAACTTCGGCGTCGCCGCCACCTGCTCGACCCCTCGGAACAACCGCGCCAGCTTGCTGTGATAGCCCAGGTGGCGGTTGCCGACGATGTACAGCGCCCCACCGACTTCCAGCGCCTCCCGGGCCTGCTGGAACATGCGCCAGGCGAGAAAGTCGCCCACCACCTGCTGCTGGTGAAACGGCGGGTTGCACAGCACCACGTCCAGCGATTGTTTCTCCTGGCCGGCCAGGCCATCCGCGGCCCTGATCGTGACCTCGCGCTCGCCCAGCGCCGCCTGCCAGTTCTCCCGCGCCGACTGCACCGCCATGTACGACTCGTCGACCAGGGTGAATTGCGCATCCGGGTTGGCCAGGGCGCAGGCGATCGCCAGCACGCCATTGCCGCAGCCCAGGTCGGCGATCCGGGCACGGCCCAGGTCGCGTGGCAGGTGCGGCAGGAAGGCGCGGGTGCCGATGTCCAGGCCTTCGCGGCAGAACACATTGGCGTGGTTGACCAACTCAAGGGCCGGGCTGTCCAGGCGGTAGCGGCTGGGGTAGGGCGAGCGTGCGGTCGGACGTTCGCCGACGCTGGCAATCAGCAGACGCGCCTTCTTCTGCGCTAGCGAGGCCTGGACCGGGCCGATGTACTTTTCCATCAGGTCGCCGGCGGCGCGGGGCAGGTGCTTGATCATGGCCCCGGCGATCACCTGGGCGCCGGGCGCCAGTTGGCCCTGCAGGCGGATCAGCTGTTCCTCGAGCAGTGCCAGGGTCTTGGGCACGCGCACCAGCACGCGGTCGAACGGGCCAGGGAAGGTCTCGCTGGCGGGGATGAAAGGCACGCTGTCGAACGGCCTGCCGTTACCCGCCAGATTTTTCTCCAGGGCCAGGTACGCCAGGTGCGAGTCGCCGCTGCTGGTCACCTGCACATGCCCCGCGAGGCTCGCGGCAAGGGCGCCGAAGCTGTCGTTGAGCACCAGCACCCTGCAGCTCGCCTGTGGCACTTGGGCGGCCAGGTGTTCCAGCAGGTACTGGTCGGCGGCGTCGAAGGCCAGCAGCGGGTCATTGGCCTGGGCCGGCTGGCGGATCAGGTCGAGGTCGGCGAAGGGGCTGTTGAACAGGGGCATGACGTGGGGCTCTGCTGCGAATCCTGCCCGGCGCGCTGCGCGGCGGGCTTGCGGCGGGTGATTCTACAGGGCTTTGCGCCTGGGTGGGGGACGGGCTGTCAGAGCAGGCCGCGCAGGGCGGCGATGGCGATGGCGCCGGCCTTGTTGGAGGCGTTGGTCTTGGTGATCACGCTGCGGATATGGAAATTCACGGTACTGGTCGACAGCGAGAGGATCATCGCCACGTCGGCGGCGGTCTTGCCCGCTGCGGACCACTTGAGCACTTCGAGTTCGCGTTCGCTCAGTTGCGGCACCGGGCTGAACTTCTGCAGATGATGTGTGCTGAGCACGGCGTGCAAGGTGTTGCACAGCCACATTACCTGGGCACTCTTCGCGAAGAGTTCCTCGCGGGTGACTACCCCCAGGGGCCTGGAGACACTCAACTGACTCTCGTTGTGCTGCTGGTCATGTACCGACTGACTCCAGCCATGGGTCATGCCAAGCGCGGTGGCGGCTTCGCGCAGTTGTGGCACCTCACAGTAGAGATCGTCGTTCCAGACCAGTGGCAGTGTTGTATGATGGCATTTTGATACTGTTGGGTCTATCTTGATTAAGTCTTCAGCTTGGTAACGCTCATTCCAGGCACCGGGATAGTTGTTGTAGAGGATCACCTGTGGGCCACGGGCTGCCACATGCAGGTGCAGTGCCAAACCAACGAACTCCATGTTGAGCGCCTGGGCCAGTTTCACCGCTTGACCGAACAGCTCCTTCGGTTCTTGTTCATCCAGCAGTTGCTGGAGCTGCTCGCTTTTCCAATGTGGCATCGATGAAGCTCCCGTCGCTTGGCGCTGGATCCAATGTCGGCATTTCATGGAACGAAGTGTAGGAAATCTCCTAAGTCTGCGCTGGTTTTTTTTGCTATAGCTGTTACGCTTTTTTAGCTGATTGCGATCACTCATAAGCGATACCTTACAAACCGACGGTGTTTATCTGGGGCACTTTGCGCGAAACTGTGCGCATCTGATCCATGGAGCCCGTCATGACCGCCAGCGCCGACAAATTCACCCGCCAGACTCTGCTCGACGTCCAGCCCCTGACGCCCAACCTGTTTTCCCTGCGTGTCACTCGCGATGCCGGATTCCGTTTCCGCGCCGGCCAGTTCGCCCGCCTCGGGGTGAGCAAGGCCGATGGCAGCGTGGCCTGGCGTGCCTATTCCATGGTCAGTGCGCCCCATGACGAGTTCCTCGACTTCTTCTCCATCGTGGTGCCGGGCGGTGAATTCACCAGCGAACTGAGCCGCCTGGGTGAAGGCGATACCTTGCTGATCGACCGTCAGGCCTTCGGCTACCTGACCCTCGACCGTTTCGTGGGGGGGCGCGACCTGTGGTTGCTGGCCACCGGCACCGGCATTGCGCCGTTCATGTCGATCCTGCAGGACTTCGAGGCCTGGGAGCGCTTCGACAACATCAAGCTGGTGTACTCGGTGCGCGAGGCGAAGGAGCTGGCGTATGTGGACGAGATCGCCGCGCTGGAGCAGCGCGACTACCTGGCGGAGTTTGCGGGCAAGCTGCAGTTCATCCCGGTGGTGACCCGAGAGCAACACCCGGGCGCGTTGAATGCGCGGATCACCACGCTGATCGAGAACGGTGAGCTGGAAAAGGCGGCGGGGCTGGCGCTGTCGCCGGAGCATTCGCGGGTCATGCTGTGCGGCAACCCGGAAATGATCGACGAGACACGCAAGGTGCTCAAGGCGCGCGACCTGCAGCTGAGCCTGAGCAAGCGACCGGGGCAGGTGGCGGTGGAGAACTACTGGTAAGGATCAACGGCGCCTTAAGGATCGTCGTCACTGGGGCCGCCGCGAAGCGGCCCCAGTCGTTTTGTGCTTCAGGGCTGTCGGTTCTGCGCCTTGAGCAGGTCGCGAATCTCGGTCAGCAGGGTTTCCTCGGCGCTTGGCACCGGCGGTGCGGTCGGGGCCACGGCTTCTTCGCGCTTGAGGCGGTTGATCACCTTCACGCCCATGAAGATGGCGAAGGCGACGATGATGAAGTCGAGAATGGTCTGGATGAATTTGCCATAAGCCAGCACCACTGCGGGCACATCGCCTTCGGCGGCCTTGAGCGTGATGGCCAGGTCGCTGAAGTCCACCCCGCCGATCAGCAGGCCGATGGGGGGCATGATCACATCGCCGACAAAGGAAGAGACGATCTTGCCGAACGCCGCGCCGATGATGATACCTACCGCCATGTCGACGACATTTCCCTTGACCGCGAAGGCCTTGAATTCACTGAGCATGCCCATGCTGTATTCCTTTGTTACGAATGGAGAGGTAACCGCAGTGTAAGCCACTAAAACGCTTCATGCGTGACGTTCGCAGCTACAGACTGTGTTTAGAGCGAATAGTTTTGTCGCCTGCCGCTGCCTCCGGGACACGTCCGTGTTCGGCTATCATGGCGGTTTTTCCCAGGAGACCCGCCCATGGCCAAGGCCAAGCGCTTGTATGGCTGCACAGAGTGCGGCGCGACCTTCCCCAAATGGGCCGGCCAGTGCGGTGACTGCGGTGCCTGGAACACCCTGGTCGAGACCATGATCGAAAGCGGCGGCGCCGCGGCGCCGAGCGGGCGGGCCGGCTGGACCGGGCAGCAGGCACAGATCAAGACCCTGGCCGAAGTCAGTGTCGAGGAGATTCCGCGCTTCACCACCAGCAGCACCGAACTCGACCGCGTGCTCGGCGGTGGCCTGGTGGACGGCTCGGTGGTGTTGATCGGCGGTGATCCGGGGATCGGCAAGTCCACCATCCTCCTGCAGACCCTGTGCAACATCGCCACGCAGATGCCGGCGCTGTATGTCACCGGCGAGGAGTCGCAGCAGCAAGTGGCCATGCGCTCCCGGCGCCTGGGCCTGCCCCAGGACCAGCTCAAGGTCATGACCGAAACCTGCATCGAGACCATCATCGCCACCGCGCGCCAGGAAAAGCCGCGGGTGATGGTCATCGACTCGATCCAGACCATCTTCACCGAGCAGTTGCAGTCGGCCCCGGGCGGCGTCGCCCAGGTGCGCGAGAGTACGGCGTTGCTGGTGCGTTACGCCAAGCAGAGCGGCACGGCGATCTTCCTGGTCGGCCACGTCACCAAGGAAGGCTCGCTGGCCGGGCCCCGGGTGCTTGAGCACATGGTTGATACCGTGCTGTATTTCGAGGGGGAGTCCGATGGTCGCCTGCGCCTGCTGCGGGCAGTGAAGAACCGCTTCGGCGCGGTTAACGAACTGGGCGTGTTCGGCATGACCGACCGCGGCCTCAAGGAAGTCTCCAACCCCTCGGCGATCTTCCTCAACCGCACCCAGGAAGAAGTACCCGGCAGCGTGGTCATGGCCACCTGGGAGGGGACCCGGCCGATGCTGGTGGAGGTCCAGGCGCTGGTCGACGACAGTCACCTGGCCAACCCGCGCCGGGTGACCCTGGGCCTGGACCAGAACCGCCTGGCCATGCTGCTGGCGGTGCTGCACCGGCACGGCGGCATCCCCACCCATGACCAGGATGTATTCCTCAACGTCGTCGGTGGTGTGAAAGTGCTGGAAACCGCCTCCGACCTGGCGTTGCTGGCCGCGGTGATGTCGAGCTTGCGCAACCGTCCGCTGGCCCATGGCTTGCTGGTATTCGGCGAGATCGGCCTGTCGGGCGAGGTGCGGCCGGTGCCCAGTGGCCAGGAGCGCCTGAAGGAGGCGGCCAAGCATGGCTTCAAGCGCGCCATCGTGCCCAAGGGCAACGCGCCAAAGGAGGCACCCGCCGGTTTGCAGGTGATTGCCGTGACCCGTCTGGAACAGGCGCTGGATGCACTCTTCGAGTGATGCCGTTTCTTGCAAGTGATTCTCAATAACCAGTAGCATACCGCCACCTTGCGACCACCCCATGGAGAGCGTGTGGCGGAGTTCGACCTCAAGCGGCTGTTCACAAAGCACGCGAAAAACCTTCAGGGCCTGCTCTCGCGCAAGGTGCGCGACCCGCAGTTGGCGGCCGACCTGGTGCAGGACAGCTTCCTGCGCCTGGCCGAGCAGCAGCGTCACGAGCCCATCGAAAACGCCCAGGCCTACCTGTACCGCACGGCGCACAACCTGATGATCGATCACGTGCGCCAGCAGCAGCGACGCAAGACTGACACGGTGCCCCACGAGGCCTTCGAGGCGATCGTCGAGGACACCCCTGGGCTTGAGGAGCAGGCCGTGCGCGAACAGCACCTGCGCCGCCTGCAGGCGATCCTCGGTGAGCTGCCCGAGCGCACCCGGGAAATCTTTCGCCTGAACCGCCTGGAGGGCATGACCCACGCCGAGGTCGCCCGGCACCTGGGGATCTCCGACAGCTCGGTGCAAAAGCATCTGGCCAAGGCCCTGGCCTATGTGATGCAGTCCCTGCAGGAAACCGAATGACCAACGGTTTACTGACAAATGCCGCTTCAGACGTCAGCCCAGACATAACCAGATCGCGAGAGAACCGTGTGAGCAGCCAGAACGAGCAAGCCATCCGCGAGCAGGCCGCCGAGTGGGTGGTGCTGCAGCAGGCCGGTCCCCTGAGCCCGGCGCAGCAGCACGCCTTGGACCAGTGGTGCGCCAGCGATCCCCGGCACGCCCGTGCCTATGGGTTTGCCCAGGCCACCTGGGCTGACCTTGGGCAATTGGCACGCTTGCCCGCCGTCTCGAGCGCTCGCCCCACGACTCCCCTCCAGGGCAGCCCGATGCGGCGACGGCGACCTCGGTTGCGCCGGGCCGTTGCCAGCGCGGCGGCGTTGTTGCTGGCTGTGCTGGCCGTGCAACAGGGGCCGCAGGCATGGCTGGGCTGGCGCGCGGACTACCTCACGGGGATCGGCGAAGTGCGCCGGGTGACCCTGCCCGATGGCAGTCAGGTGGAACTGGACAGCCGCAGCGCCCTCCAGCTTGCCTTCGATGAGCGGGAACGGCGCGTGCGTCTGCTGGCCGGTGAAGCCATCTTCACTGCCGCACCGGTCACGGCCCAGGACGCACGCCCGTTCGTGGTCGAATACGCCGGTGCTACCAGTCGCGCCCTCGGCACTCGCTTCGTGGTTGGCGCTGCGGGCGAAGGGGGCTGGGTCGGCATGCTGGAGCACAGTGTTGCGGTCGAGCTGCAGGCGCCGCCGTTGCAAGGGCAGGCCGGCCAGGTGCTGGAGCAGGGCGACAGTCTGCGCTATGACCAGCGCAAGGGGGTGCGGCCCTGGCCGGGTCACGACCTGCGGCGGGCCACGGACTGGCAGCGCGGGGTGCTGGTGTTCGAACGCCAGCCGCTCGCCGAGGTGGTCGCCCGGCTCAATCGCTACCGCGCAGGTCAGCTAGTGGTCGCCAGTGACGCATTGGCTCGGCGTGAGGTCAGCGGCGTCTTCCGCCTCGACCAGCTAGGCACCGCCCCGGTGGTGCTCGGTGAAGAGCTCAAGGCCCGGCTGATCGAGCTTCCAGGCGTGGCCGTGCTCTACTGAACCCGGCTTCGGCAAAAAAAACTTTCAATTTTATTTACTGACTTCTCCTGCATCGCGCGTCTGACTGTTGAGATTGATTTTCATTACTAGAAAACATCAACCACGGACGAGCAATCGCAGTGAGCACGCCACGACTACAACCCCTGCGCCCTCTGGGCCGCCTCGCCCTGGCCGGCAGCCTGGTCCTGGGCAGCTGTGCATTGCCGATGGGGATCGGCCAGGCACACGCCGCCGATTCGCCAAGCACCGCCAGCCGCAACCTGGTTCGTTTCGATATTCCGGCCCAGTCGCTCGACAGCGCCGTACTGGCCTATGCCGAGCAGTCCGGTGTGCAGGTGTTCTTCGACAGCCGCAAGCTGGCCGGTCTGCGCAGCGAAGGGCTGCACGGCAGCTACCCTGCCGAAGAGGGCCTGCGCCAGCTGCTGCGCGGCACGCCGGTGCGTTACCACTTCAGCGCCGCCGGCCAGGTCGGCCTGGAGCGTCTCGTCCAGGACGGCGAGGCCCTTGAGCTGGGCGCGACCCATATCGATTCGCAGCGTGATGGCGATTGGGTGTACCAGGCCCCGCGATCGGTGAGTGTCATTACCCGTGAGCAGATTGAGCAGCGCGCCCCTCGCCATGCCGCCGACCTGCTCGAACAGACCGCGGGCGTGTACACCGCCGTCAACCAGCGTGACCCCGGACTGTCGGTGAACATCCGCGGCGTGCAGGACTATGGTCGGGTCAACATGAACATCGACGGCATGCGCCAGAACTTCAACGTCAACGGCCACCAGCAGCGCAACGGCGTGATGTTCATCGACCCGGAGTTCATCCAGGGTGTCGAGATCGACAAGGGCACCTCGGCCGGCATGGGCGGTGCCGGGGTGATCGGCGGCATCGCCAGGTTCAACACCGTCGATGCCCGCGACTTGCTCGGTCCGGGCAAGGAACTGGGGGGGCGCCTGCGCGCCGGCCACGGTATCGGCGAGCTGGGCAACGGCACCTACTTCAATGGCAGTGCGCTGTTCGCCGTCGGCAATGAAGCCGGCGATATCCTGCTTGGCCACAGCGAGCGGCATTTCGGCAACTACCGCAGCGGTACGCAGAACGCCGACAACCTGGGCACGCAGATCCGCGGCAAGCTGGAGAACCGCGAGGCTTGGAAGAGCTGGCTGCACGGCGAAGTGGGGGCGATGGACAGCGTGACCCGTTCGCAGCTGTTCAAGCTCGGCCTCAACCTCGCCGACGATCAGCGCCTGCAGTTCAGCTACATCGAGACCGACACCGACAGCAAGGACGCCTGGACCTACAACGACAGCAACGCCAACCGCTATTACTACCGGGTCACCGGCACCAACGACATCAATGCGAAGAATGCCGCACTGGACTACAGCTTCACCCCGGATAACGACCTGATCGACTTCAAGGTCAAGCTGTACTACGTGACCACCCGCCAGGACCGCTGGAACGCCGACAACCTGTCCAGCGCCGCCACCGGCAACCGCGTCGAGGCCTACACCGACCGCTTCCAGACCGACACCTGGGGCCTGCAGCTGCAGAACACCTCGCGCTGGCACCTGGGACAGGCTGACACCCTGAGTTTCAACTACGGCACCGAGCTGTTCCAGGACAGCTTCCGCCCCAGCACCGAGCGCATCGCCGCGGTAAACGAGGTGGAGTCGCTACCCTACGTGCAGGGTGCCAATCCCAAGGGCAAGCGGGTGATGGCCAGCCTGTTCGGCAAGCTCACCTATGAGCATGACGACTGGCTCACCCTGGATGCCGGGCTGCGCTACGACCGTTATCGTCTGAGCGGCAAGACCGGGGTCACCACCTGGATGTACCCCGAAGGCGTCACCGAGGTCGGCCTTACCCGCCAGCAGACCCACATGATCTTTGACGAGGACACCGAGGAGGGGCGCTTTTCGCCGACCTTCGGCATCGCGCTCAAGCCCGGACCGGACTGGCTGCAGGTCTACACCCGCTGGGGCCGTGGCTGGCGGCCGCCAGCGGTGACCGAAGTGTTCATGAGCGGCCGCCCGCATGCCGGCGGCAGTGCCGAGATGGTCTACCCCAACCCGTTCCTCAAGGCCGAGGAGTCGCACAACTGGGAGCTGGGGCTGAACGTCTTCAAGGAGTCGCTGCTGCGCGACGGGGATCGCTTCGGCGCCAAGGTCGCCTACTTCGACACACGCATCGACAACTTCTCGTTCCTCGACACCAACGTCTCGCTGCCCGGCAGCAGCGTGGCGGGTATCGCCCTGGGCCGTTCGGCCTACCAGAACAACCTCGAAACCACGCGCTTTCGTGGGGTGGAGTACAGCCTGGACTACGACGCCGGCGCCTACTACGGCCAGCTCAGCTACACCCACATGATCGGCAGCAACGAGTTCTGTTCCAACCAGTTCTACATGGGGGGCGCACAGCGCCTGGTCAGCGCTGGCACCGTCATGCGCCCGGTGCGGGTGGGCAGCCGCATCATCATGTTGCCGGTGCGGGTCTCACGCGCCGAGGGCGCCAGCGACACCAACAACATCGTCAGCTGCGGCGACATCATGGGCAACGCCTCGTACATGCCCGCCGACCGTGGCGCCCTGACCCTGGGCATGCGCCTGCTTGAGCGCACCCTGGATGTGGGCATGCGGGTGCGCTACAGCGAAGGCAACGGCGAGAACCTCAAAAGCCATACCTACAACCAGATCGACCAGGCCCAGTGGCCGCAGTACACGGTCTACGACCTCTACGCCAGCTACTGGATGACCCCCAGCCTGAACCTGGCCCTGTCGTTGGAGAACGCCACCGACGAGGCCTACTTCGTGGCCATGGGCGACGGCAACAACCTGTCGCTGGCCCGCGGCCGTACCTTGAGCGGCATGCTCGAGTACCGCTTCTGAACCAACCGGGTTTGCCCATTCCGGGCGACGCGAAGGCACGGAACGCGCCTTCGTCATCACTGTGCAACAACGAGGAACCGTCATGACCCTTTCCGTTAATTACGACGCCGCCTTCGCCAGCTCGACCGTCGACGACTACCTGGCCTTCTGGAGTGCCGGCTTCGTCACCGCCGGCCATGGCTACAGCAACACCGGTGGCTTCAGCAACGGCACCTTCGATGGCGACCAGTACGCCACCCACGGTCGCAACAACTCGGACTACGCCTTCATCGCCGACAGCGACAGCGCCAACGGTCTGCACTATGTGTTCGACCCGTCCAAGGCCCCGGGCGACAACCTCAACCACTACCTGTGGGGCTCGCTGGACAACGTCTCCCTGGGCGAAGTGCTCGGTGGCGGCAGCGGCAGCGACTTCAGCCTGGCCAACTACGTGGTCAGCTTCAACGGCCTGGACCTGGATGCCGCGCAGGGCGCCGGGCGTGCCGGCAACGAAGTACAGGGTGTGATCTACGGCCTGATGCAGGGCAACACCTCGGCCCTGGAAGGCGTGCTGGACAACCTGCTGGCCGGTTATGGCGTCTCCACCAACAACACGTTCGCCGAGATTGGTGCGGCCCTGGCCGCCGGCCCGGCTCACGCCGCTGCCGCCGAAGCGGTCGGCGTGCAGGCGCTGCCCGAGGACCTGGCCCTGGCGGCCTGAGCACAGGCATGAAAAAGCGAATGGAAGGTTACCCCGCCATTCGCTGATCTGATGCACTTACCCCGCAGCCCGTGTCTTTGCCGGGCCCAGGCTGCGGCGGTGCGAATTCTGTGGCGACGACAGGGCGAATGCAATCGCCGGTCGGCGCCTTCTACGAGGTTTCCAACCAATGCGAACCGCTCCCACCGCGGCCAACGAAGTGCTGCGGGCGCTCAGGGCCTGCCGTGCCGGGCTTGGCAACGTTGCGCTGTTCACCGCGGTGATCAACGTGCTGATGCTGGCCCCGGCGCTGTACATGCTGCAGGTCTACGACCGGGTCCTGTCGTCGCGCAACGAGATGACCTTGCTGATGCTCAGCCTCATGGTGCTTGGGGTGTTCGCCTTCATGGGTCTGCTGGAGTGGCTGCGCAGCCAGGTGGTGATCCGCCTGGGCACGCGCATGGACATGAACCTCAACCCACGCGTGTTCGAGGCCGCCTACGAGGCCAGCCTGGCCGGGCACCGGGGCGCGGCGGGGCAGATGCTTGCCGACCTGACCGCGCTGCGCCAGTTCGCCACCGGCCAGGCCCTGTTCGCGTTTTTCGACGCGCCGTGGTTCCCGGTGTACCTGCTGGTGATGTTCCTTTTCAGCCCATGGCTCGGCCTGATGGCGCTGCTGGGGGCGGTGCTGCTGACGCTGCTGGCCTGGGTCAACGAACGTTTGACCCAGGCGCCGTTCGCCGAGGCCGGCCAGCTGTCGCAGCAGGCCGGCCTGGAGGCCAGCGCCAACCTGCGCAATGCCGAGGTGATCGAGGCCATGGGCATGCTGGCGGCGGTGCGCCAGCGCTGGGCGCGCCTGCACCACGGCTTCCTGGCCCGGCAGAACCTGGGCAGCGAGCGCACCGCGGCAGTCACCGCGCTGACCAAGACCGTGCGCCTGGCTCTGCAGTCGCTGGTACTCGGCCTGGGCGCCTGGTTGGCCATCGAGCAACTGATCACGCCGGGGATGATGATCGCCGGTTCCATCCTCATGGCCCGGGTGCTGGCACCCATTGACCAGTTGATCGGTGCCTGGCGCCAATGGAGTGGTGCGCGCCTGGCCTATCAGCGCCTCAGCGAGCTGCTGCGGGCCCAGCCGCCGCGCCCGGCGGGCATGCCGCTGCCGGCGCCGCTCGGCAAGCTGACACTTGAGCAGGTGGGGGCGACGCAGCCGGGGAGCAGCCGTCTGTGCCTGAACAACCTGGGCTTCGAACTGCCTGCGGGTGAGTCACTGGGAATCATCGGCCCGTCCGGCTCGGGCAAGTCGACCCTGGCGCGGCTGCTGGTCGGCGCCGTTGTTCCGGCGAGCGGCAAGGTCCGCCTGGATGGCGCGGACCTGAGGGTCTGGGACCGTGGCGCACTGGGGCAGCATATCGGCTACCTGCCCCAGGATGTGCAGCTGTTCGCCGGCAGCATCGCCGATAACATCGCCCGGCTCGGCGCGGTGGATGCCCAGCAAGTGGTGGCCGCGGCGCAGCTGGCGGGTGTGCACGACATGATCCTCAAGCTGCCGGGAGGCTATGACACGCTGTTGGGGGAGGGCGGGCTGGGCCTGTCCGGCGGCCAGCGCCAGCGCATCGGCCTGGCGCGGGCGCTGTATGGGCTGCCGGCGCTGATCGTGCTCGACGAGCCCAATTCCAATCTCGATGAGGCCGGGGAGCAGGCGTTGGTCGAGGCCATTGCCAGGCTGCGCGAGCACAAGCGCACATTGATCCTGATCACCCACAAGTCCTCGCTGTTGGCCGGCCTGGACAACCTGCTGATGCTCAAGGGCGGCCAGTTGCAGGCCTTCGGCCCCACCGCCCGGGTGCTGCAGGACGCACAGCGGGCCGCTCGGCCGGCGCCCGCCCCCGTCGCGCCATCCTCCACACGCAACCCCATCGGCCTGAGCGTCACCTTCGGCCAGCCAAGAGCCTGACACCATGAGCGTACACGCCCTCTCCACGCAAAAGACCGAGGCGAGCCTGCTCAGCCTCGACGAACACCGCCCGGGCCGGGTGGGCCGCTGGCTGGTGCTGGCAGGTTTCGGCGGTTTCCTCCTGTGGGCCGCGCTGGCGCCGCTGGACAAAGGCGTGCCGGTCAGCGGCAGCGTGATGGTCGCCGGTAGCCGACAGGCCGTGCAGCACCCCACGGGCGGGGTGATCGAGCAGTTGCTGGTGCGTGACGGCGACACGGTGAGCGCCGGCCAGGTCGTGCTGCGCATGGATCCGACCCAGGCCCAGGCCCAGGTCGGTTCGCTACGGGTACAGTACGTCAACGCCCGCGCCGCCGAGGCGCGCCTGCTGGCCGAGCGCGATGGCAGGGCTTCGATCGACTTCCCCCAAGGCCTGCGTGACCAGGCCGCCAGTGCCTGGGTGGCCACGGTGCTGGAGAGCCAGCGGCAACTGCGCAGCAGCCGCGCCCAGGCGCTGGAGATGGAGCTTGGCGGCCTGCGCGAGAGCATCGCTGGCGCCGAAGCCTCGCTGCAGGGCCTGCAAGGCTCGCTGGCCAGCAAACAGGCCCAGCGTGACGCGCTGGACGAACAGTTGCGCGGCCTGCGCGAACTGGCTCGGGATGGCTACATCGCCCGCAATCGCCTGCTCGACAGTGAGCGCCTGCTGGCCCAGGTCAACGGCTCGATTGCCGAGGACTTCGGCAGCATCGGCCGCGCCCGGCGTCAGGTCCTGGAACTCAAGCTGCGCATCGGCCAGCGCCAGCAGGAGTACCAGAACGAAGTGCGCCAGCAGCTCACCGAGCTGCAGGCCAGCGCAGAGGACCTGGACAACCGCCTGCGCAGCGCCGAGTTCGAGCTGGCCCATACCCAGGTGCGGGCCCCCGTGGCCGGCACCGTGGTGGGCCTGAGCGTATTCACCGACGGTGGCGTCATCGCCCGCGGCCAGCAACTGATGGAGATCGTGCCGCGCGATGCGCCGCTGCTGGTCGAAGCCCGCGCCTCGGTGGACATGATCGACCGCCTGCGCCCCGGGTTGCCGGTGGAGCTGATGTTCGTCGCCTTCAACCAGAGCACCACGCCACGAGTGGATGGCGAGGTGACATTGGTCTCGGCCGATCGCCTGATCGACGAAAAGACCCAGCAGCCCTACTACCAGGTGCGCATCAAGGTCAGCGACCAGGGCCTCGGCCAACTGGCCGGCCTGGATATCCGCCCGGGCATGCCGGTGGAGGCCTTCGTGCGGACTGGCGAGCGCTCGCTGCTCAACTACCTGTTCAAGCCACTGGCCGACCGGGTGCATGTCGCCCTGACCGAGGAATAAGGGCATGTCCGTGCTACTGCGTGCCGCCTGCCCGCTGCTGTTGTTCACGAGCCTGTCGGCGCAGGCCCTGGACCTGGGTGACGCCTATGCCCTGGCGCTGCGCAACGATCCCACCTGGCAGGGCTCCATCGCCGAGCGCGAGGCCGGGCTCGAAAACCTGGCGATCGGTCGCGCTGGCCTGCTGCCCAGGTTGTCGTATCGCTACAACCGTGCCCGCAACGATTCCGAGGTGACCCAGCGTAGCCAGTTCGGCGACGTGACCACCCAGCGCGATTACCGCAGCTACAGCTCGACCCTGACCCTCGAGCAGCCGTTGTTCGACTACGCCGCCTGGAGCGACTACCGCCGTGGTGTGGCCCAGGCCGCCCTGGCCGACGAGCGCTATCGCGGTCGTGGCCAGGAGCTGATGGTGCGTCTGTTCGGCGCCTACAGCGAAGCGTTGTTCGCCAACGAACAGATCGCCCTGGCCCAGGCCCAGCGGCGTACCTATGCCGAGCAGATGACCCTCAACGAGCGCCTGCTCAAGGGCGGCGAGGGCACCCGCACCGATGTGCTGGAAACCCGCGCCCGCTACGAGTTGGCGCAGGCCCAGGAAATCGAGGCTGGCGACAATCTCGATGCGGCGCTGCACGCCTTGCAGGCGATCATCGGCGAGCCGGTGGCGGTCGAGGACCTGGCGCCGATGACCGCCGATTTTCGCGTCCAACCCCTGACCCCCACACGTTTCGAGCGCTGGCGCGACCTGGCCGTGGCCCACAACGCCGAGCTGGCCAGCCAGCGCCATGGGTTGGAGGTCGCCGAGCAGAACATCGAGCGGCAACGGGCCGGGCACCTGCCTTCGTTGAGTGCCTATGCCAGCAAGGGCATTTCCAGTTCGAGCTCCGAGAGCAGCTACAACCAACGCTACGATACCGACAGCATCGGCGTGCAGTTGAGCGTGCCGCTGTATGCCGGGGGCGGGGTGCAGGCGTCAGTGCGTCAGGCTCGTGCCCAGCGCGATGCCGCGGGGTTCGAACTGGATGCACAGCTGAACGACACGCTCACCCAACTGCGTCGGCAGTTCAACCTGTGTGCCAGCGGCACGGCGAAGATCCGCGCCTACGACCTGGCGGTGAAGGCGGCCTCGGCCCTGGTGCAGGCCACACGCAAGAGCGTGCGGGGAGGGGAAAGGGTCAACCTCGATGTGCTGGATGCCGAGCAACAGCTGTTCAGTGCCAGGCGTGACCTGGCGCAGGCACGCCATGAGTACCTGCGGGCGTGGTTGCAGCTGCGCTATCTGGCGGGCGTACTGGAGGCGGGGGATCTGAATGCGTTGAGCAGGTATTTTCTGTCGCACGGATAGTGCGTCGGCGCTCCGACACCTGCACCAGATAAAAAAGGGAGCCGACGATGCGCGTCGGCTCCCCCTCGATGACCGTCCTGGTCAGCGATCAGTGTTCGGCAACCGCCTTGCGCCTGGGCGCCTCGTTGCCGTGCTCGTCAAGCTCCAGCACCGGAACCTCATTGCCGTCGGCGTCGAACAGCTTGCCGTCCTTGAAGTAGTCGCCATCGCGCAGGGCCGAGATGTCCGAGTACTGGATGGTGCGCTCGTAGGCCGCGGCGAATACCGACTGGTTTTCCGAGTTGCCGGTGGTGAAGTGGTTGAAGATCAGGTTCAGCAGGATGGCCATGATCGCCGCCGAGCTGATGCCGGAGTGGAAGATGGTTTCGAACCAGCTCGGGAAGTTGTGGTAGAAGGTCGGCGCCGCGATCGGGATCATGCCGAAGCCCAGCGAGGCAGCGACGATGATCAGGTTGACGTTGTTCTTGTAGTTGACCTTGGACAGGGTGCGGATGCCGCTGGCCGCCACGGTGCCGAACAGCACGATACCCGCGCCGCCGAGGACCGGGGTCGGTACCGCGGCGATGACCCGGCCCATGATCGGCAGCAGGCCCAGCACCACCAGGATTACCCCGCCGGTGGCCACCACGTAGCGGCTCTTCACCCCGGTCACGGCCACCAGGCCGACGTTCTGGGCAAAGGCGCTCTGGGTGAACGAGCCGAAGATCGGCGCCAGGATGCTCGACGCCATGTCGGCGCGCAGGCCATTGCCCAGGCGCTTGGAGTCGACCTTGGTGTCGATGATCTCACCCACGGCGAGGATGTCCGCCGAGGTTTCCACCAGGGTCACCATGATCACGATGCACATCGACAGGATCGCGGCGATATGGAAGGTCGGCATGCCGAAGTGGAACGGCGTGGGGAAGGCGAAAATCGGGCCTTCGGTAACTTTGCTGAAGTCGGTCATGCCCAGCGCCCAGGCAATCAGGGTGCCGGCGACCATGGCCAGGAGGATCGACAGGCGCGAGATGCTCGCGCTGCCCAGCTTGCTCAGCAGCAGGACGATGGCGAAGGTCAGGGCCGCCAGGCCGATGTTGGCCACGCTGCCGAACTCCGGCGAGGCGCTGTTGCCGCCCATCACCCAGCGTGCGGCCACGGGCATCAGGGTCAGGCCGATGGTGGTGATGACGATGCCGGTGACCAGCGGCGGGAAGAACTTGGTGATGCGCGAGAACACCGGGGTGATCAGGAAACCGATGAGCGAGGCCGCCATCACCGCGCCCAGCACCGAAGGCAAGCCGCCACCGCTCTGGCTGCCGAGGATCGCGCCCATGGTCGCCACGCCGGCGAACGACACGCCCTGCACCAGCGGCAGCTGGCAGCCGAAGAACGGCAGGCCAAGGGTCTGCAGCAACGTCGCCAGGCCCCCGGCGAACAGCGAGGCGGCGATCAACAGGCCGATTTCCGCCGGGGCCAGGCCGGCGGCCTGGCCGAGGATCAGGGGTACGGCGACAATCCCTCCATACATGGTCAGGACATGCTGCAGCCCGTAGGCCAGGTTGGCGCCAAGGCCGAGGTTCTCGTCCTCGGGGCGCGGGGCGGGAGACGTGCTGGGGGACGTGGTCATTGGAGCAGGCTCTCTGTTTATTGTTGTGCCGCTACTGTAGACAACAAGCACAAAAAATTGCCACAAAAATTGTATACAAAGTTTTGATCGTAGCGACGGAACTGGTGCGTCCAGGGTGCGTGAAACCTGGATGCAGGTTGCGTTCCAACTTGCAGGAGGCTGTATCAGAGGGGTGTGTACAAAGCACTTGGCAGGCGTATGAAAGCTGTCTGGCTGGACAGGAAAGCCGTCACAGCCAGATAGATAGCAAGCTAAGAGATATCAATCTTCGATGAGTTCGCGCAGCTCGCGCATCATTTCGGTGCTGTCACCCACGTTCAGTTCCACCAGACGGTGCAGATGGGTCATCGAATCGATGTCGATGTGCAGGCAGATGAAACCCAGGCGGCTCGGCTCCTCGTGGCGCAGTTCGACCTGCATCAGCACCTGGGTCTTCTTGTCGTTGAGGTGGATGATCGCTTCGAAATCCTGGGTGAGGTCGGCATTCCAGGGATCGGGGCGCTCGATCAGCAAGCCCTTGAGCGACAGGTCGAGCAGTTTCACCGGCCAGCGCCGCTCGCCCTGGCGCAGTTCAGTGGGGGCATCGAAGGCGATGCGTTGAAAGCGGCGGCGTTCGTCGTGGTCGCTCATGGGAAAAGCCCTCGGGGGTTCAACCTGACTATAGTGGGTTATGGTGCAGTATCAGGTACCGCAATCTGGCCGCAGAGGCTCTAGACCAAAGCAAGTGTGGCAATGCGCGATGAGTCGCCCTAGACTCGATGGGCGGTCTTTCCAATCCACCAGCTGGAAGTAAACCATGAACAACAATAATAGCCTGCTACGCCACATTCCGTGGCTGGCGCTGGCAGTCATAGGGGCCTGCGCGCTGGGTGTGGTCGCCCTGCGTCGCGGTGAGGCCATCAACGCCTTGTGGATCGTGGTCGCGGCAGTGGCCCTTTACCTGGTCGCCTACCGTTACTACAGCCTGTTCATCGCCACCAAGGTGATGCAGCTCGACCCCCGCCGGGCCACGCCCGCGGTGCTCAACAACGATGGCCTGGACTACGTCCCGACCAACAAGCACATTCTCTTCGGCCACCACTTCGCCGCCATCGCCGGCGCCGGCCCGCTCGTCGGCCCGGTGCTCGCCGCGCAGATGGGCTACCTGCCCGGCACGCTGTGGCTGATCGCCGGCGTGGTGCTGGCCGGCGCGGTGCAGGACTTCATGGTCCTGTTCCTCTCCACCCGCCGCAACGGCCGCTCGCTGGGCGACATGGTACGCGAGGAAATGGGCCGCATCCCGGGCACCATCGCCCTGTTCGGCTGCTTCCTGATCATGATCATCATCCTCGCGGTGCTGGCGCTGATCGTGGTCAAGGCCCTGGCCGAGAGCCCGTGGGGCATGTTCACGGTGATGGCGACCATCCCGATCGCGATGTTCATGGGCATCTACATGCGCTACATCCGCCCGGGCCGCATCGGCGAGATCTCGGTCATCGGCGTGGTCCTGCTGCTGCTGTCGATCTGGCTGGGGGGCCAGATCGCCGCAGATCCGGTGTGGGGCCCGGCGTTCACCTTCACCGGCGTGCAGATCACCTGGATGCTGGTCGGCTACGGTTTCGTCGCTGCCGTGCTGCCGGTGTGGCTGGTGCTGGCGCCGCGTGACTACCTGTCGACCTTTCTCAAGATCGGCACCATCGTCGGCCTTGCCATCGGCATCCTGATCATCGCGCCCGAACTGAAGATGCCGGCGCTGACCCAGTTCACCGACGGCACGGGCCCGGTTTGGAAGGGCACCCTGTTCCCGTTCCTGTTCATCACCATCGCCTGCGGCGCGGTGTCCGGCTTCCACGCGCTGATCTCCTCGGGGACCACGCCCAAGCTGCTGGACAACGAAACCAACGCCCGCTACATCGGCTACGGCGGCATGCTGATGGAGTCGTTCGTCGCCATCATGGCCATGGTCGCCGCCTCGGTGATCGAGCCGGGGGTGTACTTCGCCATGAACAGCCCGGCCGCTGTGGTCGGTGCCGACGTCGTCTCGGTGGCGCAGACTGTGAGCAGCTGGGGCTTCATGATCACACCCGAGCAGCTCGAGGCCACCGCCCGTGATATCGGCGAGCACACCATCCTGGCCCGTGCCGGTGGTGCACCGACCCTGGCGGTGGGCATTGCGCAGATCCTGCACCAGGTACTGCCGGGTGAGAACACCATGGCGTTCTGGTACCACTTCGCGATTCTGTTCGAGGCGCTGTTCATCCTCACTGCAGTAGACGCCGGTACCCGTGCCGGTCGTTTCATGCTGCAGGATTTGCTGGGCAGCTTCGTGCCGGCCCTGAAACGCACCGAGTCGTGGACCGCCAACCTGATCGGTACCGCCGGTTGCGTGGCGCTGTGGGGCTATCTGCTGTACCAGGGCGTGATCGACCCTCTGGGTGGCATCAACACCCTGTGGCCGCTGTTCGGCATCTCCAACCAGATGCTCGCCGGCATCGCCTTGATGCTGGGTACCGTGGTGCTGATCAAGATGAAGCGCCAGCGCTACGTCTGGGTCACCCTGCTGCCGGCCGTGTGGCTGCTGATCTGCACCACCACCGCGGGCCTGATCAAGTTGTTCGACCCGAACCCTGCGGTCGGCTTCCTGGCCCTGGCCAAGAAGTACAGCACCGCGCTGGATGCCGGCCAAGTGCTGGCCCCGGCCAAGGACATCGGCCAGATGCAGCATGTGATCTTCAACGCCTACACCAACGCCGGCCTGACCGTGCTGTTCCTGGTGGTGGTGTTCAGCGTGCTGTTCTTCGCCGTCAAGGTTGGCCTCGCCGCCCTGGGTCGCAAGGAGCGCACCGACAAGGAAACCCCGTTCCAGGCCCTGCCTGACGCTTGAGAGGATCGCCGCGATGTTCAACGACCTGGGTCGACTGGGCAAGTACCTGGGGCAGGCCGCCCGCCTGATGGTCGGCATGCCCGACTACGACAACTATGTCGAGCACATGCGCAAGAAGCACCCGGACAAGCCGGTGATGAGCTACGAAGAGTTCTTCCGCGAGCGCCAGGAAGCGCGCTATGGTGGCAAGTCCGGGCCCAAGTGCTGTTGAACCCGCGACACGCGTGAACCAGTGGGAGCCCGGGCAACCGGGCTCCCACTTTCATTTTCAGCTGCAGGAGACAACCGCGTGCAAACGCCGATTCCCGTTACCGTGCTGACCGGCTTCCTTGGCGCCGGCAAGACCACATTGCTCAAGCATATGCTCAGGGCCGAGCATGGCCTGAAGCTCGCCGTGATCGAAAACGAATTCAGCGAGGCCGGCATCGACAGCCAACTGCTGGGCGATGAACCGGTGCAGGTCATGACCCTGGCCAACGGCTGCGTGTGCTGCAGCATCCATGGCGACCTGACCCGGGCCCTGTACCTGCTGCTCGAACGGCTGGATGCCGGTGAAATCGCCTTCGATCGCCTGGTCATCGAGTGCACCGGCCTTGCCGATCCGGCGCCGGTGGCGCAGACCTTCTTCATCGATGAAGAGCTGCGCGAGCGCTATATCCTCGACGGCATTATCACCCTGGTCGACACCGCCCATGCCGAGCTGCACCTGACCCAGGCCATCGCCCAGGCCCAGGTTGGCTTCGCCGACCGCCTGCTGCTGAGCAAGACCGACCTGGTCGAGCCGCAGGTAGTCGACGCCCTGCGCGAGCGTCTGGCGCGCATCAATGGCCGGGCGGCAATCCGCGTGGTCGAGCACGGCCGCATCGACCTGGCCGAGCTACTCGATGTGCGCGGCTTCAACCTCAACCCCGACCTGGGCATCAGCCCAAAGCCCACCTTGCGCCCGCTGCTCAAGCCGGCCACCCCTGACCGTATCTCGACGCTGGTGCTGCGCACCGAAACGCCGTTGGACATCGATCGGCTCAGCGACTTCATGAACGAGCTGCTGGAAGAGCACGGCAAGCAATTGCTGCGCTACAAGGGGGTATTGAACATTGCCGGTGAGGACCGCCGTCTGGTGTTCCAAGGGGTGCTGAAGCTCTATGGCTTTGATTGGGACGCCGAGTGGAAGGACGGCGAGACACGGGAAAGCGTGATGGTGTTCATTGCCGATGAGCTGCCGGAAGAGAATATTCGGGCAGGGTTTGAGGCGTTATATCACGCATGAATGGGACGTAGCTGACTGGTTGATGCCGCCAAATGGCGGCATTTTTTTGCCTCGTTCAATACATTGGGCCACACGCTATGGCCCCCTTGAAAGAGGTACCTTTTTTGGTGCACTTGGTCGAGTCACAAGCGGGTGATTGCCTGGCAGCTGACTGAGGCGATGAAGCAGCAGAGGGTCAGCAAGAAGGCGCTTGCCGAGCGCATGCACACCAGCCGTACGGCGGTCGATCGAGCGCTTGATCAGACGGATGCCGGCATGACGCTGGCAACGCTGGCCAGTGCGGCGAGAGCCTTGGGCCAGCGCGTGGAAATACGTCTCGTGCCGGATGTCGCAACAACTCGCTGAGAACAAGCACAAAAAAGCCCGGCACATGGCCGGGCTTTTTCACATCAGGCGTCCGCCAATCAGTTGCCGTACACCGGCAGCTTCTTGCAGATGGCCTTGACCTTCTCGCGCACGGCGTCGATCACCGCTTCGTTGTTCAGGTCGGCCAGGATGTCGCAGATCCAGCCAGCCAGTTCGCGGCACTCGGCTTCCTTGAAGCCACGGGTGGTGACGGCAGGGGTGCCGAAACGCAGGCCCGAGGTGACGAACGGCGAACGTGGGTCGTTCGGGACCGAGTTCTTGTTGACGGTGATGAACGCCTTGCCCAGGGCGGCGTCGGCGTCCTTACCGGAGATTTCCTGCTTGATCAGCGACAGCAGGAACAGGTGGTTCTGGGTGCCGCCGGAAACGACGTCGAAACCACGCTCGATGAACACTTCGGCCATGGCCTGGGCGTTCTTTACCACTTGCTGCTGGTAGGCCTTGAACTCAGGCTGCAGCGCTTCCTTGAAGCAGATCGCCTTGGCGGCGATGACGTGCTCCAGCGGGCCGCCCTGGGCGCCCGGGAAGACCGCGGAGTTCAGCTTCTTCTCGATGTCGGCGTTGGCGCGGGCCAGGATCAGGCCGCCACGCGGACCGCGCAGGGTCTTGTGGGTGGTGGTGGTGACCACGTCGGCGAACGGAACAGGGTTCGGGTACACGCCGGCGGCGACCAAGCCAGCCACGTGGGCCATGTCGACGAACAGGTAGGCACCGACCTTGTCGGCGATTTCGCGGAAGCGTGGGAAGTCCAGGACCTGCGAGTAGGCGGAGAAGCCGGCGACGATCATCTTCGGCTTGTGCTCCAGGGCCAGTGCTTCGACTTCGTCGTAGTTGATCAGGCCGTTGGCGTCGATGCCGTACTGGATGGCGTTGTACAGCTTGCCCGAGGAGGAGACGCTGGCGCCGTGGGTCAGGTGACCGCCGTGGGCCAGGCTCATGCCCAGGATGGTGTCACCGGCCGACAGCAGGGCCAGGTAGACGGCGGCGTTGGCCTGGGAGCCGGCGTGCGGCTGGACGTTGGCGTAGTCGGCGCCGAACAGCTCCTTGGCGCGGTCGATGGCCAGCTGCTCGACGACGTCGACGTACTCGCAACCACCGTAGTAGCGCTTGCCTGGGTAGCCTTCGGCGTACTTGTTGGTCAGAACCGAACCCTGGGCCTCCATGACCGCCGGGCTGGTGTAGTTTTCCGAAGCGATCAGCTCGATATGCTCTTCCTGGCGCAGGGCTTCTTGCTGCATGGCTTCGAAGAGCTCGGCGTCGTACTTGGCAATGGTCAAATCACGGCTGAACATGGCGGTCCTCAAGGATCGGGCAGAATTGGGGGGGCATTCTAACCGATTGATTCGCCGCTGGCATATGAAGTGGCATCAAGTCGCGGACCAATGGCCCTCATGTTGCAGCCCGCGCCGTTTCTGGGCTGGAGTTGACTTTTGGGTCCGTTTTTCAAGGCTTGGCGCCGTGCACTGTGGGAGCGGCCTTGCGTCGCGAAAGAGCCGCAAAGCGGCCCCGGCGATCTTTGCGTTAACACTTAGGTCCTGGGGCTGCTGCGCAGCCCTTTCGCGACGCAAGGCCGCTCCCACGGAAACCGTCTCGTGTCACCGTCGTCACTGGAACATGAACAACGTCTCGTTGCTGAACTGCGCCTCGAACTGGTTGGCCGGCATCGGCCTGCCGAACAGGTAGCCCTGCACCTCGTCGCAGCCGTGCTCGCGCAGGAACTCCAGCTGCTCGTGGGTCTCCACGCCCTCGGCGATCACCGCCAGGTTGAGGCTGTGGGCCATGGCGATGATCGCCCGGGCGATCTGCGCGTCCTGCTCGCCCTCGGGCAGGCCGTCGACGAAGGTGCGGTCGATCTTGAGCACGTCGATGGGGAACTGCTTGAGGTAGTTGAGCGACGAGTAGCCGGTGCCGAAGTCGTCGACCGCGATGCTCAGGCCGAGATTCTTCAGGCTGTCGAGGATCTGCATGGCCTCGTTGACCTCGCGCATCAGGATGCTTTCGGTCAGCTCCAGCTCCAGGCAGGCCGGGGGCAGCCCGGTTTCCTCGAGGATGGTGGCGATGCGCGTACCCAGTTGGCCGTCGGAGAACTGCCGGGCGGAAATGTTCACCGACACCTTCGGTACCCGCACCTTCTCCTTGTGCCAGGCCTTGAGTTGGCGGCACGCCTCGCGCAGCACCCAGTCGCCGACGTCGACCACCAGGCCCAGCTCTTCGATCACCGGGATGAAGTCGCCCGGCGGCACCAGGCCGCGGGTCGGATGGCGCCAGCGCAGCAGCGCCTCGGCGCCGGTCAGGCGCTTGCCGTCGCCGCTGAACTGCGGTTGGTAGTAGAGGGTGAACTCGTTTTGCTCCAGGGCATGGCGCAGGTCGCTCTCCAGCTCCAGGCGCTCCAGGGCGCTGGCGTTCATGTCTGCCTGGTAGAACTGGAAGTTGTTCTTGCCGCGCTCCTTGGCGTGGTACATCGCCGTGTCGGCGTTCTTCATCAGTTGGCTGAGCTCGCTGCCGTCCTGCGGGCTCAGGGCGATGCCGATACTGGCGGTGACAAAGAACTCGCGGTTTTCCAGGACGAACGGCGTGACCAGCCCGTCGAGGATGTGCTCGGCGACATGGATCGCCCGGTTGAGCGCCTGCTCGCGGGTGGCCTTGGGCTGCAGCAACAGGGTGAACTCGTCGCCGCCCATGCGCGCCACGGTGTCGTCGTCGTCGACGCAGGCCAGCAGGCGCTCGGCCATGTCCTTGAGCATGCGATCACCCGCGGCGTGGCCGAGGGAGTCGTTGATCGGCTTGAAGCGGTCGAGGTCGAGGAACATCAACACCACCCAGGCCTTCTGCCGTTCGGCCTGCTGCAGGGCGGTGTACAGGCGGTCCTGGAACAACGTGCGGTTGGGCAGGTGGGTCAGGGCGTCGTAGTAGGCCAGGCGGTGGATGCGCTGTTCGCTGGCCTTGCGCTCGCTGATGTCGGTGAAGAAGCACACGTAGCTGGCCAGGTCGCCCTCGTCGTCGAGCACTGCGGTGATGCCTACCCACGCCGGGTAGTGCTCGCCGTTGCGGCGCTTGAGCCAGACCTCGCCTTCCCAGGTACCGCGCTGGCTCAGTTGCTTGAGCACGTAGCCCAGCTGGGCGCTCTGCTGCTGTTCGACGGTGAGCATGCCGGGCAACTGGTCGAGCACTTCGGCCACGGCATAGCCGCTGACCCGGCTGAAAGCCTCGTTGGCCTGAACGATATAGCCGGCCGGGTCGGTGATGAGGATCGCCGAGGTGGAGTGTTCGAACACCGTCGCGGCCATGCGCAGGTCTTTCTCGGCACGGCGCTGCTGGCTGATGTCGCGTCCCACGCCGAGCACGCCTTCGAAGCGCTCGTGTTCGTCCCACACCAGCACCAGGCGCAGCTCGATGGGGATCTTGCGGCCATCGGCGCGCAGGCAGTCGAACAGGAACAGCTGGGTGGGCAGGGTGCTGCGCAACTGGGCCAACTGCTCACTGTCGCCCAGCACCTTGCTGACCCGCTCCAACAGGTTGTAGACGCCGCTGAGCTGGGCGGGGTTGGCGACGATCGACTGCCAGCCGTTGGCGAAGATCCAGTCGGCCTGGTAGCCCAGCACCGCCTGCACCGAGGGGCTGACGTAGTTGAGCTGCAACTGGCTATCGGTGGAGAAGATCACGTCGCTGATGCTCTCGGCGAGCATGCGGTAGCGCTGCTCGCTGTCGCGCAGGGACTCGCTGGCCTCGATCTGCACGGTGACGTCCTTGCCCACGCCGATGATGCGGGTGACCTGGCCCTCGCTGTCGCGGGTCAGCACCTGCTCGCGGATGTCGTAGCAGCGCCAGCCGCCGTCACGGTGGCGGAAACGCAGCTGGCAGTGCAGCGACTCGCCGTGGCCGGTGTCGCGCTGCTGCTGGCGCAGGGCACGATAGTGCTCGGCGTCGCCGGGGTGCAGGAGCATTTCCCAGAAGCGGTCGCCCATCTGCGCCAGTTCCACACGGTCGTAGCCCAGGGTCTGGCCGAGGTGGCGGTTGCTGAAGATCATGCGCTGGCTGTTGACGTCCTGCACGTAGAGCTGGTCGGGCACGGTGCGCACCACGTCCGACCAGAAGCCTTCGCGTTCGAGCAGCGACAGCTCCACCTGCTTGCGGCTGGTGATGTCGCTGATGCTCAGGATCACCGCCTGGTAGTCGCGGCGCTGCTGGGGCAGGCGGGCCATCAGCCACAGGTGCAGTTCGCCACCCTGCGGGGCGGGCAGGCGCACCTCCAGTTCAAGCTGCTGGCGCTCTTCGATCAGCGCGTCGATCAGTTGCATGCCGATACTGTCGCGGCTGTCGCCGCTGCCCTCGATCAGGCGCTGCCAGGCGCCTTCGTGGCTGTCGACATTGAGCAGCTGACGCGCCACCTGGTTGATCTCGGTGATCTTCAGTTCCGCCAGCAGCGTGCGGCGCAGCTTGGTGTCCAGCGCCAGGCTGTGCTTGAGCGCGGCGCGGTTGCGCAGGTGGTAACGGTCGAGCTGGCCGGGCAGGCTGGACAGGTCGAGCACGCACAAGGCCACGCCAGTGCCCTCGAAAATTTCCTGGTAGCGTCGGCGATCCTCCTGCAGGGCGCGCTGGCGGCGACGCATGTTGATCAGCGCCAGCACCGGCAGCAGGGCGCAGAACAGCACCAGCACACACTTGCCGATCAGCGCCGGCAGCAGTTTGTCGCGGGCCATGCCTGCGTCGAACAGGCCGCGCAGTTGCCAGGTGCTGTTGTCGATGAACGCGAGCATCACGCTTTGCAGCGGTTCGTCGCTGGCCTGGCGGTGGCCATGGTGCTGGATGATCTCGCCGCTGCGGCTGTTTTCCAGCAGCCACAGGGGGTGGGTAGGGCCGTCCAGGTGGCGGGTCAGCTCCTGGTAGTAGTCCGGGCTCAGGCGCAGCAGCCAGTAGCCGCGGTCCTGCTCGGCCGGCTGGCGCAGCAGCAGGTACACTCGCTGGTTGTCGGCGCCGTTGCCATAGAAGAAGGCGCGGCCTTGGTTCAGTTGCAGAAGGTCGTCAATCAACTGACGGTCCGGCGTGCCGTCGAGGCTGTCGCTGCGTACCTGCCCGGCGGCGTCCAGCCAGGCCAGGTCGCGCAGGGCCGGCAGGCGCGCCTGCAAGGTGGTGAGCAGGCTCGGCAGGGCGGCGGGCGCCGGTGGATTGACGTAAGGCTGGACCAGGTTCAGCGATTGCTGGGCCTTCAGCGCCATGTTCAGGCCCAGGTGGTCGGCCAATTCGGCGCTGGTCGTCAGGCTGTGCTGACGCAGGTCGGCCTGGGTATGGCGGAACTGGGCGAACAGTTGCCACAACAGCAAACCCAGCAAAACCAGGGCGAGCAGGGCCAGCGCCCCCTTGAGCGAGCCACGCAGGTGTGTGCCGGCCGAGGTGTCGGCAGGCCGCAGGGATGACGGTTGCGTGAGATTGGTCAAGCGTTGGGTCCTGCGATTTGGCTGGCGATGGCAGGGGTTGCGTCCTCGCAGCATGCACGGCGCGTGCCGTGGTCGCTGGGCGCACTATAAGGCGCACGCGAGAAGCCGACTAGCATGCCCGCAAACATGGCAAAGTGCCAGTCCGTATGTCCGCGCACCGCCCGGCAGCCGGTCATGTCGGTTCGGCAAGCCCCTGCAACCTGTGCGAGAATGCCGCCCGCTTCATAGTCAACGCAACGGAGATGTACGGTTTTGGTTACCCACTATTCCACCAATGGCCTCGATTCCGCCTGTGGGCGCAGCAGTCAGACCCTGGTCAGCACTGCCGTGACCGAGGACGTATCCTGCAAGACCTGCCAGCGTTCGCTGGCCAAGCCGGACACGGCTGCCGCCAGTGCCAACAAGACGCCGTCGCTGGCCGAACTGCGCAAGCAGGCCATGCCTGCGGTCGAGGCCGTCACCCCGGCGGCTGGCAAGCCTGTTGCCGCGCCCGCCAAGGCCGCGAGCAAGCCCGCCGCCAAGGCTGCGGAAAAACCTGCCCGCAATGGCGGCTTCAGCGTCAAGGCCGCCTGGGCCGCGCGCCTGGCCGAGCAGTCGGACCGTTGCCGCCTGCCGCGCGGCAAGGTCAAGCAAGCGCACGTCTGAGCCTGCGTCACCTTGATCGCGGGCCAACCCCGCTCCCATGCAACAACGCCGTGGCGTGGGAGCGGGCTTGACCCGCGGTAGCCGCCGAACGGCGCCGCCATCTACCCATCTGTGCAACGCCGCGAGTTGGCGTAGAATGGCCCACTTTGTTCAACGACACCCCGTAATCACATCCCCCTGGCCCATGCCGGGGCGCGTGTCTTTACCTATCTGATAGAGGGCTTGGTTTTGGCTCAATACGTCTACACCATGCATCGGCTGAGCAAGGTCGTGCCGCCGAAGCGGGAAATTCTCAAGAACATTTCCCTGTCGTTCTTCCCTGGCGCCAAGATCGGCGTGCTGGGCCTGAACGGCGCGGGTAAATCGACCCTGCTGCGGATCATGGCGGGCGTCGACAAGGAATTCGACGGCGAAGCCCGTCCGATGCCCGACATCAACGTCGGCTACCTGCCCCAGGAGCCGCAGCTGGATCCGACCAAGACCGTGCGTGAAGTGGTCGAGGAAGCGGTCAGCGTGATCAAGGACGCCCAGGCCCGCCTGGACGAGGTCTACGCCGCCTACGCCGACCCCGACGCCGACTTCGACAAGCTGGCCGCCGAGCAGGCCAAGCTCGAGGCTATCCTGCAGGCCGCCGACGGCCACAACTTGGAGCGTCAGCTGGACGTTGCCGCCGACGCCTTGCGCCTGCCGGCCTGGGACGCCAAGATCGAGCACCTGTCCGGTGGCGAGAAGCGCCGCGTGGCCCTGTGCCGCCTGCTGCTGTCGGCTCCCGACATGCTGCTGCTGGACGAACCGACCAACCACCTGGACGCCGACTCGGTGGCCTGGCTTGAGCGTTTCCTCCACGACTTCCCCGGCACCGTGGTGGCGATCACCCACGACCGTTACTTCCTCGACAACGTCGCCGGCTGGATCCTCGAACTGGACCGCGGCGCTGGCATCCCGTACGAAGGCAACTACTCGGGCTGGCTGGAGGCCAAGTCGGAGCGTCTGGCCCAGGAATCCAAGCAGCAGAGCGCCCACGAGAAGGCCATGAAAGAGGAACTGGAGTGGGTGCGCAAAGGCGCCAAGGCCCGCCAGTCCAAGTCCAAGGCCCGTCTGCAGCGTTTCGAAGAGATGCAGTCGCAGGAATTCCAGAAGCGCAGCGAGACCAACGAGATCTACATCCCGGCCGGTCCGCGCCTGGGCGACAAGGTCATCGAGTTCAAGAACGTCACCAAGGGCTACGGTGATCGCGTGCTGATCGACAACCTGTCGTTCGCCATGCCCAAGGGCGCCATCGTCGGCGTGATCGGCGGCAACGGTGCCGGTAAGTCGACCCTGTTCCGCATGCTGATGGGCAAGGAGCAGCCGGACTCGGGCAGCATCGAGATCGGTGAAACCGTGCAACTGGCCTGCGTCGACCAGAGCCGCGAGGACCTGGACGGCAGCAAGACCGTGTTCCAGCAGATCTCCGACGGTTCCGACCAGATCCGCATCGGCAGCTACGAGATTCCGTCGCGCACCTACGTCGGCCGCTTCAACTTCAAGGGTGGCGACCAGCAGAAGTTCGTCAAGGACCTCTCCGGTGGTGAGCGTGGCCGCCTGCACCTGGCCCTGACCCTGAAGGAGGGCGGCAACGTCCTGCTGCTCGACGAACCGTCCAACGACCTCGACGTCGAAACCCTGCGTTCCCTAGAAGAAGCCCTGCTGGACTTCCCGGGCGCCGCCATCGTGATTTCCCACGATCGTTGGTTCCTGGACCGTGTGGCCACGCACATCCTGGCGTACGAAGACGACTCGAGCGTGGTGTTCTTCGAGGGCAACTACACCGAGTACGAAGCCGACCGCAAGAAGCGCCTGGGCGACGCCGCTGCCCAGCCGCACCGTGTACGACACAAGAAACTGGCCCAGTAAGCCGGATTTCGCTGCACAGCAATGGGGCCCTTCGGGGCCCCATTTTTGTGCCTGGCATTCGAGCGTCGGCGGGGCAAGGTGGAAGCGGGCTTGCCTTGCGATAGCCGGGTTCAAGCCGATCAGCCAAGCAAGATCCTGTGTCTAGAATTTTGTATACACTTATAGAAAACGCACCAAATAATTTCATAAAAACGACATTGCGCCCTGTTCCAGTGCGATTGGTTCTTGGTACATTCGGGAAAAAACCAAAAACAATCCCTCTTGGTGAGATGTCTACCATGATCGAATCTGTCGACGATTTCCTGGCCCGCCTGCAACAGCGCGACCCGGCTCAGCCCGAGTTCCACCAGGCCGTGGAAGAAGTGTTACGCAGCCTGTGGCCGTTCCTCGAACAAAACCCTCACTACCTCAAGGCCGGCATCCTCGAGCGCATGGTCGAGCCCGAGCGCGCGGTGCTGTTCCGCGTGTCATGGGTCGATGACCAAGGCAAGGTGCAGGTCAACCGCGGCTACCGCATCCAGATGAGCAGCGCCATCGGCCCGTACAAGGGCGGCCTGCGCTTCCACCCGTCGGTGAACCTGGGCGTGCTCAAGTTTCTGGCCTTCGAGCAGGTGTTCAAGAACTCGCTGACCTCGCTGCCCATGGGCGGTGGCAAGGGCGGTTCGGACTTCGACCCCAAGGGCAAGAGCGACGCCGAGGTGATGCGTTTCTGCCAGGCGTTCATGAGCGAGCTGTACCGTCATATCGGTGCCGACCTTGATGTACCGGCCGGTGATATCGGCGTCGGCGCCCGTGAGATCGGCTTCCTGTTCGGCCAGTACAAGCGCCTGGCCAACCAGTTCACCTCGGTGCTGACCGGTAAGGGCATGACCTACGGCGGCAGCCTGATTCGCCCGGAGGCCACCGGCTACGGTTGCGTGTACTTCGCCGAAGAGATGCTCAAGCGTCAGGACAAACGCATCGACGGTCGCCGCGTGGCGATCTCAGGCTCCGGCAACGTCGCCCAGTACGCTGCGCGCAAGGTCATGGACCTGGGCGGCAAGGTGATCTCGCTGTCCGACTCCGAAGGCACCCTGTTCTGCGAAGCCGGCCTGAACGACGCGCAATGGGATGCGCTGATGGAACTGAAGAACGTCAAGCGCGGCCGCCTCAGCGAGCTGGCCGGTTCGTTCGGCCTGGAGTTCCGCAAGGGCCAGACGCCGTGGTCCCTGCCGTGCGACATCGCCCTGCCGTGCGCCACCCAGAACGAACTGAACGCCGAGGACGCCCGTACCCTGCTGCGCAACGGCTGTATCTGTGTGGCCGAGGGCGCCAACATGCCGACCACCCTGGAGGCTGTGGATATCTTCATCGAGGCCGGCATCCTCTATGCGCCGGGCAAGGCTTCCAATGCCGGTGGCGTGGCCGTGTCGGGCCTGGAGATGTCGCAGAATGCCATGCGCCTGTTGTGGACCGCGGGCGAGGTGGACAGCAAGCTGCACCACATCATGCAGTCGATCCACCATGCGTGCGTGCACTATGGCGAAGAGGCCAATGGCAGCATCAACTACGTCAAGGGCGCCAACATTGCTGGCTTCGTCAAGGTCGCTGATGCGATGTTGGCGCAGGGCGTGGTTTGATTCGAGGTCATGGGGGCTGAAGTCTTGGCAAGACCGCTCCGCAGTCGCTTGTGCTAATGACTTAGTACTAATACTTGCGTCACCAGGCTTCGTCTACAGGATGAAATCAGCTTGATTTCATAGGTTTGCGCAGCGCCCGCCGTCCTCTACCACAGGTACTAACACCAAGTTGTGAACTACCTGTTTCGCTGTCCTCGGCTTTCACTGCTGGTTGTGAGTACAACAACCAGCAGCGGGAGTCTTCCCATGAACACTCAAGCGTGGATCAGGGCCGCAACGGCGCTGACGATGGTCATGTCCCTGGGCCTCACCGGTTGCAGCAGTGGCGGAGGTGGGCATCACAGTGAGGTCGATGGTTCCTCGGCCGACGGCGGTACGGGCGCAGGCACCGGTGCGGGTGCTGGAGACTCGGGCGGCGGGGCCGGTGGCGGTGGCACGGGCACCGGTGGTGGCAGCACCCCGGGCGATGGCAGCGCAGGCACGGGTGGGGGCAGCGGCGGCTCCGGCGGCGGCACCACGCCCGGCGGCGGCGATGGCGGCACGGGCGGTGGCACGACCCCTACCGCCCTGGTCACCGGCCAGGTGGTCGATCAACTGGGCAACACCGTCTCCGGTGTCGGTGACGGCGTGAGCAACCTGGGCCAGGTGATCGGCTCGCTGCCCATCGCCGGCGATACCTCGCTGACCGGCGGTGTGGGCGCGCTGGTCTCGTCCGCCGGCAACGCGGTGGACAGTGTCGGCAGCGGCTTGAGCGACGGCCTGGGGCAACTGGGCACTGGCAACAATGCCGTGGGTACCACGGTCGGCGTGGTCGGCGCGGCAACCGCCGACCTGGGCACGGGGGTCTCTGGCCTTGGCCAGGGCGTGACCGGACTGGCCAGCAACGGGCCGGTCGAGCAAGTGCCGGTGGTCAACCAGCTGGTCGCCGGGGCCGGGCAGGGTGTCGACCGGGTCGGCCAGGCGGTGACCATGCTTGGCAACACGCTCTCGCCGGTCGGCACCAGCGGTCCGCTGGCCGGTGCGACCCAAGGCGCGAGTGATGCCCTGGTGCCGGTGGTCTCGCTGGTGGAAAACACCACGGCCAACGTCACCCGGCAGACCGGGCTCGCCGGCCCGCTCAACCAGGCGTTGAATCAAACCGGCACGGTCCTGAACCAGGCCGGCCAGCAACTGGCGGGTTCGGGCAATCCACTGGGCACCACGCTTGGGCAGGCAGTCGCCAATACCGGCACCACCGTGAGCACCGCCAGCGGGCTGGCGCCGGTCACCGGCGGCGCGCGTACCGGGCTGCTGGAAACCGCTGGTGGGGTGGTGGCAGGTGCCGGTAGTGGCTTGGCCGCGAGTATTGGCAGCCCGACGGTTGGCGGTATCGGCGGCAACGTGGTGCAGGCGGGCAACAGCGTTGCCAGCCTGGGCCCGGTGCTCGGCGGCAACGGCGTGACCAACACGGCGGCAGGTGCTCCTGCCGCGGCACTCACCCAGCAGGTGGGCAGCGGACTCAGTCCGGTGGTCGCCGGTGTGTCCAGCGTGACCCAGCAGATCGGTGCCAGCACGGGCGCGGGAGCGCCGGTGGCCGGGTTGCTGAACCAGGTGGGTGGCGCGGTGGGTACCGTCGGCACGCAATTGACCGGCGCCACGGCCAACCCGACGGTCAGCCAGCTGGGCGCAACGGTGACGGCGGTGGGCGCAACGGTCGGCCAGGCCGGCACCCTGGTCAACGCCAATGGCGCACAGGGCAGCGGTCTCGGCGGCGCCCTGGGTGGCTTGACCGGCGCCCTGGCAGGCGGGCAGCGCTGACGCGACGGGCTACGCTAAAGGTGAGTGAGGCCGACCGGTGCGCCGTGCGCCGGTCGGTCACCCTGTCACCCTTGGATCATGGAGTGTCCGAATGCGCCGATTGCTGGTGACGATGCTGGCGCTGTCCGTGGCCAGCCTGGCCCGGGCCGAACCCCTGCCGAGTTTTCTCAACAGCAACGAGACCGAGCGCCGCCTGCCCACGCCGAACCTGCCGGTGGATGCCTATCGCCCCGGCCCCGCCGGCCTGCACGTGCCCACCGTGGACAGCGCGCGCCAATCGCCGCTGTTGATGAGCACGCAGGTGGCGGTGCGCAAGGTGCGCTTCGAAGGCGGCACCGTCTATCCATTGAGCGACCTGCGTGAGCATTTCCAGCCGTTGATTGGCCGTGAGGTGACACTCGCCGAGCTGATCGAGGTCACCCGTCGCCTGACCCAACGCTACCAGCAAGACGGGTACTTGCTTTCGTACGCCTACCTGCCGCCCCAGGACTTCGCCGATGGTCGGGTGCGGGTGGTTTTGGTGGAAGGCTACATCCACGACTATCAGGTACAGGGCGATATCGGCGCGGCGCGCGCCTACCTGGACCAGTTGATGGACCGCCTCAAGGCCGAGCGTCCGCTGACCCGTGAGAGCTTCGAGCGCTACACCAGCCTGGCCGGGCGCATCCCCGGGGTGACCTTCCAGGCCCAGGTGCCGCCCCCGGCCACCACCGATGGCGCGACCCGGCTCCTGGCCGAGGTCTCGCGCAAACCGATCACGACCACCCTGAGCCTCAACGACGGCAGCCGCGACGACCTGCAGGCGTTGATCGGCGCCAGCAGCAACGCGCAAACGCGTTTTGCCGAGCAACTGAGCGCCAGCGTGCTGGTGCCGCCCGGCGAAGACAAGGAGCATTACTACCGCCTCGACTACAGCCAGTTCCTCGATGCCGAGGGCTCGAAGCTGCTGCTGTCGGCCTCGCGCTACCGCAGCGATCCCAAGGCGCGCATCCGCCTGGACAACGGCATCGACCTGACCCAGCACCGCGAGAACGATCGCTACTCGATGGGCATCAGCCAGACATTGATCGCCTCGCCCAGCGAATGGTTGGAGGTGGTCGGGCGCTTCTACGTGGTCAACGACCGCATCGACTACCAGGTGGTGGGCTTTCCGTTGCGCCTGGACAGCCAGACCGATATTCGTGCGCTGTCCTTCGAAGGGGACTGGCGCAAGGCCGAGGCACGGCGCCTGCGCATCCTCAGTGCCGGTGTCTACCAGGGCCTTGACCGCCTGGGGGCCAGCACCAATGCCGACTACGACCTGGACTTCCTGCGCCTGCGGGTATCGGGGGTGCAGAGCGACAACTTCACCGACAACTGGCAGGGTGTGGCCTCGGCGGCAGCCTACTGGAGCAACGACAGCCTGCCCGACAGCGAACGGGCGGTGTTCGGCGGGCAGAACTTCGGGCGGGGTTACCCCAGCGACCAGGGCTCGGGCGACAAGGGCTGGGGGTTGGCCTACGAGCTCAACTACAGCTTCCGGCGTGACGGCGCCTGGCTCAAGGTCGTGCAGCCGTACGTGGCACTCGACACGGCGCGGGCCTGGTTCAACGCGCTGGACGTGGAGGACACGAAGATGTCATCGGCGGCGCTGGGGCTGCGGTTCGGCGATATGCGCTACTACAACATCGCGGTCGAGGTGGCCAAGCCGATGTCGGACATCGCCCTGGACAGCTTCAACCGGCGGCCACGGCTGAACCTCAGTTTCAGTTATCAGCTGTAGGAGCGCGCAAGCTATTTGACGGCCTGCATCAATGGCTTGGGAAACAGGTTCTCCAGCGTCTCGAGTAGCCGTGCGTGGTAGATCGGCTTGCGGAACAGGTCGAGCACCTGCAGCCGCAGCAGGTCGCTGACATCGTCCATGTCGGCATGCCCGGACATCACGATCACCGGCAGGTGCTGGCGCGCGGTGTGCTCACGCAGGCGCTGCACCAGGCCCAGGCCGCTTTCCTCGGGCATGCGCAGGTCGGTGATTACCAGGGCGACATCGGGGTGGCGGGTCAATTGCTGCAGGGCGCAGCGCACCGAGGTGGCGGTGTGGCAACAGAAGCCCTCGTTCTCCAGCAGCTCGGCCAGTTCCAGAAGGGCCTCTTCCTCGTCGTCCACCAGCAGGATCTGTTGACGCAAGGAAGAGGTCGGCATGGTCGGCTCCAGGCAGTGGGACTACACGTCATGCAGGTGCTGCGGTCACTGGGTGATCGCGGTCTTGATGGTGGTCATGATGGCCGATACCTCGGTCGAGATCGGCGTGACGAAGCCGGCCAGCACCACCGCCACCATGGCCGCGATCACGGCGTATTCGATACCGGAGGCGCCGTCCTTGCGCTGGAGGAAAGCCCTTACATGGATGAGGATTTGTTGCAGCAGCATGGCACTACTCCTTGCGCTCGATGGGCGCCGGTCGGCGGGGCTTGATAAGTGATACCCCTTTGCCATCAGAGCATTGCCAAGCTGTGGCGACCTGCAAATGTAAGAAGGCATTAATCCAAAAGTATTGGTTGTAATTGGCGATGCTAAGTTTTTGTTTTGCCGACGCGTCAATTTCATGGCTCTAAAAATGCGGTGCAGGTAATGGCGAAAGATGGCGGCTCAGCTACCGTCCAATAGCGAAATAGTTACCTTTTGCCATCATTGGTCCCAGGCGTGGGGGGAGAGCGCAGATGAGCAGTCGCCTGACCATGATCCTCGCCGGCCTGTTCCTGATCGCGGCCTTGCTCGCCGGGTACTGGGGCCTGCGTTTGAGCCGCCCGGCCGAGCCCGCGCCAGCGCCATTGGCGCCTCCGAGCGAAGCGGCGATCCCCGCCGCGCCCGTCCCCGTCGCCCCTCCCGAGCCGCCGCGCTCGCCCATCGTGGTGTTGCGCAGGGCGGTGCCGGCCAACACCCCCTTGAGCGAGGACGATGTGCTGGTCGAACGCCTGCAGGTGGTGCCGGCCGGCGCCTTCCAGCAACTCGACCAGGTGCTCGGGCGCCGCAGCATCCGGCCCCTGGCGGCAGGCAGTTGGCTGGAGGAGTCGAGCTTCCAGGCCGGCGGACCGCTGGCGCGGATGATCCGCCCCCACGAGCGCGCCGTGGCGGTGGCCGTCGACGATGTGATCGGCGCCGCCGGGCAGTTGCGCCCGGGTGACTTCGTCGACGTGCTGCTGTTTCTGCGCGAGGAGAACAACAACCCGCAGTCCTCCGCCCAGGTGGTGCTGCCGGCCCTGCGCGTGCTCAGCGTCGACCAGCAGACCGGCCTGGCCAACGACGGGCGTCCGGCGCAGACAGCCGAAGAGCAGAAGGCCCGTCGCGACCAGCAATCGCTGAACAGCAACACCACCCGCACCGTGGGCCTGGCCGTGCCAGAAGCCCTGGCCAGCCGGCTGATGCTGGCGGCCCAGGCCGGGACCTTGCGCCTGGCGGTGCGCAGCGCCGAGGAGCCACTGCTGGCGGCCTACTGGTCCGGCCAGGACGCCAGCCCGCAGTTGCAGAGTGCCAACCGCGACCTCTATCGCTTCAGCCAGCTGTCCCAGGTGCCCCTGGCCAGCCAGGCGGCCGCCGCCGCGGCTGGCGCCCCAGCGATGCAGATCATTCGCGGCGCCCAGAACGGCGATAACAACAAGACTCCCTGAACCGGCAAGGATGCGATCCATGCGTATTTCTTTGCGTGTTACTCCACGAGGCGGATGGCTGGTCCCGGCGCTGCTGGTCCTGGCCCTGCTGGCGCCGACTGCGCAGGCGGCGGCCAAGGGTTGCGCCGCGTTCGGCCAGTTGCCGTCGGTGATCGAGATGGACCAGGGCTTGCAGCAGGAACTGCGCCTGCCGGTGGCCATCACCCGGGCCGCGGTGGGCGAGCCCAAGGTGGCCGATGTGCAGCCCAGCGGCGAGCGCGCCGTGCTGCTGACGGCGGTGGGGCAGGGCACCACCAGCCTGATGCTGTGGACCGACTGCACCGCGCAGCCGCACCGGGCCATGTTGTTTGTCAAGGGCCGGGCCAGCGCCGACATGACGGAAACGGCGCAACTGCCCTCCGCCCAGGAGGACCTGCCGGTGCAGGTGCAGGCTGATATCCGCTTCGTCGAAGTGCGCCGCCTCAAGTACAAGGAGGCCGGGGCGCGGTTGTTCTTCAAGGGCTCGAACAACAGCCTGATCGGCTCGCCCGGCACCGTGCCCGACACGGTGGTGCGCCCGGGCTACGTGCCGAGCACCGCCAGCGTGCCGAGCTCGGCCAACTACGCCGACGCCCGGCCCGGCATCCCCCTCGACAACAGCGTCTTCAACATTGTCTGGGGCGGCGGCAGCAGCCGCTTCCTGGCAATGATCAACGCCCTGGAGAACAGCGGTTTCGCCTATACCCTGGCGCGCCCCAGCCTCACCGTGCTGAGCGGGCTGACCGCAAGTTTCCTGGCCGGTGGCGAGATCCCCATCCCGGTGCCCAGCAGCGGCAGCGACAACGTGTCGATCGAGTACAAGGAGTTCGGCGTGCGCCTGGCGCTGACCCCCACGGTGGTCAGCCGCAACCGCATCACCCTGAAGGTCGCCCCCGAGGTCAGCGAGCTGGACTTCAACAATTCGGTGGTCATCGCCGGCACCCGGGTGCCGGGGCTCAGCGTGCGGCGTACCGATACCAGCATTTCCCTGGCCGATGGCGAGAGCTTCATCATCAGTGGCCTGATCAGCAGCAACGTGCGTTCGAACGTGGACAAGATGCCGGGCCTGGGCAACCTGCCGATCATCGGTGCGTTCTTCCGCCAGTCGGCGCTCAATCGCGAGGAGACCGAGCTGTTGATGATCGTCACCCCGCACCTGGTCCAGCCGCTGGCCGCCAATGCGCGCCTGCCGGAACTGCCGGGCGAGGCGTTGCGCACCTACGACCCCAGCTGGGGCCGCCTGTTCTTCATGGAAAACGGCAACTTCGAAGGCCGTGGCGGGTTGTCCCAATGAACGAAAGCCTGAACCAGACCTACCTGGCCCTGACCCGCACCGACGAGGACCTGCACTGGCTGCAGGGCGCGCTGGCGCCGCTGGGGCAGGTGATCGGCGCCAGCAGCCCGAACCTCGACGAGCTGCTGGCGCTGGTCGACATGACCTTCAGCAACCTGGTGTTCATCGGCCTGGACCGCGAGCAGTTGATCGGCCAGTGCGCGCTGATCGAGGGCATGCTCGAAGCCAAGCCGATGCTGGCCATCGTCGCCCTCGGCGACGGCATGGACAACCAGCTGGTGCTGCACGCCATGCGCGCCGGCGCCCGCGACTTCGTCGCCTATGGTTCGCGGGCCAGCGAGGTGGCGGGGTTGGTGCGGCGCCTGGGCAAGCGCCTGCCGACGGCCACCAGCAACCCCAGCCTGGGCGGCCTGACCGTGCTCTTCGGCACCCAGCGCGGCGCCGACGGCGCGCTGCTCACCACGCACCTGGCGCGGGTGGTGCAGGAGAGCGGCCAGCAGACTCTGCTGCTTGATCTCGGCCTGCCCCGGGGCGACAGCCTGGCCCTATTGGGCCTGGAGGCCTCGTTTCATTTCGGCGACGCCCTGCGTCACCTGCGTCGGCTCGACGCGACCCTGATCGACAGCGCCTTCACCCGCGACAAGGGCGGCTTGCGCATCCTGGCCTATGCCGACAACGACGAAGCCCTGGCACAGTCCAGCGCCGCCGAGCTGTACATGCTGCTCAGCGCCTTGCGCCAGCACTTCCAGCACATCGTCGTGAACCTCACCGGCCAGGCCGACAGCGAGGCCCTGCGCACCATCGTCAGCCACTGCGACAAGCTGATCGTCTACACCGACCAGAACATCATCGACTGCCGGCGCAACCTGGATGTGCTCGAACAGTGGCGCGACCGCGGCATCAAGCTCGAACACGCCAGCCTGCTGGTGGACCGCTACCTGCGCCATGTGGCGCCGGATGCCGACGCCCTGGCCAAACGCTACGGGCTGGCCTTGCTCAAGGTCATGCCCTACAGCCCGGAGGTGCGCCTGAACGCCAAGAACCAGGGCTTGAGCCTGTTCGAGCTGGCTCCGCGCGAAGGCCTGACCCAGGCCCTGCGCGGCCTGGGCGAGCGCCTGGCGCAGCGCTCGGAAAACCTGGCGCCGGCAGGCCAGGGCTGGCTCAACCGGCTGTGGGGCAACCGATGAGCAACGAAGAACCCTTTGGCGGGCCGCGCCATGCGGCCAGCGATCCGCAGGTGCTCAAGCGCGCGCTGCACCGGCACGTCATCGACGCCATCGAGGACAGCGGCCGCAACCTGCTCGAAGGGGCGCGACCGGTGCTGGCGCAGTTCGTCCTGGAACAGGTGGGCGACTATGTGGCGCGCCTGCGCCTGGCCCTGTCGCGCTACGAGATGGAGCGACTGGCCGAGGAGATCGTCGACGAGCTGACCGGCTACGGCCCGCTGGAGGTGCTGCTGCGCGATCCGAGCGTCACCGAGATCCTGGTCAACGGCCCGTACCGGGTGTTTGTCGAGCGGGCGGGGCTGTTGCAACAAACCGACTTGCGCTTCATCGACGCGCATCATGTCGAGCGGGTGATGCAGCGCATCCTTGCGCCCCTCGGGCGGCGCCTGGACGAGTCGTCGCCGATGGTCGACGCGCGCATGCCCGACGGCAGCCGGGTCAACGCGATCATCCCGCCGGTGGCCCTGGACGGGCCATGCCTGTCGATCCGCAAGTTCCGCCAGGACATGCTCAAGAGCGCCGACCTGCTGGCCACCCGGGCCATCGACCAGCCGATCTACGACTTCCTCGAACGCGCCGTGGGCCGACGTTGCAACATCCTGGTCAGCGGCGGCACCGGCACCGGCAAGACCACCTTGCTCAACATCCTCAGCCAGATGATCGCGCCCCAGGAACGTCTGGTGACCATTGAGGATGTGGCCGAGCTGCAACTGCATCACCCGCATGTGGTACGCCTGGAGACCCGCCCGCCAAATGCCGAAGGCCATGGCGAGATCAAGGCCAGCGAGCTGATCCGCAACGCCCTGCGCATGCGCCCCGACCGCATCATCCTCGGCGAGATCCGCGGCGCCGAGGTGCTCGATGTGATGACCGCGATGAACACCGGCCACGACGGTTCGATGAGCACGGTGCACGCCAACACTGCCCAGGACGCGCTGCTGCGCCTGGAGACCCTGGTCGGCCTGACCGGCCGGCAGGTGGCCGAGAAAACCCTGCGGCAGATGATCTGCGCGGCGCTGGACGTGGTGATCCAGCTGACCCGACTGGCCGATGGCCGGCGCTGCGTCAGCGAGGTGCTGGAAGTGGTCGGCGTGCGCGATGATGTGTATGTGACGAACACCCTGTTCCGCCTCGACCGGCGCAGCGGCGACGGTTTCTTGCGCGAGGCGCCGAACCCCGCGGGAAACAAGCTGCGCCACGAGGGCGTGCTGTGATGGGCCCGCTGCTGCTGGCGCTGTCGCCCTTGTGCCTGGGCATGGCGCTGCTGCTGTTGCGCCTGGGCCTGTACAAGCGTGGCGAGGAGCGCATCCTCGAACGCCTGGGCCGGGCCTACCGCGCCGTGCGCAGCGGCAATGCCCGGCGCGACTGGCTCGACCCGTTGCTGCAGCGGGCGGGCCTGGCCCATGCCGAATTTTCCCCCAGGCCGTGGCTGTTCGCCTGGTTGGCGCTGACCGTGCTCGCCGGCCTGGTGGCGGGCTGGGTGGTGGCGTCGATGGTGCTGTTCGGCCTGCCGCTGTTCGGCCATTTCTTCCTGGCCTGGCGCTGCCGGCGGCGCCTGCAGCAGATCGTCCAGCAACTGCCTGGCCTGCTCGACTACAGCGTGCGCAGCCTCAAGGCCGGTCGCACCCTGAACGAGGCGGTGCTCGGCGGCGTCGACAGTACTCGCGAGCCGCTGCGCTCGGCGATGCTGAGGGTACGGCGCAACGTGCAACTGGGTGTGCCGCTGGAGGATGCGGTCAATGAATTCGCCGAACTCTATGGCCAGGCCGAACTGCGCATGTTCGCCCTCGGGCTGCGCATCAACCAGCGTCACGGCGGCAATGCCAGCGAGCTGATGGAGAACCTGATCAAGCTGATTCGCGAACACGAGCAGGGCGACCGGCAACTGCGCGCCATGACCGGCGAAACACGCATTACCGCGTGGATCCTCGGCGCGCTGCCGTTGGCCATGGTCGGCTACTTCCTGTTTGCCAATCCCACCTATCTGTTGGCCATGTGGCACGACCGCAGTGGGCAACTGATGCTGCTGTTCGCCTTCGCCCTGCAGGCCGTCGGCTGCCTGGTGCTGTGGCGCATGATGAGGAGCCTGTAAGTATGGCCTTGTTGCTTTGCGCGCTGTTCTTGTTTGCCGCGTTCGTGCTGCTGGCCTTGCAGGTCGGCCAGCAATGGCGGGCCCGGCAGCGGGTGGCGCGACGCCTGCAGGGACGGCTGGTCCGTGACGAGCGGCTCGGCGACTGGCTGCAGTGGCTGGGCAGCAGCCCGCTGGGACGGCGCCTGCAACGGCTGGATGGCGAGACCCAGGCGCTGCTCGATCGCCTGGGCTGGCGGCGCAGCCGGCAACGGGCGTTGTTCGCCGCCGTGCAGTTGGGCTTGCCGCTGCTGGCGGTGGGCGTGGCGCTGCTGCTAGGCCATGGCTTGCCCGGGGAAAACCGCGGGCACTGGGGCGTGCTGGTGCTCTGCGCGATGGGTGGGGGCTACCTGCTGCCCAAGCGCTTGCTGGTGTTGGCGGCGGCGCGGCGCCAGCGGCAGATCGCCCAAGAGGTGAGCCTGCTGATCCCGCTGCTGCGCATCCTCTTTGAAACCGGGCTGGCGGTGGAGCAGGCCCTGCGGGTGCTGGCCCATGAAGGCTGCAGCCTGGTACCGAACATCAGTGACGAATTGCGCCTGGTCCTGCAGCGAGTCGACTCAGGCCTGGCCCTGGGACCGGAGCTGGAAAAGACCGCGCGCCTGCTGGCGGTGGACGAGTTGATCGACACCTGCGTCATTCTCCAGCAACTGCTGGTGCAGGGCAGTGGCTCGATGAAGTCGCTGCTGGCGCTCAAGGAGTTGCTTGACGACCGGCGCCTGACCGGCCTGCAGGAACGGGTGTCGAAGATGTCGGCGAAGATGTCGGCGGTGATGATGGTGTTCCTGTTCCCGGCGTTGCTGATCGTCCTGGCCGGGCCAGGTTTTTCCGCGCTGGCGCGGGCCTTGGGCTCATGAGGGGATAAATGGATATGAAAGCGATCCTGACGTTGATCGGCCTGTTGCTGCTCACCGGTTGCGCCGGCCAGCCCCCCGAAGGCCTGGCCCGTCTGCTCGGCGGTGGCACCTGTGGCAAGCCCGATGCCGACCAGCAACTGAGCCTGGACATGGCCGACCAGATGATCAGCGAAGGCCGCCCGCACGCGGGCCTGGCCCACCTGGAACAGCTGCCTGACACCCTCGACCAGGTCCGCCTGCGCAAGGCCAAGGTACTGCGCCAGCTCGGGCGCGGCGAGGCCGAGCCGCTCTACCGCAGCCTGCTCGGCGGCTGCCTGGCCGCCGAGGGCGAGCACGGCCTGGGCCAGCTGGCTTCGGCCCGTGGCGATGACGTCCAGGCCTTGCGCAACCTGCAGCGGGCGGTACGCCTGGCGCCAACCGACGAGAAGGTGCGCAACGACCTGGGCGTGGTGCAGATGAACCTGGGCAACCACGAACAGGCGCGCTTCGAGTTCCTCACCGCCATCGAGCTCAAGGACGACAACCCGCTGCCAGCGGTGAACCTGGTGACCCTGTCGCTGGTGCAGGACAACTGGCGGCAGGCGGAAGATTTGGTCAATCGCCTGCGCCTGAAGCCCGAGCAATTCGCCGAGGCCCAGGCCCGGGCCCAGCGCATCAGGTCCAACGGGCGCGGCCCACTGGCGGCGACCGAGTCTTCGGCCGCGGCCATCAACTGATCGGGAGGTGATCATGTTCAAGCCCTGGATTGTCCTGGCCTGCCTGGCCGCACCGCTGCTGGCGCAGGCCGAAGAACCTGTGCGCCAGCCACGCCCACAGACCGCCACCGAGGCCCTGCTGCAGGTACAGGCGAGCAATCGCCAGGCCTCCAGCGTGCGCCAGGAACAGACCGACAAGGAACGCGACCAGGCCATGCAGCGTTGGCTGGACAGCTACAAGTACGCGATTCCGGATTTCTACCGCTGGACCAAGATCAGTTCGTCGAACAATTGAGCACTTGAAGCTGTGGCACGATCGTGTAGGAGCGGTATTCACAAGGTCAGTGCGTGGTAAACCGCTGATGCACCGGCGACGAACGCGGAGTCAACGCCAGCGCCAACTGCGTGCGGTTGTGCATGTGGGTCAGGCGCAGCACCTGCGACACGTACAGCTTCACTGTGTTCTCGGTGATGCCCAGCTCGCAGGCGATCTGGTAGTTGGTCTTGCCCTTGCTTACCAGCCGGGCCACTTCAAGCTGGCGCGGTGACAGCTTCTCGAAGGCGGCGGGCAGCTCCGCCTCGCCGTCCTCGGCATCGCTGGCGCGACGGTGGGTGCCCTGGCCACGGGCTTTTTCCAGGTCCTGGTAGAGATCATCGATGGACTCGGCCAACTCCTGCAGACGCTGGTTGAGGCTGCCCAGCTCGCGGAAGTTGCGGCGCCGTTCGAGCAGCGCCGCTTCCTGGCGGCGCACGCCTTCGAGCAGTTCGTCGAGGTCCATGGGCTTCTGGTAGTAGTCGGCGAAGCCCTCGCGCAGGGCGCGGATCACGTCCTGCTTGTCGGCGCGGCCGGTCAGCATGATCGCCTCGAACATGCGCTGCGGCCCTGCGTTTTGCTTGAGGGTGCGGACCAGCTCGATGCCATCGCGCTCGGGCATGTGCAGGTCGCACAGGATCAGGCCGATGGTCTCGTCGGCCTTGAAGCAGTCGATGGCCTGGCCGGTGGAATGGGCGGGGACGCAACGGTAGCCCTCGCTTTCGAGAAATTCGCACAACTCTTCGACGATCACTGGCTGGTCGTCGACTACCAGCACTTTCACCTCACTGACGGACTTGTTCACGATCAACTCCCTGTTGTATCGGCTCTGCTCCCGGGCCAGAGGCTCTGGCAGGTAGAAAAGTAGTCGCACTTTGCAATTATGTACATGCATCTAGCTCATGGAAGCGACCCAGCGGTCGGTTATTGGATCCAGACGGCCGTCAACAGGAAGCCGGCCAGCACATACGGGGCAAAGGGCTGCTTGTCGCCGACCTGTTCGGCCAGCGCCTGCAGGCGCTTTTTCACCTTGGGATTGAGCAGGGTCCACAGACGCCGCCGGCCGAACATCCAGGCGAGCACGGTGACCCCGGCGCCGATGAAGGTGCCGAGCACGTATTGCGGGCTGGTGGCCAGGGCCAGGGCGCCCATCAGCTTGACGTCGCCGGCGCCGAAGCGGCCGAGCATGTAGCCGGGCAGGGTGAGCAGCATGACGATGGCCAGGGCCCAGCCGGCTTCGCTTGCGTCGGCGCCGATCCAGCTGCGTCCGGTGGCGAACAGCCAGGCCAGGGCGCACGCCGCGACCCCGAGGGTCAGGGCGTTGGAGATTTGCCGTTCACGGACATCTTGTTCGGTGCACAAGGCAAGCCACATCAGGAGAACAATGCTTTGCATTGGCAAATTGCCATCCCTATTCGTTGAACGGTTCTATGCTTTCAGACAGGTCTCACAGTCAGGGTAGACGCGATCATGAAAGCAAGCCCGGCGGGACAGCAAAAAGGCGCGGCAGCCATCGAGTTTGTCGCGGTATTCATGGTGTTTTTCGCGGTGTTCTACGGGCTGGTCAGCTACGCCTTGCCGATGCTGATGCTGCAGTCGTTCAACCAGGCCAGCAGCGAGGCGGTGCGTCGCTGCGTGGCCGTGGACCCCGCCAGCCAGACCTACGAGCTGGACGTGCAGGGGCTGGCCCGCCAGGTGATCGGCCAGCAGTTGGCGTGGATGCCCAGCGCGCTGGGATTCAACGTGCTCACTGACACCCGGGTCACCGTCGGTGTGGACAAGGTGCTCACGGTGGTGATCGACTACCCGCGCTCGCGCCTGACGCGGGTGCTGCCGACCCTGGTGCTGCCGGTGGTCGGTGACGTACCGAAGCTGCCCGCGCGGCTGCAGGCCCAGGCGAGCCTGCAACTGTGAGTGGTGGCCTGTTCGATCGCTGGTTCGCCGCGCCGGTCCCGGCCCAGACGTCCGAGGTGACGCCGGCCATCGGTCTGCAGCTGTGGCTCGACGACCAGGCGCGGGTGTTGCGTCTGGCCGGTCCGCTGCGCAGCCTGCTGGCACTTCCCGCTCAGGCGGGCGCGCGGGTGCACGATTATCTGGAGCGTCACAGCTGGCTGGTGCTCGAAGGGCAGCCCGCCGACTGGCAGGGCCAGCCCCTGGACCTGGATTTTCACACCGTCATGGGCCATGCGCTGCACACCCGTGGCTGGCTGCAGCGCCACGAACAGGGCTGGATGCTGCAGCTTTTCGACATCGGTGACCTGCTGCGCGAGCAGCGCTGGGACCGCCAGCGCCCCTTGCTCGGCGAGATCGGACACGCCCTGCGCGAATGTGGCAGCGAGCGCCTGCTACAGACGGCCCGCGAACAGTTGCACAGCCTGGCCGAGCACTGGCAGGCGGCCGCGTTGCGGCTGATGCTGCGCGAACCAGGAGGCTGGCGCCACTACGCCAGCAGCGACGAGACCTGGCCCTGGCCCGACGATCGCAGGCTGCGTGAGCGCCTGGACCGCTGGCCGGCCCATACCCTGGTCGAGGTCGATGACGACCCCGAGCTGCTTGCCCTGTGCGGTGCTGCGTCGTTGTTCCTGGTGCCCTATCGTCAGGGCCTGGAGGCCGAGGCCTGGGTGCTGTGCGCCGGGGCGCGGCAGGCGCCTGCGGTCGACATGGCCCTGGCGCTCGTACGGACCTTGACCGAGCCGCTGCTGGTGCGCCATCGCCGCCAGCAACTGCAGCACCAGGCCCATCACCTCGATGACCTGCAGCGCCAACTGGGCGCGGGATGGTGGGAGTGGCCGGCGCACGGCGAGCTGCAGCTGGACCCGGCCCTGGCCGCGACCCTCGGGCTGGCGAATCGGGTCAGCCTTGGCCAATGGCTCGCCCGCCTGCACCCGGCGGACCGCGAGCCGGCGCAACTGGCCCTGGACCAGGCCCGTGACGGGCAGGCGCTGAGCCTCAGCGTGCGCCTGCCGGGTCACGATCCCCAGGCGCCGCCGCGCTGGTTCCATTGGGCCGGCCAGGGCCAGGCCGGCCAACTGCGCGGCTTCCTGCTCGATATCAGCGCCCTCAAGGCCCAGGAGCAGCAGGCCGGCGCGGCCCGTGCGCGGCTGGAGAACCTCATCGCCCGCTCGCCCGCGGTGATCTACGTGCAGCGCTATGCCGAAGGCGCGCTGCACAGCGACTTCTACAGCGCCAGCCTGGCGCCGTTGCTCGGCTGGGCGGCCGATAGCGAGCAGGCGCGCCAGCCGGGCCTGGCGGTGCATCCGGACGACCGTCCGCTGTGGCTGGAGCGCACCCGCGGTCTGTTGCGCGATGGCCAGGTACGCTGCCGCTATCGCCTGCGCGATCACCTTGGCGGCTATCACTGGATGCTTGACGAAGCCCGCCTGCTGCGTGACGACCTCGGCCAGCCGCTGGAGGTGGTCGGCCTGTGGCTGGACGTCAGCGAGGCCACGGAAGCTGCCGAGCGCATGCGCCAGAGCGAGGAGCGCTACCGCGTGCTGGTGGAAGACTCGCCGGCGATGATCTGCCGTTATCGCCCGGACCTGACCGTGCTGTTCGGCAATCGGCCCTTGGCCGACTACCTGGGCTGCACGCCCGGGCAGTTGCAGGGCGCGGACCTCGGGCAATGGTTGTCCGCCGGCCAGCGCGAGGCCTTCCTCCTGCGCCTGCGGGCGCTGACGCCGGAGCAGCCGGTGAGCAGCGCGGAGATCTGCCTGCAACTGCCCGGCCGCGAGCATGCCTGGTGGGTCTGGGCCGACCGTGGGTTGTTCGATGCCGAGGGCAACCTGCTGGAGGTCCAGGCCGTGGGCCGCGACAACACCGAAGTGCGGCGCAGCCAGCAGCAACTGCTGCAGGGCGCGAAGATGGCGACCCTGGGCGAGCTGGCCACCGGTTTGTTGCACGAGATCAACCAGCCGCTCAACGTCATGCGCATGGCGGTGGTCAACACCCTCAAGCGTCTGGAGAACGGCGCTGCCGATCCTGTTTATCTGGAAGACAAGCTGCGCCGTATCGAGGCCCAGGTCGAGCGCGCCGCCCGGCTGGTCGACCATATGCGGGTGTATGGCCGGCGCTCGGCGGTCGAGCGCGAGCGCTTCGCCGCCTGGGCCGCGGTGCAAGGCGCCCAGGCGTTGCTAGAGGAAGGCCTGCGCGGCAAGGGCGTGACACTGCGCCTGGAACCGCCCGAGGCCTTGGCCCAGGTGCTCGGGCATCAGGATCAGCTGGAACAGGTGCTGATCAACCTGATGGTCAATGCCCGTGACGCCTTGCTGGAAAAGCAGGTGGCGCAGCCGTGGATCCGGGTACGCCAGACGCTGCATGGCGGGTGCCTGTGGTTGCTGGTGGAGGACAACGCCGGCGGGATCGATCCGCAGCTGCACGAGCGGATCTTCGAACCCTTCTTCACCACCAAGTCGGCCGGGGTCGGCACCGGGCTGGGCTTGTCGGTCAGCCATGGCATCGTCAGCCAGATGGGCGGCCGCCTGAGCGTGGACAACGGCGTCGAGGGCGCGTGCTTGCGGGTCGAACTGCCCCTTCACAGCACCAGTTGAGCGTGGCCGCTGGCGCAGCTGAGGTTGGTGCCGACCTGGGCGTCGAGCAGGTCGATACCCAGCACCTTTAGCAAGCCGTTGACCAGGGGATCAAGCAGGGGGCTGAGCAGGTTCTTGATGACCGGCTCGAGGATGTTCTTCACCCCGTCCAGCAGCCCGGCGGTGAGCACCAGCACCTGGCCGAGGCCGCCATTGCCGGTGGGCCTGTAGGCTTCCAGGTGGATGCCCGCCAGGGTGTCGGACAGACTCGCCACCACCTGCGCCTGGTCGCTGTCCATGGGTTGGTAGGCCGGTTCCTGGCCGATTTCGGTCGGGGCATGGGCACCGCTGAACAGCAGGGTCTTTTCCACTGGGCCACTGCCCAGCAGCTTGCTGTCCACCCGCAGGCCGATGCCACCGCCGGCGTAGGGCAACCGCGTGCCGCAGGACGGCGGCAGGATCAGCAGGCGGCTGCAGACATTGGTGCCGATATCGATGACTGGCAAGGCCTTTACCACGGTGGTGCCGTTGCTGAGGAAGTCCGCCGTTGAATCGAACCTGCCGATGGCGATTTTCGCCGCCGAGCGCTGGGTGAGGGTGGTCAGGCTCTTCGGGCTACAGGTGTAGTTGTCGGGCGGTGCCGGGCGCAGGCGGCTGCTGCCTTCGGCGACTTCGATGCCGATATCGATATGCACCTGGCCGTCCAGCAGCTTGATGTCGCTGACCTTGCACGGAATGCCCAGGGCGCAGGTCAACGATTGCACGGTGCCCAGCAGGTTCAGGCTGAGCAGGTTGTTGAGCACGTTGGTCAAGGGTGCCGCGAGGTCCAGCACCGCATTGAGCAGCCCGGCGATGCCGCTTAGCAGGGGCAAATCGAGGGAGACCAGGGCGCGGATCTGGGCGGTATGAACGCGCAACTCGTCCGTGCGCGGGTCACCCACCGCCGAGATCTGCGGGGGCTCGATCACCCGCAGTTGCACGCGGCCATTGACCAGCCCGAGCACATTGATCGGCAGGTCGGCGTTGACGGCGTTCTCGCTGGCCGCCAGTTGGATCACCCCTTGCACCAGTTGCAGCAGCTGGATGCTGGCGTCCAGGCCAGCCTGGGCCGTGCCGTTCTGCAGGTCGAGCAGCTCGCCCAGTTGCAGGCCGCCCACCGGCAGGTCCGCCGCCAGCTTGCCCAGGTTGGTGATCACATCGACGGCGGCGCCGCTTTGCTGCAACACCTTGACCGCGGCCTGCAGCAGGACGGTGGCGCTGGTGTCGGCGTTGAGCAATTGCTGGTAGTCGCCGATATCCAGGTGCAGGTCCACCGCCAGTTGGTCGAGGTACTTCAGCAGGTTTAGCTGGGTGTTGGCGATGCCCTGCCAGCCCAGCACATCGAGCTGCGCCGAGCCGCCCAGGGCCTTGAGCAGGGCGTTGAGCACCGAGCCCTGGGTCGAGTTGACGGTGGCCAGGGTAGTGCGGATGCTCAGCCGCGCCTGGGGCGTCCCGGGGGTGGCTGCCACCGCGCTGGCACGCAGGGTGGTGGTGCGGGCGATGGCGCCACCCTGGACCAGCGCGTACACCCCGCCAGCGACGCTGGTGACCACCACGTTGCTGACCTCGACCCTGATCGCCTCGTGACGCACGTTGTCGGCGGTGAACGTGCGCAGGTTGTCGAGGCCGGTGCGCAGGTAGCCGCAGTTGGCAATCAGGGGGTTGAGAGGCGAGTGGCCGTTGCGGGTGGCCGCGGTGCGGGCCAGGGTGGAGGCCTGCGGGCCGCTGCCGCTGCAGACGCCGCCGTGCTCGGCGGCTTCCAGGGCGGCCATGTCGGCGATGCGCTGCAGCTTGCGTTGTTCGAGGTAGAGGCGGCCGCTGTCAACGGTCAGGAGCATGAACACCAGGGCCAGGCCCATGGTCAGCGCGGCCATCAGGCCGATCGCGCCGCGTTGGCGCACAGCGGAACGGGGAACCACGGGCACTCCTTTGCCGGCCTGTGGCCCGGCAGCGCGGCGGCGGTGCAAGGAGTGTAGTCAAGGTGATGGCAAGTTGCCTTGTCTGCTGCACGCGATCTCTGTGGGAGCGGCGCGCAGGCTTCAGTGCGGCGGATAGTTGCTCAGCACCTGGGTCACGGTCTTCTGGATCGCCGCATTGCGCTCCTGCGGGCTGGGCGGGTAGTTGTTCATGATCTGCTCGGCGCTGCCGCGCCATACCAGCTTGCCGTCGCGGCCATCGAACAGGTCGACCTGAATGGTCGCCACCTTGTAGTCGACGCTGCGCGTCTCGTTGTACATCGGCCCGCCCCAGTAACCGCCCCAATAACCACCCCAGGCACCGCCGTAGTTGGTGGTGACCTGCTGCTGGCGGTCCTCGACGATCAGGTAGGCGCGCACCTTCACATCCGCCCGGGCATTGCCCTGGACCGGGCGCAGGCCGCGCTGGTCGAGCTGGTTGGAGACCGCCTGGCGAATGCGTTGCTCGGTCAGGTCGCTCTTGATCCGCGGATCGTCCGGGCGATATTGCAGGCCCGGTTCCTGCCAGGCCCAGCTGCGATAGGCGGCGAAGTCGCGGCTGGCATCGAAATCGTGCTGCACGTTGTTGCTCGAACAGGCGGCCAGCAGCAGGGCTAAGGACAGTAGAACGAGACGGCGCAACATGGTGGTTCTCCGTTGAACGTTAGCTGGGAGGATAGCCGCTCATCGCCTTGCTCACTGACTCGCGCAGGGCGCTTTCGCGCTCACGCGGCGAGTCCTTGTCGCTGCCGCTTTCGGCGCTGGCGCTCCACACCGGCTGGCCGTTGCGGGCATCGAACAGGTCGATGCGCACCACCATCACCTCGACTTCGTAGGTGCGCACGATCGGCACGCTTGCGTAGCCGCCATAGCCGTTGCGATAGCCGCCGTAGCCGACGCCGCCGTAAGGGTAGGGGCCGTAGTAGGGATCGTAGTCGTAGTCGCGCACCTGGCGCAGGCGCCGCTCCAGACGCACGTCGGCGCTCACCAGCAGGTCGGCGGGCGCATTGCGTGCCGGGCGCAGGCCGTGCTGGTCGAGGGCACCGCTCACCGCGTCGGCCAGTTGGCCCGGCGTCGCGTTGGCCAGGCCCCCGGGTGGCTGGTTGTTGCGCCAGCTCCAACTGCGGTAACGGCCGTAGTCGCGTGTCGGCGCGGGGTAGGCGCTGGCATCGAAGGTACTGGCGGCCTGTGGCGGCGCCGGCGGCAGCGGCTTGCCGCTGGCGACATAGGGGTTGCTGCCCTGGCAGGCGGCCAGGGCGAAGGGGAGCAGGGCCAGGCAGAGCAGACGATACGGCATGGATCCTCCTGGCGAGCGGGTCAGTGGGGGCGGCACATCCAGTGCAGGTAGCGGCCCAGGCCGGCGAAGCTGGGGTGACGGCGGTGCGCCAGTTCCATCTCCAGCAGGTCGAGCAGCTCGGCCTTGTCCTGGAACTCTTTGGGCATGTAGTCGTGGAACACCCGTACGCCGCTCTCGCTTTCGACCTGCCACAGAGCTTCAAGTTGCGCCTTGAGCTGGCGTGGATCAAGTGGTTTCTGTGGTGTGAGGCTCTGCTTTTCGCCGGCCAGCCGATTGTGCCGCAACTTGCGGAAATGGCCCTTGAGCAGGTTGCGGTAGACCAGCGCGTCGCGGTTGTAGAAGGCCAGCGACAGCCAGCCACCCGGCGCGGTCAGCTGGTGCAGCACCGGCAGGATGCTCTCGGGCTCGGCCAGCCATTCGAGCACGGCGTGGCACAGCACCAAGTCGTAGGGTTCGGTGAGTTGGCCGAGCAGGTCCTGCCACGGCGCCTGGATGAAGGTCGCCTGCTGGCCGGCCTCGGCGAAGCGCGCACGGGCGCCGTCGAGCATCGGCGCGGCGGGTTCTGCAAGGGTCACCTGGTGGCCGCGCTGGGCCAGCCACAGGGCCATGTGGCCGAGGCCCGCGCCGATATCGAGCACCCGCAGGGGGCGGTCGGGCAGGGCCTCGGCCAGGTCGGCCTGGAGCACCGCCAGGCGGATGGCGCCCTTGGCGCCGCCGTAGATCTTCTCGGCGAAGCGGCTGGCCAGCTCATCGAAATGACGGTCGTTCATTTGCCGAAGCGCCTCTCGCTGTCGGCGAGCTTGGCCCGCACCACCTCGTTCATGTCCAGTCCCAGCTCACTGCACAGCAGCAACAGGTAGAGGACGATATCGCCGACTTCCTGGCCGGCGTGGGCGAGCTTGTCGGCGGGCAGCCGGCGGGACTCGTCCTCGGTCAGCCACTGGAAGATCTCCACCAACTCGGCCATTTCGACGCTGGCGGCCATGGCCAGGTTCTTCGGGCTGTGAAACACCCGCCAGTCGTTGGTGTCGCGGATGCGGTGCAGGCGTTCGGTCAGTTCTTGCAGGTTCATCGGGGTCTCCTCGTGGCGCATAGCTTCCGGCGAGGTGCCTTGCAAAGCAAGCCCGATCAGAGCGTGCGCCAACTGCCGAGCATATGCAGCAGGCCGCCGTGGCCATCCAGGCGCAGCTCGCCGCTCGGCCCCGCCTGGCTGGCGCTCAATATCACCTCCGAAGGCAGGCGCACCGGTTTGTGGAAGTCCACCGCGAAGGCATATCCGGCCTTGGGCAGGTGCCCCTGCAAGGCCGCCAGCGCCATGGCCTTGCTCCACATGCCGTGGGCGATGGCCCTGGGGAAGCCGAACAGGCGTGCCGTGAGGCTGCTCAGGTGGATCGGGTTGTAGTCGCCGCAGACCCTGGCGTAGCGCCGGCCGATATCGCCGTCGGCATACCAGCGGGTGGCTTCGGGCAACGTGGCGGACGTTGTGTCGGCGAGTTCCGCGGCCGGTGCGTCGAGCTTGAGGCCGCGCACCAGCATGCGGCTGGTTTCGCGCCAGAGCAGGCCGAGGCCATCCTCGGCCTCGGTCACCAGGTCGAAGGTGCCGCCTTTTTCATGGGGCTGCAGGTTGTCGGCATACACCGCGAAGCGCAGCCCGTCGATGCCGCCCAGGGGGCGCAGCACCTGCAGGCTGTTGTGCAGGTGCACCAGCCCCAGCAACGGGAAGGGAAAGTCCTCGGCGGTGAGCAGTTGCAGTTGCAGGCTGAAAGCCATGACGTGCGGGTAGGTGCCCGGCAGGCGGCCATCGTCGGCGAAGTGGCAGAGCCGGCGGTAGGCCGCCAGGTTGGCGGGGTCGACCCGCAGGAAGCAGCGCAGGCCCTGCTCCGGCAGCTGGCTGCCACGGATCTTGCGTTTGCCGAGGGCGCGCAGGTACAGGCTCGGTCGTGATTCGGGGCTGTGCAGGTCGTGCCAGGATCGGGTCATGGTCAGGCTCCCATCAAGGCCTGGCCGCAGACCCGCAGGGCCTGGCCATTGACCGCGCCCGAGCCCGGCTGGCTGAGCCAGGCGATGGCTTCGGCGACGTCCTGCGGCAAGCCGCCCTGTCCCAGCGAACTCAGGCGTCGGCCGGCCTCGCGCAGGCCCATGGGCATGGCCGCGGTCATGTGCGTTTCGATAAAGCCTGGCGCCACCGCGTTGATGCTGGCGCCCTGTTCGGCCAGGCGTGGCGCCCAGGCCTGGGCGAAGCCGATCAGCCCGGCCTTGCTGGCCGCGTAGTTGGACTGGCCGCGGTTGCCGGCGATGCCGCTGACCGAGGCGAGCAGGGTGATGCGCGCATCCGCGTGCAGCTTGCCGCCTGCGAACAGCGCCTCGGTCAGCACCTGGGGCGCCTTGAGGTTGACCGCCAGCACTGCGTCCCAGTACTCCGGGGTCATGTTGGCGAGGGTCTTGTCGCGGGTGATGCCGGCGTTGTGCACGACGATATCCAGGCCCTGGGGCAGGGCTTCGAGCAGTTGCGCGGCGGCATCGGCGGCGCAGATGTCCAGCGCCAGGGCACGACCGCCCAGGCGCGCGGCGAGGGCGTCGAGGTCGCGCTGGGCCTGGGGCACGTCGAGCAGCGTCACCTCGGCGCCGTCTCGGGCCAGGGTTTCGGCAATCGCCGCGCCGATGCCCCGGGCGGCGCCAGTGACCAGGGCGTGGCGGCCGGCCAGCGGCCGGGTCCAGTCTTGCACCTGGGCGGCGCAGGGCGTCAGGCGCAGGACTTGGCCGGAAACGAACGCGCTCTTGGGCGAAAGGAAGAAGCGCAGCGCGCCCTCGAGCTGGCTTTCGGCGCCTTCGGCGACATACAGCAGGTTGGCCGTGGCGCCATTGCGCAGTTCCTTGGCCAGCGAGCGGCTGAAGCCTTCCAGGGCCCGCTGGGCAACGCTGGCCTGCGCATCGGCGACGCCTTCTGGCGCACGCCCCAGGATCACCACGTGGGCGCTGGAGGCCAGGCTGCGCAGCAGGGGTTGGAAAAATTCGCGCAACTGCTTGAGGTCATCGCTGTCGGACAGGTGACTGGCATCGAACACCACCGCCTTGAGCTTCGGCCCCAGGCCCGCGACCCAGGCCGGGACCTCGAGCGCGTCGCTGGCGAAGCCGTAGCAGTCGGCGGTCAGGCGTGGAGCGATCGCCGCCACCTGGGCTGCCAGCGGCCCGCCGCCCAGCACCAGTGCGCCCTCGATGGGGCGCAGGCGCCCGGCCTGCCAGCGTTCCAGCGGCACCGGGCGGGGCAGGCCGAGGGCATCGACCAGTTTTCGTCCGAGGGTGGAGTTGGCAAAGCCCAGATAGCGGTCGCTCATGTACGGTTCTCCCTGAAGGCAAGCATGCAAGTGTGGACCAAGTTTGTGGCAGGGTCGTTCGAATGCGCGAAAAGAACCTAGGCTTAAGGATCAAATTGTTTCAGGAGGAATACAGGCATGCAGTCAATTCGCCGGGTCGCGATCCTGGGGGGCAACCGGATTCCCTTCGCCCGCTCCAACGGCGCCTACGCCAAGGCCAGCAACCAGGCGATGCTCACGGCGGCCCTCGAGGGCCTGGTGGAACGTTACCGCCTGCACGGCCTGCGTCTGGGCGAAGTGGCGGCCGGCGCGGTGCTCAAGCATTCGCGTGACATGAACCTGACCCGCGAGTGCGTGCTGGGCTCGAGGCTGTCGCCGCAGACGCCGGCCTACGACATCCAGCAGGCCTGTGGCACCGGCCTGGAAGCGGCGTTGCTGGTGGCCAACAAGATCGCCCTGGGGCAGATCGACAGCGGCATCGCCGGGGGCGTCGACACCACCTCGGACGCGCCCATCGCCGTGAGCGAAGGGCTGCGGCAGATCCTGCTGCAGGCCAACCGCGGCAAGACCCTCGGCGAACGTCTCAAGCCCTTCCTGAAACTGCGCCCGGGCCTGCTCAAGCCCGAGTTGCCGCGTAATGGCGAGCCGCGCACCGGGCTGTCGATGGGCGAGCACTGCGAACGTATGGCGCAGACCTGGCAGATCGGCCGCGAGGAGCAGGATGAACTGGCCCTGCTCAGCCATCAGCACCTGGCGGCGTCCTACCGCGAGGGCTGGCACGACGACCTGCTCACGCCCTACCTTGGCCTGACCCGGGACAACAACCTGCGCGCCGACCTGACCCTGGAGCAACTGGCCAAGCTCAAGCCGGTGTTCGAGCGCAGCGGCCTGGGCACGCTCACGCCGGGCAATTCCACGCCGCTGACCGATGGCGCCTCGCTGGTGTTGCTCGGCAGCGAGGCCTGGGCCGAGACGCAGGGCCTGAAGGTACAGGCCTACCTGGTGGACGGTGAGACGGCCGCAGTCGATTTCGTCCATGGCCAGGAAGGCCTGCTGATGGCACCGGTGTACGCGGTGCCGCGGCTGCTGGCGCGCAATGGCCTGACCTTGCAGGATTTCGACTTCTACGAGATCCACGAAGCCTTCGCCGCCCAGGTGCTCTGTACCCTTAAGGCTTGGGAGGATGCCGACTACTGCCGCACGCGCCTGGGGCTCGAAGGGCCGTTGGGGTCGATCGATCGCGCCAAGCTGAATGTGAAGGGCAGCTCGCTGGCCGCCGGGCATCCGTTCGCGGCGACGGGAGGGCGGATACTGGCGAACATGGCCAAGCTGCTGGGCGAGCGTGGCAAGGGGCGTGGCCTGATCTCGATCTGCGCGGCGGGTGGGCAGGGGGTAACGGCGATCATCGAACGCTAGGCGGCGATGGCTGGTACCCTTGTCCGACCCGAGACACCAGGCCTTAGCATGTCGATCACCGGACCACGTCCCATCCCCGCCCTGGACCAATTGCCCAGGCCGCTCTACGCCCGCGCCGAGAGCCTGGGCGCCGGGTCCTGGACCACCCGTCACCAGCATGACTGGGTGCAATTTTCCTATGCCATCAGCGGCGTGCTTGGCGTGTACACCAGTGACGGCAGCTACTTCGCCCCGCCGCAGTGGGGCGTGTGGATCCCGGCCGGCACCGAGCATGAAGTGCTGACCTCGATGCAGGCCGAGATGCGTAGCCTGTATGTGCGCCGCGATGCCTGTCCTTGGGCACCGGGCGAATGCCGGGTGCTGGAGGTCACGCCGCTGGCGCGGGAGCTGATCAAGCAGTTCTGCACCTTCGCGGTGAACTACCCGGAAGGCGACAGTGCCGAGGCGCGGTTGGTGGCCGTGTTGCTGGACCAGCTGCGCACCCTGCCGCAGGTGGGGTTCTCGCTGCCGCTGCCGCGCCACCCGGGCTTGCTGGCGTTGTGCAACGGCTTGATCGCCGCCCCCGACCGGCCCCAGACCCTGCAGCAGTGGGCGGTGCAACTCGGGGTATCGGAAAAGACCCTGATGCGCCTGTTCCAGCGCGAGACGGGGCTGAGCTTTCGCAACTGGCGCCAGCGCATGCGCCTGCTGTCGTCGCTGGCGCTGCTGGAGGCCGGAGAGAGCGTCACCCAGGCCGCGCTGGGCTGCGGGTATGACTCGACTTCGGCCTACATCGCCGCCTTTCGCCAGCTGTTCGGCGCCACGCCAGGGGAACTGCGCCTGTAGTAGCGGCTGCTGTTTCGGTCAGTGACAGCACCCGCTGCCATTGGCCAGGTCCTTGAGGATCGGACAGTCCGGCCGGTCGTCGCCCTGGCAGTGGGCCACCAGCTCGCCGAGGGTGTCGCGCAGGCTCACCAACTCCTCGATGCGCTTGTTCAGCGCCTCGATATGCTGCATGGCCAGGGCCTTCACGTCGGCGCTGGCGCGCTGGCGGTCCTGCCACAGGGTCAGCAGCTTGGCGACTTCTTCCAGGGAAAAGCCCAGATCACGTGATCGCTTGATGAACGCCAGGCTGTGCAGGTCCTCCTGCTGGTACAGCCGGTAGCCGCTTTCGCTTCGCGTGGCGGGGCGCAGCAGGCCGATGGACTCGTAGTAGCGGATCATCTTGGCGCTCAGCCCGCTGCGGCGGGCGGCCTGGCCGATGTTCATGGGGCCTCCTGGTCGATGGCGGTGGGTTTCCAGGTCTTCAGCCACAGGGCATTGCTCACCACGCTGACGCTGGACAACGCCATGGCGGCGCCGGCCAGCACCGGATTGAGGTAGCCCAGCGCGGCCAGGGGGATGCCGATCAGGTTGTAGATGAATGCCCAGAACAGGTTCTGGCGGATCTTCGCGTAGGTCTTGCGGCTGATTTCCAGTGCCGCGGGTACCAGGCGCGGATCGCCGCGCATCAGGGTGATGCCGGCCGCCTGCATGGCCACGTCGGTGCCGCCGCCCATGGCGATGCCGATGTCGGCGGCCGCCAGCGCCGGGGCGTCGTTGATGCCGTCGCCGACCATCGCCACCACGCCCTGTTGCTTGAGCGCGGCCACCGTGGCGGCCTTGTCCGCCGGCAGCACTTCGGCGTGCACGTCGTCGATGCCGAGCGCCTCGGCCACCACCTTGGCGCTGCCGCGGTTGTCGCCGGTCAGCAGGTGGCTGCTGATGTGGCGCGCATGCAACGCGGCGATGGCCTGGCCGGCGCCGGGTTTGAGACTGTCGCCGAAGGCGAACAGGCCCAGCACGCGGGGGTGGCTGCCGAGTTCGATCAGCCAGGACAGGGTGCGGCCCTCGGCCTCCCAGGCTTGGGCGCTGGCGGCCAGCTCGCCCGGTACCAGCCGGCTCTCGTCGAGCAGGCGGCGGTTTCCCAGGGCCAACTCGCGGCCCTCCACCTGGCCGGCGATGCCACGGCCGGTGAGGGACTGGCTGTCGGCCACTTGCGGTACGTCAAGATTGCGTTCGGCGCAGGCATCGAGCACCGCCTTGGCCAAGGGGTGCTCGCTGCCACGCTGCAGGGCGCCGGCCAGGCGCAGCAGTTGGTTATCGTCACCGCTGCTGGCCTGCTGGTGGACGATGCGCGGACTGCCGGAGGTAAGGGTGCCGGTCTTGTCGAATACCACGCGGTTGACCGCATGGGCGCGCTCCAGCGCTTCGGCGTCCTTGATCAGGATGCCGTGGCGGGCGGCGACACCGGTGCCGGCCATGATCGCCGCGGGCGTGGCCAGGCCCAAGGCGCAGGGGCAGGCGATCACCAGCACGGCGACGGCGTTGATCAGCGCGGTTTCCAGCGGTGCGCCGGCCAGCCACCAGCCGACCAAGGTCACCAGGGCCAGCACCAGCACGGCGGGGACGAATACCTGGCTGACCCGGTCGACCAGCTTCTGGATCGGCGCCTTGGCCGCCTGGGCGTCCTCGACCAGGCGGATGATGCGGGCGAGCACGGTCTCGGTGCCCAGCGCCAGGGTCTTCACCAGCAGGCGGCCTTCGCCGTTGATGGCGCCACCGGTCACCGCGTCGCCGGGCTGCTTGGGCACCGGCAGGCTTTCACCGCTGATCAGGGCTTCGTCGGCGTGGCTGCTGCCTTCGAGCACCTGGCCATCGACCGGGAAGCGCTCGCCGGGCTTGACCAGCACCACATCGTCGAGGCGCAGCTGGCTGATGGCGACGTCTTCCTCGCGCCCCTCGACCACCCGCACGGCGCGTTCCGGGCGCAGGGCCTCCAGTGCCCGGATGGCGCTGGCGGTCTGGCGCTTGGCGCGGCTTTCCAGGTACTTGCCCAGCAGCACCAGGGCGATCACCACCGCCGAGGCTTCGAAGTACAGGTGCGGCGTCATGCCGGCGTGGGCGTTGGCCCATTGGTACAGGCTCAGGCCGTAGCCGGCGCTGGTGCCCAGGGCGACCAGCAGGTCCATGTTGCCGGCACCTGCGCGCACGGCCTTCCAGGCGGCGACGTAGAAGCGTGCGCCAAGGATGAACTGCACCGGGGTGGCCAGCAGGAACTGCGCCCAGGCCGGCAGCATCCAGTGCAGGCCGAACGGTTGCACCAGCATCGGCAGCACCAGCGGCAGGGCCAGCAGCAGGGCCGCGGCGACCGCCAGGCGTTCGTTGAGCAGGCGGCGTCGGGCCTGTGCCTGGTCATCGTGGCTGGCCAGCGGCAGGGTGGCGCTGTAGCCGGCCTTCTCGACCGCGGCGATCAGCGCGCCGTCGTCGACGCCCTCAAGTACTTCAAGGTGGGCGCGTTCGTTGGCCAGGTTGACGCTGACCTGCTCGACCCCCGGCAGTTTGCCGAGGGCGCGCTCGACCCGGCCGGCGCAACTGGCACAGGTCATGCCGCCGATCTGCAGTTCGAGGGTACGGGTGGGGACGCTGTAGCCGGCGTCGCGCACCGCGTCGACCAGCGCCGGCAGGCTGTCGGCCGGGGCCTGGACCCGGGCCTGCTCGGTGGCGAGGTTGACGCTGACGTGTTCGGTACCGGTGACCTTGCGCAGGGCGCGTTCGACCCGACCTGCGCAGCTGGCGCAGGTCATGCCACCGATCGGCAGGTCGAAGGTGGTGGATGCGGGCATGGCTCTCTCCTCCGTGGACAGGCCTCCAGCATCAACCTTGCCATGCGGGCAAGGTCAATAGCCCAGGCCGGCTCTCTTGAGCACCAGGCCATTGTGCCCCATGGCGATCCGGTATTTGTTGATCTGGCCCGCCTGCAAGGTCAGGCGCGTGCTGCGCTGGTCCTCGACGCCGGGCGCGCAGCCGGGCACCTGCCCGGGCAACAGGCGCAGGCGCACATCGACGGGGCCCGGCGGTAGGTTGAATGAGGTTGACTGCTCCTGGAACAGGCGGCCGGACAGCTGGTCGTTGAGGTAGATGCCGATCTCGCAGCTGGTGGCCACCTCCAGGCGTTCCCGGGAAATGATCAGCACGCTGTAGTCCGAATTGCCCTCGGCGCTGGCCGGTGGCACGACGGCCAGCGCGCCCAGCAATCCGACGAGGCCCAATGCTGCCCTGATCATGAAAAATCTCCTGCTTGCCAAAATCGTCAAAGGCGCAGCTTGGCCGAGGCGCGCGCGGATTTCCAGCCCGGCCGTTTTCTGCGGAACTTGACCTTGCCCCGATGGCAAGGCTGAGACTGGGCAAAACCCACAAGGAGGCAACCTCGATGCAAGTGTTCAATGTACAAGGCATGACCTGTGGCCATTGTGTGAAGGGCGTGACCCGGGCGGTGCAGGAGCAGGATGCGGCGGCACGCGTGGAAGTGGACCTGGCGGCGCGCCAGGTGCGGGTGGAAAGTGCCCTGGCGGCGGATCAGATCCTGGCGGCGATTCGTGAAGAGGGGTATCAGGCCGAGGTCGCCTGAGTTATCGCGGTGTGCATGGCGATAGTCTTGCGGCGCCGGTGAGATCGCGCGCCGCGCAGGCGGCGCGCGATCTGACTGACGGTGCACGGTTTCCGTGGTGCACCTACAAAATCAATACAAAGGTTTTCAGGTAGACTAGCGGACTTGCTTAGCCTGCTATGGATTTTCCATGAACCTTCGAACCTTGCTGATTCTCGGCGCCCTCAGTGCGTTCGGGCCTCTGGCGATCGACTTTTATCTGCCGGCCTTCCCGGCCATGGCGCATGCCTTCGGCACCGACGAAAAGCATGTGCAGACCACCCTGGCCGCCTATTTCCTCGGCTTGTCCCTGGGCCAGCTCGCTTACGGGCCGGTGGCCGACCGTTTCGGCCGGCGTCTGCCGCTGCTGTTCGGGGTTGGCCTGTTTACCGTGGCGTCACTGGCCTGCGTCTATGCCCCAAATCTCGACAGCCTGATCCTGGCGCGTTTCGTCCAGGCCCTGGGTGGCTGCGCCGGCATGGTGCTGTCGCGGGCGATCGTCAGCGACAAGTGTGACGCGGTGGCCTCGGCCAAGGTGTTTTCGCAACTGATGCTGGTGATGGGCCTGGCGCCGATCCTCGCGCCGATGCTCGGTGGCGTGCTGGTCAACGTGGCAGGCTGGCAGTCGATCTTCCTGGCCTTGGGCCTGTTCAGTGCGGCATGCCTGCTCGCCGTCGGCCTGGGCCTGCCGGAGAGCCTGCCGGCCCATGTACCGCGCCAGCCGCTGTCGGGCGCGCTGCGCCAGTACCTGAGCCTGTTCGGCGACCGGGTGTTCGTCGGACATGCGCTGACCGGCGGCATCGCCATCGCTGGGATGTTCGCCTACATCGCCGGTTCGCCGTTCGTGTTCATCAAGCTCTACGGCGTGCCGCCCGAGCACTACGGCTGGCTGTTCGGCACCAACGCCGCCGGCTTCATCCTGATGGCCCAGGTCAATGCGCGGCTGCTGGCCAAGCGCGGTCCGGCATTCCTGCTGGCGCGAGCGGTGTGGTTGTACCTGGTGGCGGCGCTGGCGCTGCTGGTGGTGGCGGCGTTGCGCCCGGCACAGCTCTGGCCATTATTGGTGCCGCTGTTCGTGTGTATCGCCAGCCTCGGTTGCATCATCCCCAACGCTTCGGCCTGCGCCATGAGCGGGCAAGGAACGCGGGCTGGCAGTGCCTCGGCCCTGATGGGCTGCCTGCAGTTCAGCGTCGCCGCAGGCGCGGCGGCGCTGGTCGGAGTGCTGCACGACGGCAGCGCGGTGCCCATGGCGCTGGTGATCAGCTTGTGCGGCGCGCTGGTGGTCAGTGTCGCAATGCTGACCCGGCGCCTGCAGGCCAGCCGGCCCGCGTGAGCGGGTGGGGCGCGTTGAGACGCGCCTCCAGCAGGGCGACGAACGATCGCGCCTCGGCCTCGCTGCGGAAACTCACCACATGCTGGTCGAGCTGGACCTGCCAGGGGCAGGTGGGGTTCCGGTTCGACGCACTGACGACAATCTTCATCGCGATCCACCTCAAGTGAGCGGGAGCGGATCTAGTGTAGCGCTGCCCCCGGCTCGCGCCATGACCGCGATCAGTACCCAGACTGACGGTCATGACGGTCTGACGCTGGGAGACGTTCTGTTTTGCAGGGCGGAAATTTTCCCTCTTCCCGTCGGACATATCGACCCCCTGGTTCGTTGCTGTCAGCTGCGTTCCCGCTAGAGCCACGGTAGTACGGGGGATGGGCAGAGTCAGTCGTCAGCCACTCTGACAGACGCATCTTTAAGAACGATTTTGGGAAGGCGTATACCGACCCATCTGGGGCATGCCTCCCTCACGGCGAGTGCCCTCCAGCGGCTTATACTGCCCCCTGGCGGCCAGCGAAGGGTGAGCGTTTCCCTGGGCTGGCGACCACCATCCGGCACACGAACCATCCCGCGCTTGCCCACACCGGAGGCAGGGCATCTGCGGCGTTCGCCAGCAGGCGGGAATCATCAGGGAGCTTCAGGTTCATGAACGCAGTCCGCAGCATCAGTCAGGTCGCCAACCTGATGGCCGATCCCAAGCGCAGCGCCATGTTGTGGGCGTTGATCGATGGTACCCCGCGTGCGGCGGACGAGCTTGCCGTGCTCACCGGGCTGAGCACGTCGTCGGCCTGTGCGCACCTGTCGCTGTTGTGCAGTGCCGGGCTGCTCAGGCACGAGGCGCGTGGGCGCAAGCGCTTCTTTCGCCTGGCCACGCCGGAGGTCGGCACTGCGGTGGAAGCCTTGGCCAGCGTGCAACTGGCGACGCGCTCACCTGGGGAGCAGGGCACGACACTGCAGATTCCCCTGTCGATGCGCAAGGCACGCCTGTGTGGTGATCACCTGGGCGGCGAAGTGGCCGCCGCGCTGCTCCACCGCCTGCAGGTGGCCGGTTGGCTGGAGGGCAGCGAGCAGTACCTGTCGGTGAGCCAGGAGGGCAAGGAGCACCTGGAGGCTCTGGGGGTATTCATTGACGCGATGGCCGCCGGTGACCGGCGCGGCTGCGTGATATGCCACTGCAGTAAATGGAACGATCAGGGCCCGCACCTGGGCGGTTGCCTGGGCAAGGCCTTGCTCCGCTTGTTCACCCAGTCGGGTTGGGTGCGTGAGCAGGAGGGCAGCCGGGCGGTGCAACTCACACCGCTCGGCCAGCAGCAGATCAACGCGATCGCCTGCCTCCCGGCCCGGCAGGTCGGCTAGCGGACCAGTCGCGCATCCAGGCTGTTCTGCGCCAGGCGGCGTGCCTGGTCCTGGGTCATGCCCAGGTGCTGATGCAGGGCGTGGAAGTTCTCGGTGACGTAGCCACCGAAGTAGGCTGGATCATCGGAGTTGACCGTAACTTTCACCCCACGCTCGAGCATGTCGAGGATGTTGTGCTGGCCCATGTGTTCGAACACGCACAGCTTGGTGTTGGACAGCGGGCAGACGGTCAGCGGGATCTGCTCGTCGATGATGCGCTGCATCAGGCGCTCGTCCTCGATGGCGCGCACGCCGTGATCGATCCGCTGGATCTTCAGCAAGTCGAGGGCTTCCCAGATGTACTCGGGCGGGCCTTCCTCGCCGGCATGGGCCACGGTCAGGAAGCCTTCGCTGCGGGCGCGATCGAAGACGCGCTGGAACTTGCTCGGCGGATGGCCTTTTTCCGAGCTGTCCAGGCCCACGGCGACGAAGGCATCGCGGAAGGGCAGGGCCTGGTCCAGGGTCTTCTGTGCCTCGTCTTCACTCAGGTGGCGCAGAAAGCTGAGAATCAGGCCGCTGCTGATGCCCAGCTGCTCGCGACCATCCTTCAAGGCCCGGTTGATGCCATTGAGCACCACCTCGAACGGGATGCCCCGGTCGGTGTGGGTCTGCGGGTCGAAGAACGGCTCGGTGTGGATGACGTTCTGCGCTTTGCAGCGCTGCAGGTAGGCCCAGGTCAGGTCGTAGAAGTCCTGCTCGGTGCGCAGGACATCCGCGCCCTGGTAGTAGAGGTCGAGGAATTCCTGCAGGTTGTTGAAGGCATAGGCGCTGCGCAGGGTCTCGACGTCCGCCCAGGGCAGCGCGATCTTGTTGCGTTCGGCCAGGGCGAACAGCAGTTCAGGCTCCAGCGAGCCCTCCAGGTGCATGTGCAGTTCCGCCTTGGGCAAGGCGTTCAGCCATTCATACATGTGTGCAATCTCGATCAGGTACGGTTGGCCGCCATTCTACAGGGCCTGGCCGGGCAATGCGCCCACCCAGGCCGCAACGCCCGGGTTTACCAGATGAGCGCTTCACCCTTGTAGTTGATGAAGCGCAGGCCGCCATTGCCGCTCTGGGCCTTGACTTGCTCGAGCATGCCCCGGGTGCTGGTCAGCACGTCGATCTCGGCGTTCTCGCCGCCCATGTCGGTCTTCACCCAGCCCGGGTGCATGGCCAGCACGGCCAGGTCGGGGCGCTGCAGCTCGACCACGAAGCTGTTGATCATCGAGTTGAGCGCGGCCTTGCTGGCCTTGTACAGGCAGACTTCGCCACCGTCGGGGATGGTCACACTGCCCAGGATCGAGCTCATGAACGCCAGCACGCCGCTGCCTTCGCGCACCTGGCCGGCCAGGCGACGGGCCACACGGATCGGCGCCACGGCGTTGGTCATGAACAGCTCGCCGACCTGCTGTACCTGCACGCTTTCCAGGTCCTGCGGCAGCGGGCCCATTACCCCGGCGTTGACGAACAGCAGGTCGAATACTTCGTCTTGCAGGCGCTGCTTGAGCCCGTCGAGCTGGGCCGTGTCGTTCATCTCCAGGCGCTCGATGCGCACCCCGGGGACTTCGCCCAGCGCACCCGGCTGTTGCGGGTCGCGCACGGTGGCGACGACGTTCCACCCATCTTCGCGCAGGCGTTGTACCAAGCCCAGGCCGAGGCCTCGGGAGGCGCCGATGATGAGGGCGGTCTTGTTGGCGTTCATAGCGATACTCCATATCAAGGGCGCGGCGAGCGGTGCTGTGCACAGGTTCGCTTGTCGCGCGGCAACGTGGCGGTTGCCCTCCACTGGGAGGGCCTGGGTGACGAGCATAAACCAGGAAGAGGTCGGCTGCCCTGTCGCGGCTGGTCAAAAAATGATCGAAGGCCTGAAAGGCCTGTGGAGACGGGGTCTGACAGGGTGGTTCACGGGTTATCCACAGGCTGCTCCACAGTAATTGTGTGCAAGCGCGACAGCCTGAAAATGCCCGTTTCAGGGAACGCAGTCGCTGCTGACTGGGGATAACTCACACGCTTTCAGTGACTTGGGTTAATGTCACACAAATGTGATCAAAATATGCTCAATACGCTGCAGGCCTTGCGGAACAAGGCCTGCAGCGGAGTGCCCCAAGCTTATCCACAGGCAGGCCCACAGCAGTTGTGGGCAACGCTCAGGCTCGTTCCAGCAGGATGCGCCCGCGGCTCAGGTCGGCGAGCTGCTGCTGCAGCACCTCGAGGTGGCTGTCACCCAGGGCGATGCGCAGGTCGACGCCGTTGGCGGTGAACTGCTCGTCCAGCACCAGGCCGTCGACTTCGCCCAGGCGCAACTTGACCAGTGCCAGTTCGCTGAAGGTGCAGCTGCAGGCGAACTCGCTGCGCTGTACCAGCAAGCGCTTGGGCGCCTGCTGCAGGCATTTGTTGGCGCCGCCGCCGTAGGCCCGGGCCAGGCCGCCGGTGCCCAGTTGGATGCCGCCGTACCAGCGGATCACCAGAACCACCACCTGGTCACAGTCCTGGGCCTCGATGGCGGCAAGGATCGGGCGCCCGGCCGTGCCGCCGGGCTCGCCGTCGTCGCTGCTGCGGTATTGGCCGCCGAGCTTCCAGGCCCAGCAATTGTGGGTGGCCGCCAGGTCGCTGTGGCGTTCGATGAAGGCCATGGCCTCGGCCGGGCTACTGATCGGGCCGGCGAGGGTGATGAAGCGGCTCTTGCGGATGTCCTCGCGGAACTCGCAGAGCTCGAGTAGGGTAGAAGGCATAAGTCCGGGTCAGGCGGGCGTGCTGATGCCGCAGCCTTTGAGAATGATGTGGATAAGGTTGTTGCTGGCGTCTTCCATGTCCTGCTTGGTCAGCCGGCTGCGGCCGGTCACCTGGCAGATCTGGGTGGCGAAGTCGGCGTAGTGCTGGGTGCTGCCCCAGAGCAGGAAGATCAGGTGCACAGGGTCGACCCGGTCCATCTTGCCGGCGTCCATCCAGGCTTGGAACACCGCGGCACGGCCGCGGAACCATTCGCGGTAGTCGGCGCTGAAGTACTCGCTCAGGCATTCGCCGCCGCTGATCACTTCCATGGCGAATATTCGCGAGGCCTGCGGGTTGCGTCGGGAAAACTCCATCTTGGTGCGGATGTAGTGGCTGAGCGCCACGGCCGGGTCGTCTTCCACGCTCAGGGCATTGAAGGTGCTGTCCCACAGCTCGATGATGTTGCTCAGCACCGCGATGTACAGGCCCAGCTTGTTGGTGAAGTAGTAGTGCAGGTTGGCCTTGGGCAGCCCTGCCTTGAGCGCGATGGTGTTCATGCTCGTGCCCTTGTAGCCGTGGCGGGCGAATTCGTCTTCGGCGGCCTGGATGATGGCCTGCTCGTTCTTCTGGCGGATGCGGCCGGCGGGCTTGCCCGAGGCGGGGGAGCGATGCGCAGGGACTTCTAGGGTCATGGACGATTCCGGGCGGGTCGTTACAGATGTCCGACAGATTACCTGCCTGTGCCGAAGTGACAAGCATTAGCGGTAGAGATACGTATCAACGTGTCGCAGCCAGGCTCTCGAGGAAGCTTTCCAGCACCAGGTTCGGCCGACGGCCCTTGCGCGTCACCCAGCTCAGGCTCAGGTCATAGAAGCGCTGGGCGGGTTTGAGCGCACGCAGGCGCCCCTGCTGCACCCAGAGCATCGCGTAATGGTCGGGCAGGTAGCCGATGTAACGTCCGGTGAGGATGAGGAAGGCCATGCCTTCGCGGTCCGAGGCACTGGCGGTGCAGCGCAAGGCCTGGTAATGGGCCTGGATGTCGGCCGGCAGGCGGAAAGTTGGGGCGATCGCATCCTGGTCATTGAGGCGGTCGTCGTCGATCTGCTGGTCATCGGCATAGAACAGCGGATGGCCGACCGCGCAGTAGAGCAGTGAGCGCTCGCTGTACAGCGGCTGGTACTCAAGCCCCGACAGTGGGCTGGTCTGAGGCACCACGCCGACATGCAGGCTGCCATCGAGCACACCCTGCTCGACCTGGCTTGGCGCGATCATGCGGATCTGGATGCGCACGTCCGGGCCGCGGTCCTTCAGTTCGGCCAGGGCATGGGTGATGCGCATGTGCGGCAAAGTCACCAGGTTGTCGGTGAGGCCGATGTTCAGTTCGCCGCGCAGGTGCTGGTGCAGGCCGTTCACCTCGGTGCGAAAGGTCTCCAGGGCGCTGAGCAACTGCAACGCCGAGTGGTAGACCTCGCGGCCTTCCTCGGTGAGCGAAAACCCGGCGCGCCCCCGTTGGCACAGACGCAGACCCAGGCGTTGCTCGAGGTCGTTCATCTGCTGGCTGATCGCCGAGCGGCCGATCCCCAGCACGTTCTCCGCCGCCGAGAAACCGCCGCATTCGACGACGCTGCGGTAGATTTTCAGCAGGCGGATGTCGAAATCGCTGACTTGGGCGAGGGGATCGGGACGTCGGCTCATTAGTTTAGTTATCCGCTGACTGAAGATTAGAAATGCTGGGTTTTTCGAACTTTATCGCCGTGACAATTTAGCTGCAACAACACCCATCGTTGCCTAATCGTCTTCCGAGGAATCGCCCGATGAACATGCCCGAAACCGTCCAGGTCGGTCTGGCCAGCCAGCTCAAGCTGGACGCCCACTGGATGCCGTACACCGCCAACCGCAACTTCCAGCGCGACCCGCGCCTGATCGTGGCGGCCGAAGGCAACTACCTGGTCGACGACAAGGGCCGCAAGGTGTTCGACGCCCTCTCGGGCCTGTGGACCTGCGGTGCCGGGCATACCCGCAAGGAGATCAGCGAGGCGGTGGCCCGTCAGGTCGCCACCCTCGATTATTCGCCGGCCTTCCAGTTCGGCCACCCGCTGTCGTTCCAGCTGGCCAAGAAGATCGTCGACCTGGTGCCGGGCGACCTGAACCATGTGTTCTTCACCAACTCCGGCTCCGAGTGCGCCGACACCGCGTTGAAAATGGTCCGTGCCTACTGGCGCCTGAAGGGCCAGGCCACCAAGACCAAGATCATCGGCCGTGCCCGTGGTTACCACGGCGTGAACATTGCCGGCACCAGTCTGGGCGGGGTCAACGGCAACCGCAAGCTGTTTGGTCAATTGCTGGACGTCGATCACCTGCCTCACACCGTGCTGCCGGCCAACGTGTTCAGCAAGGGCATGCCGGAAGAGGGCGGCATCGCCCTGGCCGACGAGATGCTCAAACTGATCGAGCTGCATGACGCCTCTAACATCGCCGCAGTGATCGTCGAGCCGCTGGCCGGTTCCGCCGGTGTGCTGCCGCCGCCGAAGGGCTACCTCAAGCGCCTGCGCGAGATCTGCAGCCAGCACAACATCCTGCTGATCTTCGACGAAGTGATCACCGGTTTCGGCCGCATGGGCGCGATGACCGGCGCCGAAGCCTTCGGCGTCACTCCGGACCTGATGTGCATCGCCAAGCAGGTCACCAACGGCGCCATCCCGATGGGGGCGGTGATCGCCACCAGCGAGATCTATCAGACTTTCATGAACCAGCCGACCCCCGAGTACGCCGTGGAATTCCCCCACGGCTACACCTACTCGGCACACCCGGTCGCCTGCGCCGCCGGTATCGCCGCGCTGGACCTGCTGCAGAAGGAAAGCCTAGTGCAGTCCGCCGCCGAGCTGGCGCCACACTTCGAGAAGCTGCTGCACGGCATCAAGGGGACGAAGAACGTCGTCGACATCCGCAACTACGGCCTGGCCGGCGCCATCCAGATCGCCGCGCGCGACGGTGATGCCATCGTCCGTCCGTACGAGGCGGCCATGAAGCTCTGGCAAGCCGGCTTCTATGTGCGCTTCGGTGGCGACACCCTGCAGTTCGGGCCAACCTTCAACACCCAGCCGCAGGAACTGGATCGCCTGTTCGACGCGGTGGGCGAAGCCTTGAACAAGGTCGACTGACTTTTCTGATTTTGACGTCGGGCGCGTGAGTACCACGCGCCTGTCTCTACCTTCTTTATCTGGAGTTCTGCATGAGCATTGTTCAGCACCTGATCCACGGCGAGCTGGTCACCAAGGGCGAGCGCACCGCCGATGTCTTCAACCCGTCCACCGGCCAGGCCGTGCGCAAGGTCGAACTGGCCAGCCGCGCCACCATCCAGCAGGCCATCGATTCGGCCAAGGCCGCCTTCCCGGCCTGGCGCAACACCCCGCCGGCCAAGCGTGCCCAGGTGATGTTCCGCTTCAAGCAGCTGCTGGAGCAGAACGAGGCGAAGATCTCGCAGATGATCAGCGAGGAGCACGGCAAGACCCTGGAAGACGCGGCGGGTGAGCTCAAGCGTGGCATCGAGAACGTCGAGTTCGCCTGCGCCGCCCCTGAGCTGCTCAAGGGTGAGTACAGCCGCAACGTCGGCCCGAACATCGATGCCTGGTCCGACTTCCAGCCGCTGGGTATCGTGGCCGGCATCACCCCGTTCAACTTCCCGGCCATGGTGCCGCTGTGGATGTACCCGCTGGCCATCGCCTGCGGCAACGCCTTCATCCTCAAGCCGTCCGAGCGCGATCCGAGCTCGACCCTGTACATCGCCCAGCTGCTGCTGGAAGCCGGCCTGCCGAAGGGCATCCTCAACGTCGTGCATGGCGACAAGGAAGCGGTCGATGCGCTGATCGAGGCGCCGGAGGTCAAGGCCCTGAGCTTCGTTGGTTCGACCCCGATCGCTGAGTACATTTATGCCGAGGGCACCAAGCGCGGCAAGCGCGTCCAGGCCCTGGGCGGCGCGAAGAACCATGCGGTGCTGATGCCTGACGCCGACCTGGACAACGCCGTCAGCGCGCTGATGGGCGCGGCCTACGGTTCCTGCGGCGAACGCTGCATGGCCATTTCGGTGGCGGTGTGTGTCGGCGACCAGGTGGCTGATGCGCTGATCGCCAAGCTGGAGCCGCAGATCAAGGCGCTGAAGATCGGTGCCGGCACTGCCTGTGGCCTGGACATGGGCCCGCTGGTGACCGCCGCCGCGCGTGACAAGGTGGTGGGCTACATCGATGACGGCGTCGCCGCTGGTGCCAAGCTGGTGGTCGATGGTCGCGGCTACCGTGTGGCCGGTAACGAGGATGGCTATTTCGTTGGCGGTACCCTGTTCGACAAGGTCACCCCCGAGATGCGTATTTATAAGGAAGAGATCTTCGGTCCGGTGCTGTGCGTGGTGCGGGTGAACAGCCTGGAACAGGCCATGCAGCTGATCAACGAGCACGAGTACGGTAACGGAACCTGCATCTTCACCCGTGACGGTGAAGCGGCGCGGCTGTTCTGCGACGAGATCGAAGTGGGCATGGTGGGTGTCAACGTACCGCTGCCGGTGCCGGTGGCGTACCACAGCTTTGGTGGCTGGAAGCGTTCGCTGTTCGGCGACCTGCATGCCTATGGTCCGGACGGTGTGCGCTTCTATACCCGTCGCAAGGCGATCACCCAGCGCTGGCCACAGCGGGCCAGCCATGAGGCTTCGCAGTTTGCGTTCCCGAGCCTGTAAGGCGCAGGGATGAAAGCGGGGCGGCCGACAGGCCGCCCCGCTTTGTTTTTTGGCTGCTTATATAGGTGCTAGGGCTGTGATGGGCAGCTGGCAGCCCTGACGCGGTGTTTTCCCCCGATATTTCACTTTAATGAAATTAACGGTTGACGCCCTCTCAGATCCCCTTATAATGCGCCCCACTTCCGACGTAGTCGAAACGAAAAACTTCTTGTTAATCAATAGGTTGAATGTTTCAGGTAGTGTCGGAAGTGCTTCGATCATCTGATCGGCAGCGGTGAAAAAGGCAGTTGACAGCAGGTTGTAACGCTGTATGATTCGCCTCCCGCTACGAGAGATCGCAGCGAGTC
>NZ_JBLIYT010000019.1:0-70403 GCF_057480795.1 Pseudomonas sp. P110(2024)
TTGGGGATTTTGGGCAGGTCACGCAAGGGTTTCTTTTTGGTTGGCATACATGCACCTCTTACTCATGTTATGCCCGAACACAAAATTTCTGACACCCTCTGCGGCGCCTCATCAGAAGGACCAGCCGCAACTCCATCGTCATCTTGCTGGCATCACTTCACTGCAGGGTCTCGGGCTTCATCCCTTGGGAGGCCTCCTTCAATCCCTGTTCCATCCGCCCGATCACCTGCGCCAGAATCGCCGCTCTTTCCAGCTCTCCCGCCGCCTTCATCCGTGCATGATCCCGCCGTAGGTTCAGCAGGCATTTCTGCAGTCCAAGTGCCGAGCTGTCGTAGTTGTCCATGTCGTTCTCACAAGCCGTGGGCATCCATGCCGTTGTAGGAAAGGCTCGACGGTATCAGGTCAATTCCCCAGCCAATACTGATTATTCATACACTGGCTCACAAATCCGTTGAAACGTCCTACAGCGATAAAAGAAACATCTCACAGAGTGATTTGGGTGGGTGTTTCTGCATGCTTCCGCTCACTTCGCGGCAGGCCCCGGCGTACAGGGCCTGGCTCGAAACAGATGGGGCGCAGAGGTCATTCGTGCACCCCGTCTCCCTTCGAGGCCTGCCGAAACGATATGTTGCAATTACCCTTACAGATGCTCGGCATCCAACACTGCATTGACGAACGCTTCGGGCGCTTCCTGCGGCCGGTTGTGGCCGATACCACCGCTCACCAGGTGATAGGCGTACTTCCCGGTGAAGCGCTTGGCGTAGGCCTCGGCCAATGGGGGCGGTGCGCCGTTGGCATCCGAAGGAAGTGGCCTGGCGAGCTGCGGCACGCGTGCGGGTTTCCTCGGCCAGGCCTGGGGAGGCGGCCAGCAGGGCCAGAGGAGCACGGCGCAGGCGAGCAGGGCTGAGCGGTTGATGCGGTTGGCGGTGGCGAACATGGTGCATCTCCTTGGCGGGCCATCGGTGTGGGCTGGATGGCGTGTAGTTAAGGCGGTGGCTGTGTCCGGGGGGGGCGGGTGCTGGCGGGGTGGGCGTTCGTGTGTATCGGAAGGCGGTTGGTACACAGAACGCTACAAAGGCAGGGCCGCATTGCGGTCGATCGCCGGCTTGCCAGCGATGAGCTGCGCAGCAGCCCCGCAGGGCGAGACAGGATCAGTCTTGCTTGTTCGCTTGCACCTGCAGCCAGCGCACCACCTGCTCGGCGGCCGAGCCTGCCTGCGGAGCATGGCCGGCGAGCAGGTGAAAGCCGGCATCGCTGTGCAGCTCATGGTCCTCCAGGGCCAGTACCAAGGTGCCGGCCCTGAGGGCATTTTCTACCAGCAGGCGGGGTACCAGGGCGATGCCCATGCCTTGCTCGGCGGCCTCGATGGCGAGGATGGTCTGGGAGAACACCGGGCCGCTGAAGCGCGTGCCCGGCAGCGCGTAGTGATCGAACCAGCGCTTCCAGTTGTTGTGGCTGTCGGAGATCAGCGGCTGCTGCCCAAGATCCGTGACTAGCCGCCAAGGGCGCTCGCCGCGCAGTGCCGGCGCGCACACCGGTACCGCCACGCCGGGCAGCAGGGGCATGGCGTAGGCGTCGGCGAAGGGCGGCGCTCCCCAGCGCACGGCAAGGTCCACGGCACCCTTGCCGTTCAGCGGGCGGGTAGTGTCGGAGGCGTCGATCATCAGCGCCACCTGCGGGTGTGCCTGGGCCAACAGGCCCAGGCGCGGGATCAACCAGCGGCTGGCGAAGGCGGGGGTGGTGCTGAGCAGGATCTGCCGGGGATCGCGCTGGCTGTCGCGCTCCAGCAGTTCGCCGGTGGCATCCTCGATGATGTCCAACGCCAGGCGCACGCGGGTCAGGTAGTCGGCGCCGTCCGGGTTGGGTCGCAGGCCTCGGGGCAGGCGTTCGAACAGCGGGCGCCCGAGCTTGTCCTCGAGGGTGCGCACCTGCTGGGCAACGGCGCCGGGGGTGACGTGCAGCTCGTCGGCGGCGGCGCGGAAGCTGCCCAGGCGGGCGGCGGCCTCGAAGGCCACCAGGTGGTTGACGATGGCGGGGGCATTGCGTCGCTTGGGCGCGCTCATCCAGTAGATTTCCTGCAGGCTGCTGCCAGTATTTGTGATTGGTGCGTTAAGCCGGATTCTGGCTTCATGGGCCTACTTGATCAACTCCCTGAAGGAGCAGCAAATGTCTTCGCAGAAAGTCGCAATCATTACCGCAGGTGGCAGTGGCATGGGCGCTGAGGCCGCACGGCGGCTGGCCGCTGATGGCTTCAGGGTGGCGATCCTGTCGTCGTCCGGCAAGGGCGAGGCGCTGGCGGCCGAGCTGGGCGGCATCGGCGTGACCGGCTCGAACCAGTCGGTCGAAGACCTGCAGCGTCTGGTGGATACCGTGATACAGCAGTGGGGGCGGGTTGATGTGCTGGTCAACAGCGCAGGCCATGGCCCGCGCGCACCGATCCTCGAGCTGAGCGACGATGACTGGCACCGCGGCATGGAGGTGTACTTCCTCAACGTGGTGCGCCCGACTCGCCTGGTGACGCCGATCATGCAGCGCCAGGGCGGCGGCGCCATCATCAACATCTCGACCTTCGCCGCCTTCGAGCCGGATCCGGCGTTCCCGACCTCCGGGGTGTTCCGTGCCGGGCTCGCGGCCTTCACCAAGCTGTTCGCCGACCGTTACGCGGCCGAGAACATCCGCATGAACAACGTGCTGCCGGGCTTTATCGACAGCCTGCCGGAGAAAGAAGAATTCCGTAACCGGATTCCGATGGAGCGGTACGGCAAGGCCGAGGAGATCGCGGCCACTGTCGCCTTCCTGGCCTCCGAGGGCGCGGGCTACATCACTGGGCAGAACCTGAGGGTCGATGGCGGCATCACCCGTTCGGTGTAACTGGTGCATGCAGTTGGGCGACGACTTCCGTTAGCATGTCGCCCCTGTTTCCCGCTATCCGGATCCGCCCCATGAGCACCTCGATGTTCCGCCAGGCCACGGCAACCGACGTGGACCGCTGCTACCAGATCGAAACCAGCGCCTACGAAGGCGACGAAGCCGCCACCCGTGAGAAGATCGCCACGCGCATCGCCCAGTACCCGGAGGGCTTCCTGGTGCTGGAGGCCGATGGCCAGGTGATCGGCTTCATCAACAGCGGCTGCGCCGACCAGGTGGTGATGTCCGACGAGGCCTTCAAGGAGCTGGTCGGACACGACCCGCAGGCGCCTAACGTGGTGATCATGTCGGTGGTGCTCGACCCGGCGTACCAGGGCCTGGGCCATGCCAGCCGGCTGATGGCGCGCTTCGTCGAGCAGATGCGCGAGCGCGGCAAGGCGACCATTCACCTGATGTGCAAGGATCGCCACGTCGGGCTGTACGAGAAGATGGGCTACACCTATGTACGCCCGTCGGCCTCCGATCATGGTGGCATGGCCTGGCACGAAATGATCATGGTGCTCTGAAAGGCCTTCGACTAGCATCGACGCTTTTCGCAGCCAGGGAGAGGCCTGTGAACTACGTCGTGATTGCCGCACACCGCAGTGAATACCCTGCGCCCATCACCTTTGCCCAGGGCACGTTGCTGGATATTGGCCAGCGTTACGAGGGCGACGAGCACTTGGAGGACTGGTACTTGTGCAGTTGCCACGGTCAGGAGCCGGGCTGGGTGCCCGGCCAGCTCATCGAGCGGCTGGGCGTCGGTCGAGGCAAGGCAGTGGAGGCCTATTCGGCGCATGAGCTGGACGTTGACCCCGGCCAGCTGCTGGAGGGCCTGCGCCCGCTGAACGGCTGGATCTGGTGTCGTCGTGCCGGTAACGGGGAGCTTGGCTGGGTGCCGCTGGCGAAGCTGCGCCTGCTGGACTGAGTTCAGGCCATGGCCAGGACAGCCGCGCTGTCGAGAATCCGCGCATAGTCCATGGCCAGGTTGCCCAGCGCCAGGGCATGGACATCCTCCGCCGGCCACAGTCGGCCCTGCAAGTCGTGCTGGTCGAAGGTGTAGCAGGCATCGGCCACCACTACCGTATCGAACCCCAGGTTACCTGCCGAGCGTGCGGTCGACTCCACCGAGTTGTTGGTGATCACCCCAACGATGACCAGCTGGCTGATGCCGCGCTGGTGCAGCCAGCGTTCAAGCCCACTGTTGCAGAAGGCGTCGGGCACGTGTTTTTCGAACACGGTCTCGCTGGCGTGCGGAGTGAAGGCGGGCTGGAACTGGCAACCGGGTTGGCCCGGCCAGAACACCGAATCGGGATCGCGGGAAACATGGCGCACATGCACCACCGGGCGCATGCTCGCGCGCCAAGAAGCGAGCAGTTGGTTGATGCGCTGTTCGGCTTCGGGGTTGTTGCGACGGCCCAGGCGAGGGTGGTTGATGCCGTTCTGCATGTCGATGATCAGCAGGGCGGCGTTGTTGGCGAGCGCGGTCATCTCCGGTAGTTCTCCTTGTCTGGGCTTCGGACCGTAGCACAGGTGTGTTACCTGCGCAGACGTCATCGCGGGGCAAGCCCGCTCCCACGCCGATCGCCTTAACCTCGCGTCTTTTACCCGTGGGAGCGTGCTTGCCCCGCGATGGGAGAAATCATCATCTGATATGCTTTTTTTCCTCGAACCTGAATCTGTAACCGTATCAGCGGCTGCCGGACAATACGTCCAGGCCCAGCCTTCCAACCCGGTGTGCGCTGGGCAGGTTGCCCCGCTGCACTGCCGCAGCGGCCAGCCCCGCCGTTACGACATCACACTGTAGAGGTTCCGATGGGCAAGCTCGCGCTGTTTCTGGGTGGTTTTCTGCTGCTGACTATCATGATTGGCCTGCTGGGTACCATCCCGCCAAGCTGAGCCGTAAAATTTTCTTGTCCCGGCCCGCCTGGCGCAATGGCGGGCCAGACACGTCGCCCGGTTTACCCTGCCCCCCTGGCCGCAGTCGTCTAGACAAGCGGTATCTGCAAGTCGTTCTCAAGTACAAGTCGCTCGTGTAATCTCGCGCCCCCAATCCCAGGGCCCGGGCACACGGGCCGTTCACTTGCCTTGGAGACAATACACACTATGGAATGCAAGAAGGGCACTGCAGCGATGCTGGAGTGGCGCGGTCGTTTTCTCGGTGAGGGCATCCTCCACGAAGCGGACTACGATCAGGCACTGCGCCGTGCCGAAGAGTTGGAGCGTTCTGGTGTGATCAGCGCAAGCGAATGGATCGAGTTGGTCAAGCTGGCCAATGCGGCTTTACTGCGCTTGTAAAAATTCCTTCAAGGCTTGTAGAAACTGTCCACAAAAATCGTGGGTAGGTCTGTGGATAAAGCGCTGCAGGCCATTGTTTTCAGGGTCTCTGTTAGATTGAGCAGAAATTGAGCAGCCCTGTTCAGGGCTGTTTCCCACTGCGCAGACCAGCTTCGCGCAGGGCTTGCAGCAGTTCGCGGACCTTCGCCGGCCGGTCGCCGGCTGGGTACACGGCGTGCATCTGCGGGTCCTGTCCGGTGCTGGATGTCAGGTGGTAGTCGGGACAGACCCGCACCAGGCGCCCGGCACGTACCTCCGGCTCCCCCAGCCAATCCGCCAGCCGGGCGATACCGGCCCCCGCCAGGGTACTCTGCAGCACCGCCACCCCCGAGCCCAGGCGCAGCCGAGGCCGCGGGCGCAGGCTCACGGTGTGTCCATCCTTGCTGAAATGCCAGGCCTTCAGGATGCGCGGCGCGGTGTGCAGGATCAGCGTATGCCGCTCCAGGTCTTCCAGTACCTGCGGTGTGCCGGCCAACGCCAGGTACTTAGGGCTGGCGTAGAGATGGCGGCGGTAACGCCATAGTGGATAGCCGATCAGCTCGCTGGACTGCGGGAAGGCCCCGCGGATCACGAAATCCAGCTTGCCTTGCAACGGGTCGAAAGCCTGGTCGCCGTACTGTACGTCGAGGGTGACGTGGGGGTGGCGCCGGGCAAATTCGGCCAGCACCGATGGCAGCACTTGCAGGGCCAGCACCTCGGGCGCGGCCAGGCGAATCCAGCCTTGGGCGTCGCCGGTCAGCGCCGCCAGTTCGTCGGCGGCATCCCGTTGCACATCTAGCAAGCGTTCGGCGTGGGGCAGTAGCCGCTCGCCAGCTTCGGTCAGGGAAACCGAACTGGCGCTGCGGTTGAACAGCTTGGCGCCGCTGTTATCCTCCAGGGCCTGCACAGCTCGGGTCACCGCGCTGGGCGAACGCCCCAAGGCACGGGCGGCGCTGACGAAGCTGCGCTTGTGCGCGACGCTGACGAACGCCTGTATTTCACGCAGCATGTCCAGTGCCATCGCGGGCCTCCTTGTTGCAGTTTTCGCAATATGGCATTTCAACACACGCGCGCCGCTTTGATTAGTCTGGCAGCCTGTTTTGTGCCGCCCGGACCCTCGAGATGATGGATATCGCCCTGCTTTCGCTGTTCGCCTTCGCCGCTGGCCTGATCGACGCCGCCGTTGGAGGTGGCGGGCTGATCCAGATCCCGGCGTTGTTCAACGTGCTGCCCAACGCCCAGCCGGCGGCCTTGCTGGGCAGCAACAAGCTCGCCTCGGTGTGCGGCACCAGCTTTGCGGCGCGTTCGTTCATCCGCAAGGTCACGCTGGACTGGGGGCTGATCGTGCCGGCGGCGCTGAGCGCCTTCGTCATGTCGTTCTTTGGCGCGGCCACGGTATCGCTGGTGCCGGCAAGCGTGATGCGGCCGATGGTGCTGGTGCTCATTGTGCTGATGGCCATCTACACCTTCTGCAAGAAGGACTTCGGCACCTTGCACAAACCGAGGGTGATCGGCCGCAAGGAACAGTGCCTGGCGGTGCTGATCGGTGGCGCCATCGGCTTCTATGATGGGCTGTTCGGGCCGGGCACCGGCAGCTTCCTGATCTTCCTGTTCATTCGTTTCTTCGCCCTGGACTTCCTGCATGCCTCGGCCTCGGCAAAGCTGGTCAACATTGCCACCAACCTGGCCGCGCTGGTGTTCTTCATCCCGTCGGGCAATGTGCTGTGGGCCATTGCGCTGCCGATGGCGCTGTTCAACATCCTCGGTGCGCTGACCGGCACCTGGCTGGCGGTGCGCAAGGGTGCGGGTTTCGTGCGCGGGCTGTTCCTGGTATTGCTGTGCGTGTTGATCACCAAGCTCAGTTGGGACCTGCTGGTCGGATGAGTCACCGCACCTGGCGCTGCCCTTCGGCCTGCTCGACCCGGTTGCGGCCTTGGGCCTTGGCCCGGTAGAGCGCTTGGTCGGCGCTGGCCAGCAGTTCGTCGAGGCTGGGCGCCGGGGTGTCGGCGGCGCAGCCGCTCAGGCCGATGCTGACGGTGATCCGCAGCGCCTGCTCTGGCTGGGCGATATGCAGGTCCTGCACTGCCCGGCGCAGGCGCTCGGCGGTAAACCTGGCCAGCTCCGGCGCCAGCCCCGGCACGATGATGACGAACTCCTCGCCACCCAGGCGGGCGAACAGCTCGCCGTCGTGCAACTGGTCCTGCAGGGTCATGGCGAACTGGCGCAGCACCTGATCGCCGACCCCGTGGCCATGGCGGTCGTTGATGGTCTTGAAGTGGTCGATATCGAGCATCATCAGGGTCAAGGGCAACTGCGGCGTGTGCTGACGGCTGTCCAGCAGGGCGTTGGCGCGGCGGGTGAAGGCACTGCGCGACAGTGTGCCGGTGAGGTGGTCGATGGTTGCCTGATGCGCCAGGCGCGCCATCAGGCTGCGGTTGGCGCTGCTGACGCAGGCCAGCACCAGCGGGCCGAGCACCAGCATGGCGATGCCCAGGCGTGCCGACATCAGGGTGGTGACCCCCGATTCGCTCTGCGGGATGCTGAAGTGCATGAGGTTCTGCGCCACGGCGACGATCAGCGTACTGCCCGCGGTCAGGGCCAGCAGCGCCACCAGGAACGGTGAATAGCTCAGCGCGCACCACAGCAATGCGGCGATCGGGAAGGCGATGGCCCCGGGGCCGCCGAAGACGATGCTGACCGCCAGTGAGGCCAGCAGTACCAGCAGCGGTGCCAGGCGGATCGGCTGGCTGCCGTGGCCGCTCAAGGCGCGGGGCGAGGGTGCGGTGAGCAGCACGGGCAGGACCAGCACGCTGGTGGAGAACTGCTCGCTGAACCAGGCAAGCCATGTGGCGCGCAGCGATTGTTCGAACCAGGGCGTGGCCATCACACAGGCCAGGCTGGCGGCGACCATGGCACCGACCGCGCAGGCGCCGAACAGGCGCAGGGTGCCGTGGGGCGTACGCAGGCGTCGATGCACGCGTGGCAGGCGGGCCATCAGGTACCAGATGCTGACGATGGCGCCGAGGTTGCACAGGTTGAACCACAGGGCCGGTTTCCAGGCGCTGCCGCAGCCGAGGTCGGCGGCCACCATGGCCAGGTAGATGAGGGCGAATCCGGAGGGGGTGGCCTGGCGCGGATTGCGCAACAGCACCCCGGCGAGCACGGCGTTCACCGGCCAGAACAGCGACAGCGACTCGATGGGGCGGGCGAGGATGCCGGCCAGGGTCAATGCCAGGGTCAGGCCGAACAGGATCAGCGGGGGCAGCAGGCGCGACGGAGCTGATGACACCATGGGCTCGACCGACAAGCGAAGACAGAATCCAGGAAAACGGCCGTAGGCACCTGGGACGATAGTCTGTGAGTGTCTTTCAACTGCCCAATTGATGTCAATTCGCCGCAAATCGCTTGGATCGTGGCGACTACAGGCCGAACACCCACGGCACCATCAGCACGGTGACCAGCATCACCAGGAAGGTGAAGGGCACCCCGACCTTGACGAAGTCCCCGAAGCGGTACTGCCCGGGCCCCAGCACCAGGGTGTTGACCGGCGACGACACTGGCGTCATGAACGCCGCCGACGCCGCCAGGGCCACGGTCATGGCGAACGGGTAGGGCGACATGCCCAGCTGCTGCGCGGTGCTGACCGCCACCGGGGCCATCAGCACCGCCGTCGCGGTGTTGGAGATGAACAGGCCGATCAGCGCGGTGAGGGCGAACAGGCAGGCGAGGATCACGCTCGGCCCTGCGCCGCCGAGGGCGCCGACCAGCGCGCCGACGGCCAGGTCGATGCCGCCGGTCTTCTGCAGGGCGAGGGCGAAAGGCAGCATGCCGACGATCAGCACCAGGCTCTGCCAGTGGATGGCGCGGTAGGCGCTGTTCATGTCGATGCAGCGGCCGGCGCCCATCAGCAGGCAGCCGATCAAGGCGGCGATGACGTTGGGCACCAGGCCGCTGACCATCAGCCCGACCATCACCGCCAGGCTGATCAACGCGTAGGGCGCGCGGGCGCGGGCCGGGGCGACCTGGTCGATTTCCGCCGGCAGGCTCAGCACCAGGAAGTCGCGGGGCTTGCCCTGCAGCTGGCGCACCGCTTTCCATGGGCCGACCACCAGCAGGGTGTCGCCCAGTCGCAGCTTCTCTTCCACCAATTGCCCTTCGATCGCTTGCTGGTCGCGGCGCAGGCCGACCACGTTGAGGTCGTAGCGCGTGCGGAAGGTCAGTTCGAGGAGGGTCTTGCCGATCAGTTGTGAGCCCGGAGGCAACGAGATCTCGGCCATGCCCACTTCCTGGGACTGGTCGATGAAATAGGCCGCCTTGAAGTGCAGGGGTTCGAGCAGCATCGACTGGCACAGGCTGCGCAGGTCGTCGCGGTTGGCGAATAGGTCCAGCAGCAGCACGTCGTCCTGTTGCAGCAGGGTACCGGAGTCGGCAGTGATCACCCGGGTGGTGAATTTGTGCTGGCGCTCGATGCCGATCACATTGGCGCCGTGGCGGGTGCGCAACTCCAGCTCGCCCAGTGTGTGGCCGATCAGCGGCGAATGGGGGCGAATGCGCAGGCGCCGCTCGCGGCCGCTGAGCTTGTAGTCCAGTACCAGGTCGAGCAGGGTGCGGCGGCTTTCGACGCGGCCGTCCTTGCGTACCTCGCCGTTGAGCCAGTGGCGGGTCAGCAGCATGTAGCCGATACCCAGCACCAGCACCACCAGGCCGAAGGGCGTGAAGCTGAAAAAGCCGAAGCCGCTTTCGCCGTGGCGCACCAGCTCGCTGTGCACCACCACGTTCGGCGGGGTCGCGACCAAGCTGAGCATGCCGCTGATCAGGCCGGCGAAGCTCAGCGGCATCATCAGCCGGCTGGGCGAAAGCTGCAGGCGTGCGGCGATGCTCAGCACCACCGGGATGAAGATCGCCACCACGCCAGTGGAACTCATCACCGAGCCCAGGCCAGCCACCGCGACCATCAGCAGCACCAGCAGGCGCGCCTCGCTGTTGCCGGCGCGTTCGCTCATCCATTCACCGATGCGGTAGGCGATGCCGGTGCGCACCAGCCCCTCGCCGATCACGAACAGCGCGGCAATCAGTACCACGTTGGGGTCGCTGAAACCGGCCAGGGCTTGCTCCACGGTAAGAATGCCGGACAGCGGCAGCGCGAGAATCACCAGCAGGGCAACCACGTCCATACGTGGACGGTTGATGATGAACAGGACGACGACGACGGCCAGCAGGCCTAGGACCCAGAGCAACTCATGGTTCATGGGGAGGGGATGTTCCTTCACACAGGGGCACGATAGGCGATGGCCCTAGTGTGGCAGCTCGACGCGAATGCGTCGTTGACGTGCTGCAGTGTTTTTGCCGGTTGGCGATCTGCTGCGTAATGGCAGGGCGCTTGGGGCGGGCCCGCGGCCCCCCCCGTACTGCTGAATCAGTGGCGATGCTTGTGCTTGCGGTTGCTGTCGCCCATATGGTTGCCGATCGCGCCGCCCGCCGCGCCGCCCAGGCCTGCGCCGATGGTCGAGCCGTTGGCGCCGCCGAGCTTGCCGCCGATCAGCGAGCCACCGGCCGAACCCAGGCCGCCACCGATGGCGGCTTCGGCCCGGTTGCCCTTGCGGGCGCCCACCGCGCTGCCGGCCGCACCGCCCAGGCCCGCGCCGATGGCTGCGCCGGTGCTGCCGCCGATCTGTTTGCCGACGACGTTGCCCAGGGCGCCACCCAGGCCTCCGCCGATGGCCGCAGTGCCGTCACCGGCGAAGGCGCCCTGGCAGAGCAGCAGGCCGAGGGCGAGGGAAGGCAGAGTCAGACGCATGTTGTGAACCTCAGGGAAGTCATCAGAAGTAGGGTGCCGCGTGATTGGCGGCGAGTCAGGGTTGGAATGACGCTTCAGCGGTAGTAGCGGTCACGGTACTGGCGGTCGTCATCGTCACGGTCGTGGCGATGGTGATGACGGTGGCCGCGGTCACGGTCGCGCCAGCCGTCGTCATCGTCGTGGTAGTGATTGCTGTAGCAGCCGCCGAGCAGCAGCAGGGTGGCGATCATCGAAAGGCTGGCAAAGCGTTTCATCACGTTATAGGTCCTTGATCCGCAACGGTTTACGCGGTACCTCCTGAGACCTGTGGCGATCGATTTGGTTCTTTGCCGCGCAAATTTTTATCGCGGCGGCGATGAGCGGCAGCGGCGATTCCCCGGTCGGCCAGGCGGTGCTAGAGTCAGCTTCTTTTTTATCCCGAGGATGGAACATGCGAGCAATTCTGCCGATCACCGTGGCGCTGCTGCTGGCGGGCTGTGCATCGTCGACCATGGAAGCGGCGCGCAACGGGTCGCCCACCGCACGCCTGGATTCGCACAAGACGCCGGACCTGGTCGCCCAGTGCATCCAGTTCAGCTGGCAGGAGGAAAACACCTTCGGGGTCGATGCCAGCGGTTACCTGGAGGCGCGCAAGCAGGGTGGGTTCACGGTGTACACCCGAGAGGCCGAGTCGTTCGTCGATGTCTACGCCCAGGCCGGGGGCACCCGTGTGGACTACTACGCGCAGAAGGACGACCAGATGGCCCTGCGCCGTCGCGCGGCGGCGGCGACCTGCCTGTAGGGCCATCCCCGCCGGTGGTCACATCGGCAACAACCTGTCCTGAATCACTTCTTTCATCACCAGTGTCGAGCTCAAGCGCTTGACATTGGGGATGCTCGTCAGCTGTTCGTCGTACAGTTTCTGGAACGCCGGCAGGTCCTTGGCCACCACATGCAGCAAGTAGTCCGGATCGCCGAACAGGCGTTGGGCCTCGACAATCTGCGCAATTTCCCCGAGCGCCGCCTCGAAGTCCGCCACCGGCTGGCGGGTCACTTCACGCAGGGTCACGAACACCAGCGCGGCGAAATTCAGGCCCAGGGCCGCCGGGGCCAGGCGAGCGTGGTAGCCGAGGATGGCGCCGGATTCCTCCAGCGCCTTGAGGCGGCGGTGGCAGGGCGACAGGCTCAGGCCCACGCGCTCGGCCAGTTCGGTAACCGACAGGCGTCCGTCCTTCTGCAGCTCGGCAAGGATTTTTCGATCGGTTCGATCCATAGGGGAGAATCTTCCAGTATTCGGCGTGTTGCAGGGAATATACGAAAGAAAATCCCCGGGTGATATCCGTAGTCTTTCTTTCACCGAAACCTGTGTGGAAGGAAGGGTCGACATGACCATGAGTGTATTGGCGGCGTTCTGGGCCGTCTCCCTGCTGTTCGTGATCACCCCTGGTGCCGACTGGGCCTATGCCATCTCGGCCGGCATGCGCGGGCGCTGGGTGGTACCGGCGGTGGCCGGCATGCTCTCCGGGCATTTCCTGGTCACCCTGGTGGTGGCGGCCGGGGTCGGTAGCCTGCTCGCCGGGCACCCGCTGGCGCTCACCCTGCTGACCTTGGCTGGCTGCGTTTACCTGCTGTGGCTGGGCGGCAACCTGCTGCTGAGCCCGGCGGTGCCCGAGGCGGGCGAAGGCGGCGAGCGAGACTCGGGGTCGCGCTGGGCGTTCAAGGGCCTGTGCGTGAGTGGGCTCAACCCCAAGGTCTTCCTGTTGTTCCTGGCGTTGTTGCCGCAGTTCACCGATCCGCAGTCGAGCTGGCCGCTGCCGCTGCAGATCCTGCTGCTGGGGCTGGTACACCTGGGCAGCTCGCTGGTGGTCTACCTGATGGTCGGCTATGGGGCCAAGGCCGTGCTGCGCACCCGGCCTGTGGCGGCGCGGGCGGTGGGGCGGCTGTCCGGCGGCGTGATGATCCTGATTGCCGTGGGGCTGATTGCCGGACAGTTGCGTTGATCCTCTCAACAGCGGCGGCTTGGGCTATGCTGACGACCTTCTTGAACCGGAACCGCCAACCATGAAATACGCCGCCGCACTCTTGCTCAGCCTGCTTCCGTTGCTGGCCCATGCCGTGCAGACCGGGGAAACCCTCGCACCCTGGACCCTGCTTGACCAGTACGATCAGCCCTACAGTCTGGGCGCCGACACCCGCATCCTGCTGGTTGCCCGCGACATGGACGGTGCCAAGCTGGTGAAGGCGGCGCTGGCCGAACAACCCAAGGGCTATCTTGAGGCGCGTGGTGCGGTGTTTGTTGCGGATATCCAGCGCATGCCGGCACTGATCAGCAAGCTGTTCGCCATCCCGGCCATGCGCGACTACAGCTACCGGGTGCTGCTGGACCGTGAAGGCCGGGTCGCCAGCCGCTATGCCGGGGAGCAGGGCAAGGTGTTGTGGCTCTCGCTGGACAATGGCGTACTGGTCGGGCAGAAGAGCTATACCGCTGCCGATGACCTGAAAGCGGCATTGGACCAGGCCAGCCGCTGAAACCTGCGGGCTTGCCCGGCGACAGCACGGCAGGTTCAGGGAAACGCCTGGCGCATCAATTCAGGCAACACCTCGCCCGCCTTGCCGGCCAACGCGAATGCCCGCGGATGCTGCTCACTCGCAGGCTGCGGGTTGACCTGCACCACTGTCGCCCCCGCCGCCAACGCCAGGCGTGGCATCGAGGCCGCCGGCTGCACCACGCCGGACGTTCCCACCGACAACAGCACATCGCATTGCTGCGCGGCGTCGAATGCCCGCGCCAGCGTCTGCTCCGGCAACCTCTCGCCGAACCATACCACCCCGGGGCGTACCGGCCCGGCGCAGTGGGTGCAACGTGGAGGCTCGATGCGCCGGCCTTGCAGGGCGTCCTCGGGCACGGCCACCGGTCCGTCCACCCGGCGCGCGCAGTCCAGGCAGCGGAACGCATCCAGCCGGCCATGCAAATGCAGCACGTTCTGGCTGCCAGCGCGTTCGTGCAGGTCATCGACGTTCTGCGTCACCAGCGTCAGCTTCGGCACCCGCGTCGCCAGCGCGGCGATGGCCAGGTGGGCGGCGTTTGGCGTGGCCTGGGCGATCCCGGCGCGGCGCATCTGGTACCAGCCCCAGACCAGCGCCGGGTCGGCGCGAAAACCTTCGGCACTGGCCAGCTGCGCCGGGTCGAAGCGTTCCCACAACCCGGTCAGCTTGTCGCGGAAGGTGGCAATGCCGCTTTCGGCGCTGACGCCGGCGCCGGTGAACACCACCACATGGCGGGCTTGGGCGAGCAAGGTTGGATCGAACGGCATGGGGGCTCCACGGCGTGGGTGCTGGACAGCTACCCACTGTGCCAGTGGGTGGCAGGCCGGACAAGATCCGAGTGAACCCTTGCTGTGTTCGGCGACCCAACCCAGTACATGCCAATAGGAGAAAACTCATGGAAATCGGAACACTGTGGTTCGTCGTCGCCCTCGTGGTCATCCTCCTGGAGCTCTGGGCCATCTGGCATATCATCGGCAGTGACCGGCGCGCCGAACGCAAGATGCTGTGGGTGGTGTTCGTGGTCTACGCGCCGTTCCCCGGCCTGTTGATCTGGGCTTGGCGCGGGCCGCGGGCAGTGAAGGGGCGGGCGGTGCTGCACGAAAAATAGAGGCGTTGGATATTAAAGGGGGCACGATCCGCGGTGGTTTGAAGGGCTTGACCTCGACTTAACCTGAGGTTTGATACTCGGCCGCTCATTCCATCGACGGAGCGATACCATGACCCAGCCAGCCGCCTTCGCCCTAAGCAACCCCGAAGGCCTCTACGACCCCAGTGGCAATGCCTATTCCCACGTCGCCGAAGTGCGTGCCGGCAGCCGTCTGCTGTACATCGCAGGGCAGGGCGGCGAAGACCAGCAGGGCAACCTGTCGGCGCGTTTCGATGAGCAGGCGCGCCAGGCCCTGGTGAATCTGAAGATCGCCCTGGCCTCCCGTGGGGCTGCCCTTGAGCACGTGTTCAAGCTCACCTTGCTGGTGGTCGACCATTCCGAGGCGCGCTTGAGCCAGTGGGTGGCCGAGGCCCAGCGCGCCTGGGGTGACCGAATGACGCCGACCTGCACGCTGATTCCGGTCCCGCGCCTGGCGCTGGACGGAATGCTGGTGGAAGTGGATGCGATGGCGGCGCTGCCCGAATAACCTGGCCCTACAGGGGAGTAGTCCAAACCATCGTGCAAGGGCTTGCCCCACGCTGGGCTGGTAGACTCGCGAATTGCGAATTGATCGAGCCTGCACCATGACTGTCCCTGTCGAGTTGCTCCAGACCGGCCCCGAGCACGCCGAGCTGGTGCGTAACCTCTACCAGTTCTACGCTTACGAATCCTCCGACTGGGAGCAGGAGGACGTCGAGGTGGACGGGCGCTTCTACATTCACGAGCCGCACTTCGCCCGCTACTGGCAAACCCCTGGCTGGAGCGCCAGCCTGATCCTGGTGGACGGCTTCATCGCCGGCTTCATGCTCATCGAGCGCAGCGAGCTGCCCGGCATCGAGGCCTGTGAGCTGGCCGACCTGTTCATCCTCAAGAAGTACCGCCGCCAGGGCGTGGGCCTGGCGGTGGCGCGGCAGACGCTGTGCGAAGGCGACAGCGACTGGCTGGTGCGCTGCTATCCCGCGGATGCCCCGGCACTGGCGTTCTGCCAGGCAGTGCTGGCGGACCTGCCGCGTGCGGTACGGGAGATCACGCTTGATGATGAGCCGCCACTGCGCAACTTCCTGGTGACCCGGCAGCGGCACTGAAGCCTTGCAGATTTTTTGTGACGCGCTTCACAAAAGCCCCGCGTCGAGCGGCATAATGCCAGCACTTCGTAATTTCGGACTGTTCCGACGTACGGTCCGGAGGTTTCCTATTCCTGCTGTGAAGGAGTCAGGTCATTCCCATGTCGCTCGCCGCCAATCCCGACATGATGTACCGGTTGTTGATCCAGAGCGTGGCGGACTACGCCATCTACCAGCTCACCCCCGAGGGCATTGTCGCCAACTGGAACCCGGGCGCGCAGCGGGCCAAGGGCTACCAGGCCGAGGAGATCATCGGCCAGCACTTCTCGGTGTTCTATACCGACGAGGACCGCCATGCCGGGCTGCCGGCACGCAGCCTGGACACCGCGCGCAACGAGGGGCGTTTCCAGGCCGAAGGGCTGCGCCAGCGCAAGGACGGGTCGCACTTCTGGACCAGCGTGGTGATCGAGCCGATCAAGGATGAACACAGCGGCCAGTTGATCGGCTATGCCAAGATCACCCGCGACATTTCCGAGCGCCGCCAGCATGAGCTTGAGCTGCTCAAGGCCAAGGAGTTGGCCGAACAGTACAGCCAGGAGATGACCACCCTGTCGCAGTTCCTCGACTCGGTGATCGCCAACATTCCCGCCAGCGTCATTGTCCAGGACCTGCAGAGCCAGCAGATCCTCCTGGCCAACCAGCAGGCCGAGCGCTTGTTCGGCCGCCAGGGCACACGCATGGTCGGCCAGTTGCCGCGCCAATGCCTGGTGCCGGCGGCCGTCGACTACCTCGAGCAGCAGCTGGCGCGCGGGGCGCGCAGCACCAAGGGCTACGCCGCCGAAACCCGGGTCGACACCGCCACGGGGCCGCGTACGCTGCGCAGCCGGGCCACGCTCTGCGACAATCGTGAAGGGCAGGGGGACTACGTGCTGTTCGTCGCCGAGGACGCCACCGAGGAACTGGCCGCCCATGCCCAGATCCACCACATGGCCCATCACGATGCGCTGACCGGGCTGCCCAATCGCACCTTGTTCCATGAACGTCTCAAGCAGGCGTTGCTGCGCGGCGAGGACAGCGGCAAGCTGACCGCTGCCCTGTGCCTGGACCTGGACAACTTCAAGAACATCAACGACACCCTCGGCCACGCCTTCGGCGACAAGCTGCTGCGCGCCCTGGGCAAGCGCCTGCGCCGCGAGCTGCGCGAGCACGACACCCTGGCCCGGCTTGGCGGCGACGAGTTCGCCGTGGTGCTGTCGGGCCTGGAGACCTGTGACGCCGCGCGCATCACCGCCCAGCGCCTGATCGAGGCGATCTGCCCGCCGTTCCATATCGAAGGGCACCAGTTCAGCGTAGGGGTGAGCATCGGCGTGGCGGTCGCGCCCGATGACCACCACCAGGCCGAGCAGTTGCTGGGCTACGCCGACATGGCCCTGTACGAGGCCAAGCGCAACGGCCGCAACCGCTACGAGTGCTTTCATGTCGAACTGGATGTCGCCGCCCGCCAGCGCCGCCTGGTCGAGACTGACCTGCGCACCGCGCTGCACCTGGGCCAGCTGCAACTGCACTACCAGCCGGTGGTGGACCAGCAGAGCGCCACTGTTACCGGTTACGAGGCCCTGCTGCGCTGGGAACACCCGAGCCGCGGCATGATCATGCCGATGGATTTCATTCCCATCGCCGAGGAAACCGGCCTGATCCACGAGATCGGCGCCCGGGCGCTGAACCTGGCGTGTCAGGAGGCGGCCAGCTGGGGCACCACGCAGACGGTATCGGTCAACCTCTCGGCGGTGCAGTTCAAGAATGCCAACCTGGTGCATACCGTGGCCCTGGCCCTGGCCGATTCAGGCCTGCCGGCCACGCGCCTGGAGCTGGAGATCACCGAGTCGGTGCTGCTGGGCAACAGCGAGGAGAACGTGCGGACCCTACGCGCGCTGAAGGACCTGGGGGTGTCGATTTCCCTCGACGATTTCGGCACGGGGTATTCTTCGCTGGGCTACCTGCGCTCGTTCCCATTCGACCGGATCAAGATCGACAAGTCGTTCGTCCACGACATGTGCGAAAGCCGCGAGGCGATGTCGATCATCCGCGCCATCACCGAGCTGTCCAACAGCCTGATGATCAAGACCACGGCCGAAGGGGTGGAGTCGGCCGAGCAGATGGAGCGCCTGCTGGCCGAGGGGTGTTCGCATTTCCAGGGCTACTTGTATGGCCGGCCGGCGCCGGCGAGCGAGCGCTTGACGCAGGTGCTGCCGCGAGCCTGACAGGCCGCAAAGCGGCCCCAGCAATCGTTGCATCACAACTGAGATCCTGGCCACTTGGGTAAAAGTGGTCGATCAGCGAACAAAATGTACCAGCTGGACCACAAGGCTTTGTCGCGTCCCCGGGTTCTCTTCTAGAATCCGCCCATGCCCCGGCACCATGCCGGGGCCCTCGCCCGAGAGCCTCATGAGTTCCAGTTCGTCGCTGTCCGGAGTCAACCAGCCACTGCGCGGCATCGCCCTGGTGGTGGTGGCCACCTTCCTGTTCGCCAGCCACGACGCACTGTCGAAATTCCTCGGTGGGATCTATCCGATCATCATGGTGGTCTGGGTGCGTTACCTGGTGCACACCCTGCTGATGGCCGGGATCTTCCTGCCCAAGGCGGGCCTCGCGGTGCTGCGTACACGCCGGCCGTTGCTGCAGACCCTGCGCGCGTTGAGCCTGCTCAGCACCAGCCTGCTGTTCACCGCCGGGTTGCAGTACCTGCCGCTGGCGGAGGCAACTTCGGTCAACTTCCTCGCGCCGGTACTGGTCACCGCGCTGTCGGTGCCGCTGCTCAAGGAGCGGGTGACGCCGGGGCAGTGGCTGGCGGTGGTGATGGGCTTTGTCGGCGTGCTGGTGGTGGTGCACCCGGGGGGAGCAATGTTCACCCCGGCCATCCTGTTTCCCTTCGGCTCGGCGCTGGGGTTCTGTTTCTACCAGTTGCTGACGCGCAAACTGGCGGCCCACGACAGCCCGACCACCAGCAACTTCTACGCCGGGTTGTGCAACACCCTGATCATGACGGCACTGGTGCCGTTTTTCTGGCAGGCGCCGCAATGGTCCCATGTGCCGCTGATGCTGGCGCTGGGTGGCTGCGGGATGACCGCGCACCTGTTGTTGACCCAGGCGTTCCGCCATGCGGCGCCGGCGTTATTGGCGCCGTTCAGCTATTGCCAGATCGTGTTCGCCGGGTTGCTGGGCCTGGTGGTGTTCGGCCAGGTGCCGGACGGCACGAGCCTGGTCGGCATCGCGGTGATCTGCCTCAGCGGGCTGGGGGCGGCGTGGATGCAGCGGCGGCCCTGAGGGGGCTGCGCCTTATCCCGCACCCTGCTGTTTGCGATAGGCTCCTGGCTGCACGCCGACCGCCTTGGCGAATGCCCGGGTAAAGGCCGCCACTGACTGATAGCCCGCCTGCGCGCCCACCTGTTCGACGGTATTGCCCGTCTTGAGCAATTGGCAGGCATGGCGCATGCGCAGCGCCAGCAGTACCTGCCCGGGCGATTGCCCGGCCAGCTCGTTGAAGCGCTTGAAGAAGGCCGAGCGCGAAAGCCCCGTGCAGGCCGCCATGCTCTCCAGCGTCCAGGCCTGCCCCGGCTCCTCGATCAGGCGTTCCAGCAAGCCGGCGAAGGCCGGCTGGCGGGCGAGGGCGACCAGGCCGCCCAGCGACTGGCCGGCGTGCACCTGCTGGCGCAGCACATACAGGAACAACAGGTGGGTGAGGCGTTCGAGCAGCGCCTGGGAGGGCTGCGGACGACGGCATTCCTCGAGGATCAGCCCGAACAGCGCCCGCGCCGCGCTGCCGGCCGGCTCGCTGGCGCGCAGCAGGATCCAGTCCGCCAGCCCGTCGACGATCAGCGACGACAACCCCGACTGGAAGTGGAAGAACCCGCACACTAGCCCCACGCCGTCTCCGGCTTCGAGGTCCAGCGGCTGCATGCTTCGGCGCGGTTGGGCACAGGCGTCGCCGGCCTCCTTGTCGCCGGACAGCCGATAGGCCAGGTCACGCAAAAGGAACACCGCATCGCCGCTCTCCAGGCGCAGCGGCTGCGCCTGGCCATCGATATGCAGCCAGCAATGGCCCTGCACCACCAGGTGGAAACTGGCCCGGCCCATGCCCTGGGTGCTGGCGTGCCAGCCGCCGCAGTAGCGGCCGACATGGAACAGGCTGGCGTCGAGCTCCAGGCTCTCTAATAACCAATCGACGAGGGGGCTGGAAGAAATCATCTAATGCAAGGACTCTGGAGCAAGGAAAGGCGACTGATGAATATGGATGCTACTTCTTATAACCAACAGACTGTAGCGACCTACATCAAAGGAGACCACTCCATGTCCGCACGCATCACTCTACACAGCCTGCAGACCGCCCCGGAAGCCGCCCGCCCATTCCTTGAGAACGCGCAAAAGAACTCCGGCTTCATCCCCAACCTGCTGGGCATCCTGGCCAACGCCCCGGCGGCGCTGGAAACCTACGTTACCGTCTCGGCGCTCAACGGCAAATCCGAGCTGACCCTGGCCGAGCGCGAAGTGGTGCAACTGATCGCCGCCACCCAGCATGGCTGCGATTTCTGCGTTGCCGGCCACACCGCTGTGGCGCTGAACAAGGCCAAGCTGCCCCAGGAAGTGGTCGATGCCCTGCGTGCCCGTGGCGAGCTGCCCGACGCCCGCTACGAGGCCCTGGCCGCGTTCGCCCGCGAGGTGATCGACACCCGTGGCAACGTTTCTGACACCACCTATCAGGCGTTTCGCGATGCCGGTTTCAGCGAAGGCAACGCCCTGGAAGTGATTCTCGGCGTGAGCCTCGCAACCCTGTGCAACTTTGCTAATGTGTTCGCCCAGACGCCGCTCAACGACGAGCTCGGCAAGTACCGCTGGCAGCCATCGGCCTGATCGGGGCCTGATGCCGGCGCGCCCGGCGTTTCAACAGGAGTAGGGACATGCTTGATCATGCATTTCGACAATGGCTGGATGCCAATGCCGAGGCCATCGACCAGGGCCAGTGCGATCCACACCGGGTGCTGGCGCAGATCGCCGAATCGCAACTGCTGCGCATCGGCGTCGACCCGGCCCTTGGCGGCTCGGGTGGCGACGTCACCGCGGCGGTCGAGGCCATCGCCGCCATCGCCAGCCATTCGCTGGCCGCGGCCTTCGTCTGCTGGGGCCAGCGCGCCTTCATCGAATACTTGCTGCAAAGCCCCAACCGGGCGCTGTGCGAGCGGCTGCTGCCCGATCTGCTGAAGGGCGAGCTGGCCGGGGCCACCGGCCTGTCCAACGCCATGAAGTTTCTTTCCGGCATCGAGGCCTTGCAGGTGCGTGGCCGCGCCGCGAGCGATGGCTGGAATCTGGAAGGACGCCTGCACTGGGTGACCAACCTGCGCCAGCACGGTTTCGTGGTGGCCGCGGCCATCGAGGATGATACCGGTGGCGCGCCGTTCGTGGTCGCCATCCCGTCGAACGCGCCGGGCCTGGAGCGCTCCGACGACCTGCAACTGATGGGCCTGCAGTCGAGCAACACGGCGGCGCTGGCCTTCCACCAGGTGCCTTTGGCGCGCGACTGGCTGCTACACGACAACGCCCGCGCGTTTCTGCCCAGGGTGCGTCCGGCGTTCCTGGCGCTGCAGTGCGGCATGGCCATCGGCCTGGCACGCCGCGCCCTGGAGGAGGCACAGGCGCACCTGCAAGGGCGTGGCGCCTTCCTCGAGGAGGCCCGCCAGGTGCTCGCCGAGCGCCTGGAGAACACCGTCGCCGAGCTCAAGCAGGGGCTGCGCGACGACCGCTTCCAGAGCCAGCCGGCCGCCTTGTTCAAACTGCGCATCACCCTCGCCGAATGCGCCGCCGACGCCGTGCAGCTGGAGCTGCAGGCCAGCGGTGGCAAGGCCTACCTGACCGCCTATGGCGAGGGCTTCGCCCGCCGCTGGCGCGAGTCGGCGTTCGTGCCGATCGTCACTCCGAGCCTGGTGCAACTGCGCGCCGAGCTGCAACGCCAGGCGGCCTCTGCATGACCGACGTGCTACTCGAAGCCCGTGACATCAGCCTGGGCTACCCGCGCGAGGGTGGCTGGCAGGCGGTGCTGGAGCAGTTCGACCTGGCGCTGGCGCCGGGGGAAGTGGTCAGCATCCTCGGCCCCAGCGGGGTCGGCAAGTCCAGCCTGCTGCGTGTGCTGGCCGGCCTGCAGCAGGCCCGTGGCGGCCGCGTGCAGTTGCGCGGCGAGCCGCTGCAGGGGCCGCATCCGCGTCTGGCGGTGGCGTTCCAGGACCCCAGCCTGCTGCCCTGGCTGACCCTTGAGAAGAACGTCGCCTTCGGCCTCGACTTCGCCCGCCAGCCCAAGCTGTCGGCGGCCGAGCGGCGTGCACGGATCGACCACGCCATCGACGCGGTGGGCCTGGGCCACGCCCGTGGCCAGTACCCGGCGCAGCTGTCCGGCGGCATGGCCCAGCGCACCGCGCTGGCCCGCTGCCTGGCGCGCCAGCCCGAGGTGCTGTTGCTGGACGAACCCTTCGGCGCGTTGGACGAGGTGACCCGGGCCGACATGCAGCAACTGCTGCTGCAACTGATCGCCACCCACAATACCGCTGCGGTGCTGATTACCCACGATATCGACGAAGCCCTGCTGCTGTCCGATCGCGTGCTGCTACTGGGCAACCACCCGGCGCGCACCCTCGGCCAGTGGCACATCGACCTGCCGCAGCCCCGCGCGCAGCGGGTCGAGGAACTGGGCGCGCTGCGCATCGAGATCCTGAAAACCCTTCGGCGGGCAAGCCGCACAGCCGAACCCACTCCACCCCCCTTGCCCTCGGAGGCTGTCCATGTGCATGGATGACTGCTGTTCCACGACGTCCCGTCGCGATTTTCTCAAGCTGAGCGCCATGCTTACCGCCGCCGGTGCCGTGCCGCTGCTGTCGAGCCTGCAGGCCCGCGCCGCCGCCGAGCCGGACGCGCCCGTGCGTATCGGCTACCTGCCGATTACCGACGCCACACCTTTGCTGGTGGCGCACAACAACGGCCTGTTCGAGGCCGAGGGCATCAAGGCCGAGCGCCCGGTGCTGCTGCGCAGCTGGGCGCAGGTGATCGAGGCATTCATCTCCGGCCAGGTCAACGTCATCCACCTGCTGTCGCCGATGACCGTGTGGGCGCGCTACGGTAGCAAGGTGCCGGCCAAGGTCGTGGCCTGGAACCATGTCGGTGGCTCGGGCCTGACCGTGGCCCCGGACATCACCGAGATGAAGCAGCTCGGCGGCAAGACCGTGGCCATTCCGTTCTGGTACTCGATCCACAACGTGGTGCTGCAGCAGATGCTCGGTGACAACGGTCTGAAGCCCGTGTCCAAGCCGGCCGACGCGCAACTGGCGGACAACGAGGTCAACCTGCTGGTGCTGCCGCCGTCGGACATGCCGCCGGCCCTGGCCAGCAAGCGCATTGCTGGCTATATCGTCGCCGAGCCGTTCAACGCCCTGGCCGAGAACCTCAAGGTTGGCCGCGTGCAGCGCTTCACCGGTGATGTCTGGCGCAACCATGCCTGCTGCGTGGTGTTCATGCACGAGCACGACCTGAACAATCGCCCGGAGTGGTCGCAGAAGGTGGTCAACGCCATCGTCAAGGCCCAGCAGTGGACCCGCGAGCACCGCGCCGAGGCCGCAGCCCTGCTGTCCAAGGCCGGCCCCAACAAGTACACCCCGCACGAGCCGGCGGTGCTGACCAAGGTGCTGGCGCCTTCCGCCGAAGATCGCGCCGGTTACATCGCCAGCGGCGCGATCCAGCACCAGCAGTGGGACGAGAAGCGCATCGACTTCCAGCCTTACCCCTTCCCCAGCTACACCGAGGAACTGGTCAAGCGCCTGAAGAACACCCTGATCGTCGGCGAGAGCGATTTCCTCGCCGGTCTGGACCCGGCGCAGACTGCCCGCGACCTGGTGGACGAGCGTTTCGTGCGCAACGCCATCGCCGCCGTGGGTGGCCCGGCCGCGTTCGGCATCGCCGAGGACTTCCAGCGTAGCGAGGAGTTCGCGGTCTGATGCGCAGGCATGTCGTGCATGGTGCCCTGGGCCTGGCGGGCCTGGCGGCGCTGTTGTTGCTGTGGTGGGCGGGCGTGCGCCTGTTCGGCGCCGCCGATGGCCTGTCGGCGCGTTTCGCGCCCCAGGCCACGCTGCACAGCCTGGTCGAGCTGCTGGGGCAGGGCGAGGTCTATGGGCACATCTGGGTAAGCTTGAAGCGCATCCTTGTTGGCCTGTTGCTGGCGCTGCTGATCGGCGTGCCGCTGGGCCTGCTGGTGGGCAGCTACCGGCATCTGGAGGCGGCGACCACGCCGGCGTTCCAGTTCCTGCGCATGATCTCGCCGCTGTCGTGGATGCCGGTGGTGGTGATGCTGATGGGCGTGGGTGACCAGCCGATCTACTTCCTGCTGGCCTTCGCCGCGCTGTGGCCGATTTTGCTGAACACCGCCGCCGGGGTGCGCCAGCTCGACCCGCGCTGGTTGCAGTTGAGCCGCAGCCTCAGTGCCACGCGCTGGGAGACCTTGTGCAAGGTGGTCATCCCCGGGGTGATCGGCCATGTGCTGACCGGTGTGCGCCTGGCCATCGGCATCCTGTGGATCGTGCTGGTGCCGTGCGAAATGCTCGGGGTTAGCGCCGGCTTGGGATACTTCATCCTCGATACCCGCGATCGGCTGGCCTACTCGGAGCTGATGGCGATGGTGCTGCTGATCGGTGTGCTGGGGTTCATGCTCGATGCCCTGGCGCGCGGGCTGCATCGGCGGTGGGTGCATGCGTGAAGTCTGTAGAAGCGCGTTAGGCCTGGAGGCGCATCCTTGCGCCCAGGGATTCAGAAGCTGTACTTGGCCGTCAGCATCAGGTTGCGCGGATCGCCGAAGGTATCGCCGCCATAGTTCACCGACTTGGAGATCGACGAGTAGTATTTCCTGTCGAACACGTTGTTGGCGTTGAGCTGCAGGTCCAGGTGCTGGGTGACCGCGTAGCCGGCCATCAGGTCGGTGACGGCGTAGGCGCCCTGCTCGAGGCGATAGCTGCTGCCGTCGGCCACGGTGAAGTCGTTGTACATGCGGCTTTGCCAGGTAACGCCGCCACCGACCCGCAGTTTCTCCAGCGGGCCCTGGAAGCGGTAGGTGGTGAACAGCTTCAACTGGTGCTGCGGCGTGTCGGATTCGAACGGCTTGTTGACGTTCTGCGGGTTCTTGGCGTCCTTGACCCTGTGCACACGGGCATAGGTGTAGCCGGCGCCAATCTGCCACTGCTCGGTCAGCGCGCCCTGCAGCTCGAAGTCGATGCCCTGGCTGCGCACCTCGCCTGAGGCTTCGTAGCAGGCGAACTGGCCGGCCCGGCACAGGCTCTTGTCCACCTCGACCGCGCGGTTCTGCTGGTCGATACGGAACACCGCGAGGCTGGCGTTGAGCGCGCCGTCGAAGTACTCGCCCTTGATGCCCACTTCGTAGTTCTTGCCTTCGATCGGTCGCACCGGCGTGCCGCTGGGGTCTTTGTTGTCCTGAGGCTGGAAGATGTCGGTGTAGCTGGTGTACAGCGAGTGGTGCTCGTCCAGCTCGTAGATCAGGCCGGCATAGCGGGTGACGTTGCGGGTCACCTTGTAGTCGCCCTCGTTGCTGCCGCGCAGGTCGTAGTCGTACCAGTCCAGGCGCCCGCCGAGGATCAGCTTGAGCGGGTCGGCCAGGCTCAGGCGGGTGGTGGTGTACACGCCTTCCTGGTTGATCAGGTAGCGGCTGCTGCCAGTGTGCAGGAAGTCCGGTTTGCCGCCGTCGATGGGGTAGTCCAGGTCGTAGGGGCTGTAGTTGCGCTCGGTCATGTCGTAGATGCGCTTGCTGGCACCGACCACCAGCTCGTGGGTGCGGCCGAAGGCCTCGAACGGGCCGCTGGCGAAGGTGTCCAGGCCCAGCTGGTTCTCGTCGTGGGCCGACTGGTAGACCGTGCGGCTCAGCGGCTTGGCCAGGTCCCAGCGCGATTGGTACGAGCCGCGGAACAGCGCGTTCTGTTCGCTGTAGATGGCGTTGACCTGCAGCTTCCAGTCATTGGCCAGGTGCTGGCGCAGCTCGGCGAACAGGGTGTTGATCTCCTGGTCCTTGACCTCCCAGTCGGTGGCCGGGTTGTACGAGCGTGGCAGGTCCTGGTGGTGGCCGTTGAGGTCGGTGGGGATCGCGCCCCAGAACACGTTGGTCTTGTCCTTCTGGTGGGACAGGCCGAGGGTCAAGGTGGTGTCCTCGCCCAGGTCGGCCTCGGTGATCGCATAGAACAGTCCGTGGTCTTCCTGCTGCCCATCACGGAAGCCGTTGGCGTCGCGGTACGAGGCCACCACGCGGCCGCGCAGTGTGCCGCTGTCGTTGAGCGGGCTGGAGGCGTCGAGTTCGCCGCGGTAGTTGTCCCAGCTGCCGGCGGCGCCGGTGAGCGTGACCTTCTGTTCCGCCAGCGGGCGCTTGCGCACCAGGTTGATGGCCGCCGACGGCGTGCCGGAACCGGTGACCAGGCCGGTGGCGCCGCGCACCACCTCGACCCGGTCGAACATCGCCAGGTTGGGCTGGGCGCCGACCACCCAGCCGGTGTACGCGCTGGGGATGCCGTCGTACATGACGTTGTCGACGTCGAAGCCGCGGGCCTTGTAGGTCTGCCGGCCCGGACCGTTGGACTGGTTGAGGAACAGCCCCGGCGTGTACCTGGCCACGTCGTTGATACTGGTCATGCCCTGGTCGTCCATGCGCTGGCGGGTGATCACGGTCACCGCCTGGGGCGTTTCGCGCATGGTCAACGGCAGCTTGGTGGCGGTGGACATGGAGCCGGTGGTGTACGACTTCGACCCCTCGGTGGTGCTGCCCAGGCTGCTGTCGTTGATGGCCGTGGCGCCCAGCTCGATCACGGCCGGCGCTTGTTCCTCGGCCAGCGCGGGAGTGAGGGTTGCCATGCAGATGGCCATGGCCAACAGGTTGCGGGCGGGCGTGAAGCGGTGAGGGGAGATGTGCGGTGACATGCCGGGCTTTATCCTTATCGCTAGTGCTTATGAGAATAATTAGCAATAAGTGTGTCGGATTGTCAGGCCCGCAACAATGCTTTCGAATCGGAAAATGGTGAACTTTTCACAAATTCTATTCGTTTGGTTTGTGGTTCCCTGAAGCAATGCGTTTGCCACGCTGGCGCCCGACCTCCAGCGCCTGCCCGTCGCGCTGTTTGCCATGTCGCGCCTGGCCGACCAGCTCGGGGATCAGTGGGCCCTCCGGCAGATGACGCCAGAAGCGCCCGGGCAGGTGCTGGCGCAACGCGCCGGGGTTGAGCCGGGCGGGGTTGAAGGTGTGCCGGTAGTAGGCCAGCCACAGCTCGGCACCGGGGTCCTCGGCGTTGCGCGCCCACTGCCGCCATTGCTCCGGGCATTGGCGCCGGTAGTCCAGGTGCTGGCCGTCGAAGCGCACGCCGTCGCAGGGCGTGGCGATCAACCAGCGCTGGCGCCCCAGGCGATCGGCGAAATGCCCGCAGGCGCTGTCGAGGATGTCGTGGGCAGGTTCGTGGTAGGCCACCAGGTCCAGTTGCAACTGCTCGGCCAGTGCCTCGGGCAGTGGCACGAAGCGCACGAAGGCATACAGGTGATGGGCTTCGCGGCCGACCTGGCGGATGCGCCGCTGCATCTCGCTGCCCAGGCGGTCGCCGGCGAGCATGGCGGTGCGGTCGCCATGGGCGACGCGCCACAGCACTTCGTACAGCAGGTTCCAGCGTTGCTCGCCGCGGTAACGCCCGGCCTGTTCCAGCTGGGCCAGCAGCGCCGCCGGCACGCGGGCGCGGAACGGACCGGGGCCGTCGGGCAGGGGCGTGGGCACGGCCAGCAGGTCGTCCATGCGCGCCTGGCCCCAGGTCACCGTGGCCGGGTCGATGCCATGGCCGAGCAGTTGCCGCGCCTGGTCGCGCCAGGTGGCGAAGTCGTCATCGCAATCCAGCGCGATCATCCCCACAGGCCCATCTGCACCGGTGCCTGGGGTTCGCGCAGGCGGGCGCGCAGCAGGCCGCTGCGCAGCTCGGCCTGGGCCGGGCGGTAGTCGCTGGTGACGATGAACGGGCGGGCCTTGTCCAGCACGCAGCGCAACTGGATCAGGTCGTCGTAGCGGATGCGCCGCTCGCGACGCAGGGCCACCAGGCGCTGCACGCTGCGCAGGCCGATACCTGGGATGCGCGCCAGCAGGGCCGGCTCGGCGCGGTTGACGTCGAGCGGGAATACCTCGCGGTTGGCCAGCGCCCAGGCCAGCTTGGGGTCGATATCCAGCGCCAGGTTGCCGGTTTCGCCCAAAAGCTCGCCGGCCTTGTAGCCGTAGCCGCGCAGGAGGAAGTCGGCCTGGTACAGGCGGTGCTCGCGCAGCAGCGGCGGGGCGGCCAGGGGCACGCTGGAGGGGCTGTCGGGGATCGGACTGAAGGCGGAGTAGTAGACGCGCCTGAGGCCATAGCCCTGGTACAGCGACTCGGCGTTGCGCAGCAGGGCGCTGTCGTCGGTGGCGTCGGCGCCGACGATGACCTGGGTGCTCTGCCCGGCGGGGGTGAAGCGTGGCGCTCGTGGTTCGCCGGCGACGGCCTGCTGGCCGTGGTGGATTACGCCCATGGCCTGGCGGATGGTACTGGCGCGCTTCTCCGGGGCCAGGCGTTCGAGGCTGGCGTCGGTGGGCAGCTCGATGTTCACGCTCAAGCGGTCGGCCAGGCGTCCGGCTTCCTCGATCAGCAGCGGGTCGGCGTCGGGGATGGTCTTGAGGTGGATGTAGCCACGAAAGCCATGCTCCTCGCGCAGCAGACGGGCCACCCGGATCAGTTGCTCCATGGTGTAGTCGGCCGAGCGGATGATGCCGGAGCTGAGAAACAGGCCGCTGATGCAGTTGCGCCGGTAGAAGTCCAGGGTCAGGCGCACCACTTCCTCGGGGCTGAAACGCGCCCGCGGCACGTTGCTGGAGCGGCGGTTGACGCAGTACTGGCAGTCGTACAGGCAGAAGTTGGTCAGCAGCACCTTGAGCAGCGACACGCAGCGCCCGTCCGGGGTGTAGCTGTGGCAGATGCCCATGCCGTCGGTGGCGCCGAGGCCGTCGCGGCCACGAGAGCTGCGCTTGGGGGCGCCGCTGCTGGCGCAGGACGCGTCGTACTTGGCGGCGTCGGCGAGGATGCCGAGCTTGGCGATGAGCTGCATGGGAGTGTCCGAGATAACTGTTTATTCATACAGTATTTCGGGATTGGGCTGATGGCAAGTGTTTGCGGGTGGTTTTGATTGGGTGATGGCGCAGAGGTGCCTGGCGAGAGTTCTGTAGCACCTATGAGATCGAGCGCCGCCCGCGCGGCGCTCGATCTCATAGGTGCTGCAACGCTAACGTCGAACACCCTGAAAGGCCCAAATTTCAGGGCGATCCACCCTCGGCATACTTGATTACAGAATTGTAATCTTCCCGCCACCGCCCCGATAACCACCGCTGCCTAAAGTCCCTCGCCAAAGCATTCCGCCGCTTGTCGACGAGGACTTCCGCCGTGCCCATCCCCCGCAAGATCGCCTTGCTCTGCCTGTTGCTGGCCGGCCCTGCCGGTGCCCAGGGCCTGAGCCTGGACCAGGCGCTCGACGCCGCCTTCTCCCAGAACCCGGACTTCGCCGCCATCGGCCGTGAGATCGGCATCGCCGAGGGCGAGCGCCGCCAGGCCGGGTTGATCCCCAACCCCGAGCTGTCCTGGGAGGTCGAGGACACCCGCCGCGCCACCAGCACCACCACCGTGACCCTCAGCCAGGCCCTGGAGCTGGGCGGCAAGCGCGGCGCGCGGATCGAAGTCGCAAAGGCCGGCCAGGCAATCGCCCGGCTGGAGCTCGAGCGCCAGCGCAACAGCCTGCGCGCGGATGTGATCCAGGCCTTTCATGCCGCCTTGCGGGCACAGACCGCGCTGGAGCTGGCGCAACAGTCGCAGGCGCTGACCGAACGCGGCCTGCGGGTGGTGGAGGGGCGGGTGCGCGCCGGGCAGTCCTCGCCGGTGGAGGCCACCCGTGCCCAGGTCCAGCTGGCCCAGGCCGAGGCGGCGGTGCGTCGGGCACGCACCGAACGTGGCGTGGCCAACCAGGTCCTGGCGCGTCTGACGGGCAGTGCCGAGGCCCGTTTCGACCGGCTCGACGCGAGCAACCTCTCACCCGGCCCGGCGCCGCAGGCCGAACCCCTGCTGGCCAAGGTCGAGCAGACCGCCGAATGGCGCCTGGCCGCGGCACAGATCGAGCGTGGCGATGCCAGCCTCGGTTCCGAGAAGGCCCAGCGCATTCCCAACCTGACCGTCAGCCTGGGCAGCCAGTACAGCCGCGAGGACCGTGAGCGGGTCAACGTGGTCGGGCTGTCGATGCCGCTGCCGCTGTTCGACCGCAACCAGGGCAACGTGCTGGCCGCCGCCCGTCGCGCCGACCAGGCCCGTGACCTGCGCAACGCCGTGGAGCTGCGCCTGCGCAGCGAAACCCGCAGCGCCCTGGAGCAGTGGGGCACGGCCATGGGCGAAGTGCAGGCCTACGACCGCACCATCCTGCCCGCCGCCCAGCAGGCGGTGGACACCGCCACACGCGGCTTCGAGATGGGCAAGTTCGCCTTCCTTGATGTGCTCGACGCCCAGCGAACGCTGATCGATGCACGGGGCTTGTACCTCGAAGCGCTGGCCCAGGCGACCGATGCCCGGGCGCAGGTGGAGCGGATCTACGGCGAGCTTTGAGCCTCGACCCATCGCGGGGCAAGCCAGCTCCCACGCATTCCCGCGGGAGCGGGCTTGCCCCGCGATGGGCCCTGAACTGCAACGACTTTTCCAGCAGGAGCAACAATGACCAACCCACGCAAGCTCGCCATCCTCGCCGCTGCCCTGGCCGTTATCGGCCTCGGCGGTGCCGCCTGGACCGGCACCCTCGGTAAGGCCGGCAGCGGCCAGGCCCAGCACGACGACCACGGCGAAGCCGGCCACGGCCACGACGAAGACAAGGACGATGGCCACGGTGAGTCCGCAGGCGAAAGCCATGCCGACGAAGAGGGCCAGTTGCATCTCTCCGCCGAGCAGATCCAGGCCGCCGGCGTGCAGCTGGCCACTGCCGGCCCGCGCACCTTGGGCACTGCCATCAGCTTCCCCGGTGAGATCCGCTTCGACGAGGACCGCACCGCCCACGTGGTGCCCCGCGTCCCCGGCGTGGTCGAGTCGGTGCAGGCCGAGCTGGGCCAGGCGGTCAAGCGTGGCCAGGTGCTGGCGGTGATCGCCAGCCAGCAGATCTCCGAGCTGCGCAGCGAGCAGCAGGCCGCCCAGCGCCGCCTGGAGCTGGCCCGCTTGACCTTCGAGCGTGAGAAGCAGCTGTGGCAGGAGCGCATCAGCGCCGAACAGGACTACCTGCAGGCCCGCCAGGCGCTGCAGGAGGCCGAGATCGCCGCTGCCAACGCCGGGCAGAAGGCCGCCGCCGTGGCGCCGGCCGGCAAGGGCAACCGCTACGAGTTGCGTGCACCGTTCGACGCGGTGGTGGTGGAAAAGCACCTGACCGTGGGCGAGGTGGTGGACGAGACCAGCAATGCCTTCACCCTGTCCGATCTGAGCCGGGTCTGGGCCACCTTCGCCGTGGCCCCGCGCGACCTGGACAAGGTGGTCAGCGGCCGTGGCGTCAGCGTCAGCGCGCCGGACCTCGGCGCCCAGGTGGAGGGCAAGGTCAACTACGTCGGCAGCCTGCTCGGCGAGCAGAACCGCGCCGCCACCGTGCGCGCCACCCTGGCCAATCCCAATGGCGCCTGGCGCCCCGGGCTGTTCGTCAACATCGCGGTTACCGTCGAGCGTTTCGACGCCGCCGTGGTGGTGCCGGAAAGCGCACTGCAGACCTGGGATGAACAGACCGTAGTGTTCGCCCGTACCGACGAGGGCTTTGAGGCCCGCCCGGTGAAGACCGGGCGCCGCGACGCCGGCCAGGTGGAAGTGCGCGAGGGGCTGGCCGCCGGCACCGTGGTCGCCGCCGCCGGCAGCTTCGTCCTCAAGTCCGAGCTGGGCAAAGGCTCGGCCGAACACAGCCACTGACCGGGGACGCCATTCATGTTCGAACGCCTTATCCAGTTCGCCATCGAGCAACGCCTGGTGGTGATGCTCGCCGTGGTGCTGATGGCCGCCGTGGGCATCCACAGCTACCAGAAGCTGCCCATCGACGCCGTGCCCGACATCACCAACGTGCAGGTGCAGATCAACACCGCAGCGCCCGGCTACTCGCCGCTGGAGACCGAGCAGCGCATCACCTTCGCCATCGAGACCGCCATGGCCGGCCTGCCAGGCCTCAAGCAGACCCGCTCGCTGTCGCGTTCGGGGCTGTCCCAGGTGACGGTGATCTTCGATGACGGCACCGACATCTTCTTTGCCCGCCAGCTGGTCAACGAGCGCTTGCAGGTGGCCCGCGAGCGGTTGCCCGAAGGCATCGAGGCGGCCATGGGGCCGATCTCCACTGGCCTTGGCGAGATCTTCCTGTGGACGGTCGAGGCCGAGGAGGGGGCGGTGAAGGACGACGGCACGTCCTATACCGCCACCGATCTGCGGGTGATCCAGGACTGGATCATCAAGCCGCAGCTGCGCAACGTGCCGGGTGTGGCCGAGGTGAACAGCATCGGCGGCCATGCCAAGCAGTACCTGATCGCGCCTGAACCCAAGCGCCTGGCGGCCTACAAGCTGACCCTCAACGACCTGGTCGCGGCGCTCGAGCGCAACAATGCCAACGTCGGCGCCGGCTACATCGAGCGCAACGGCGAGCAGTTGCTGATCCGCGCCCCGGGCCAGGTGGCCTCGGCCGAGGACATCGCCAACATCGTCATCTCCAGCGTCGATGGCACGCCGATCCGCGTCAGCCATGTCGCCCAGGTTGGCCTGGGCCAGGAGCTGCGCTCGGGCGCCGCCACCGAGAATGGCCGCGAGGTGGTGCTGGGCACGGTGTTCATGCTGATCGGCGAGAACAGCCGCACAGTGTCCCAGGCGGTGGCGGCCAAGCTCGAGGAGATCAACCGCAGCCTGCCCAAGGGCGTGGTGGCGATCACCGTCTATGACCGCACCAACCTGGTGGAAAAAGCCATCGCCACGGTGAAGAAGAACCTCATCGAAGGCGCTATCCTGGTCATCGCCGTATTGTTCCTGTTCCTGGGCAACATCCGCGCGGCGTTGATCACCGCCATGGTCATCCCCCTGTCGATGCTGTTCACCTTCACCGGCATGTTCAGCAACAAGGTCAGCGCCAACCTGATGAGCCTGGGGGCACTCGACTTCGGCATCATCGTCGACGGCGCGGTGGTGATCGTCGAGAACGCCATCCGCCGCCTGGCTCATGCCCAGCAGCATCATGGCCGCATGCTGACCCGCTCCGAGCGCTTCCACGAAGTGTTCGCCGCCGCCCGCGAGGCACGTCGGCCGCTGATCTACGGGCAGTTGATCATCATGGTGGTGTACCTGCCGATCTTTGCCCTGACAGGGGTCGAGGGCAAGATGTTCCACCCCATGGCCTTCACCGTGGTGATGGCGCTGCTGGGGGCGATGATCCTTTCGGTGACCTTCGTTCCGGCGGCGCTCGCGCTGTTCGTCACCGGCAAGGTGAAGGAGGAGGAGGGCGCGGTCATGCGCACCGCCCGCCGCCGCTACGCCCCGGTGCTGGACTGGGTGCTGGGCCGGCGCAACCTGGCGTTCGCCGGCGCCGCCACCGTGGTGCTGCTGTCCGGCGTGCTGGCCAGTCGCATGGGCAGTGAGTTCATCCCCAGCCTCAGCGAGGGTGATTTCGCCCTGCAGGCCCTGCGCGTGCCGGGCACCAGCCTGTCGCAGTCGGTGGACATGCAGCAGCGGCTGGAGAAGACCATCATCGCCCAGGTGCCGGAAGTCGAGCGGGTGTTCGCCCGTACCGGCACAGCCGAGATCGCTTCCGACCCGATGCCGCCGAACATCTCCGACGCCTACGTGATGCTCAAGCCCCGCGAGCAATGGCAGGATCCAGGCAAGCCGCGCGATGAACTGATCTTCGAGGTACAGCGTGCCGCCGCCAGCGTGCCGGGTAGCAACTACGAGCTGTCGCAGCCGATCCAGCTGCGCTTCAACGAGCTGATCTCCGGGGTGCGCAGCGATGTCGCGGTGAAGGTGTTCGGCGACGACATGGAGGTACTCAACCGCACCGCCGCGCAGATTGCCGCGAGCTTGCAGCAGGTGCCGGGAGCCTCCGAGGTGAAGGTCGAGCAGACCACCGGCCTGCCGGTGCTGACCATCGATATCGACCGTGACAAGGCCGCCCGTTACGGCCTGAACGTGGGCGATGTTCAGGACGCCATTGCCATCGCCGTGGGTGGTCGCACTGCCGGCACCCTGTACGAAGGCGACCGCCGCTTCGACATGGTGGTGCGCCTGTCGGAAGCGCTACGCACCGATGTCGACGGCTTGTCCGGCCTGCTGATCCCGGTGCCGGCCAGCGCCGCCGCCGGTGCCTCGCAGATCGGCTTCATCCCGCTGTCACAGGTGGCCACCCTGAACCTGCAGCTGGGCCCCAACCAGGTCAGCCGCGAGGATGGCAAGCGCGTGGTGGTGGTCAGCGCCAACGTGCGTGGGCGTGACCTGGGTTCGTTCGTCGAACAGGCCTCGCAGACGCTGATCGACCAGGTGCAGATCCCGCCGGGCTACTGGACTCGCTGGGGCGGCCAATTCGAGCAGTTGCAGTCGGCGGCAGAGCGCCTGCGGGTGGTGGTGCCGGTCTCGCTGCTGCTGGTCATGGCCTTGCTGCTGATGATGTTCAACAACCTCAAGGATGGCCTGCTGGTGTTCACCGGCATCCCCTTCGCCCTGACCGGCGGGGTGCTGGCGCTTTGGTTGCGGGATATCCCGCTGTCGATCTCGGCGGGGGTAGGCTTTATCGCGCTGTCGGGCGTCGCGGTGCTCAACGGCCTGGTGATGATTGCCTTCATTCGCAACCTGCGCGAGGAAGGCCGGAGCTTGCGCGCGGCGGTGGAAGAGGGGGCGTTGACCCGCCTGCGGCCGGTGCTGATGACCGCGCTGGTGGCGTCGCTGGGCTTCATTCCCATGGCCCTGGCCACCGGCACCGGCGCCGAGGTGCAGCGACCGCTGGCGACGGTGGTGATCGGTGGGATCCTGTCGTCGACGGCGCTGACCTTGCTGGTGTTGCCAGCGTTGTATCAGTGGGCGCATCGGCGGGATGAGGACAACCTGGCAGAAGACGTGTAACGCTATCGCAAGGAGCGGCCTTGTGTCGCGAATGGGCTGCGAAGCAGCCCCAATGAACCATGCAACAATTGCGTGACCTGGGGCCGCTTTGCGGCCCTTTCGCGACACAAGGCCGCTCCTACAGGTACCGGCGCAGCCAGTGATCCAGGCTCAACCTTCCAGCCCCTTTCAACAGCAGCGGCAGCAACGCCACCAGGTAGATCAACGGTAGCTTGAAGTTGCCAAAACCCTGGTCGGTGATCGCATAACCCCGCCCCAATTCCGCCAGGCTCGACCACTGGCTCGGCCAGTGCACGGCGGCAATCGCCACCACCGTCACCACCATCAGCACTGCCGAGGCCAGACGGGTGCCGAGCCCCAGCAGCAGGAGCAGCGGACAGATCATTTCGGCCCACATCGACAGCTGCCAGTTGAGACCCACCGGCAACAGGTTGAACGGGAATGGAAAACTGCTTTGCAGGTCGGCGAACCAGTTGGTGCCGTTGAACTTCTCCAGGCCCGATTCGAAGAACTCCCAGGCCAGGAACAGGCGCAACGGCAGGTCGGCGCTCCAGTTGCCGGTGTGGTCGAGGGCGTTGAACAGCTTCCAGTCAGTGAACAGTGGCAGGGCTTTCATGAACAGGCATCCCGGTGTAGGCGGCAACGGCGGGCTGCCGTCGCGCTGTCGTGGCCGGGAGTGTGTGGTGGCGGGGTATCGACAGTGTGTCGGGGGTGGTGGGTTTATGTATCGCTGTGTAGCGATCCTCAGCGGTTGCTGGTCAGGCGCTGTTGCGCCGCGGCGCAGCCGTTGATGTCCACCGCCTTCTGCAGGAAGGCCTGGCGCTGGCGCGGGTCGAGCTCACCGAGCAGGCGGTAGATCTCGGCCTGGTAGTCGCGCTGGCGCCCCCACTGCAGTTGCAGGCCCTGGGGCCGGGTACGGTTGCACACCAGGCGGGTGGCCGGCTGCGGATAGTAGGCGGCATACAAGGTGGCCATGCTGGGAACCGCCTCCAGCGCCTCGCGGTAGGCGGGGCTGGCATTGTACGGGGAGCACCAGTGGGCGATGGCCAGCGCGGGTGGGGCGAAGCCTTGCTTGAGGCTGGCTTCCAGCAACGGGCAGGCGGCCTCGGCGATCTGTCCTGCCGGCAGATAGGTGGTGTAGTACAGCGCCAGGCGGTACTGGGCTACCGGGTGGCCGAGTTCCACCGACTTTTTCAGCAGGGCCACCGCCGTGGGCAGCGTGTGGGCCATCGCCTGGCCCTGGCGGCTGAGCTCGGGGTCGCCACTGGCGGTGCGCAGCGGACCGGCGTTGTCGTCCTGGTTGTCGGCCTGTTCCAGCAGCGGCAGGGCCTGGCGATAGAGCAGGTCGGCATGGGGGTCGATGCTCACGTCCAGGGCCTGGGCGCCTGTGGCGGCCAGCAGCAACGGGAGTGTCGCAGCCAGGCGAGCGCGAGGACGGGCCAGGAGCGAGGGGAAGGCAGGAATGGTCATGGCAGTTACACGGTGCCTCGGGCGAATCAGGAGCGACGACGGCCTATTCTATCCATCCGCGTGCCTTTCCCGAAAGCCCGGCGTCCGCTCATCAGACCAGCTTGATCGGTGCGACCTTGCGCAGGGCCTGTCTTTCCTGGGCCAGCCCCAGCTTGGCAGTGATCACCTTGGCCAGCGCATTGTTGCCCAGGTCGTTGAAATGCAGGCGATCGACGAACAGGCGCTCGGCGAACACCGGCGAGCTGCTGAGCATGCTGTTCATGTCGTAGCAGGGGACCGGGTCGGCCTGGCTCTTGATGCGGCGGAAGAAGGCCATGTGCAGCTGGCTGTCGAAGGTGTCGCCGAGCAGGCGGTCGAAGTTCGATGGCTGGCGCTCGAGCTTGGCGAGCATGGCCTGTTCCGCCTTGGGCAGTGCCTCGCGGCACCAGGGCAGCAGCGGTTGCAGGATGAAGGTGAGGGTGGTGTGGCCGTCCGCCAGCAGCCGGTCCCACTGGCGCAGGGTGCGGCCCACGGCATCGGCGGCGCGGATCAGGCGCTTGTCCGGGCTCGACAGCGGTTCCACTGGCGGCCAGTGGGTTTCCCGGGCTGGCGCCAGCAGTTGGCCAAGGCGTTGCCAGAACGACTCGCGGCGCGCTTCGCCGCCGGCATGCACGCCTTCGTTGAAACGGTTGAGAAAATCCTGGTAGGCCTGTGCCCGATGCGGGTCCTGCGCACCGGCCAGGACTTCGGCGAGGGCCTCCTGGGCCAGTGTGTTCAGGCCACTGAGCACCACCACGTGGCCGATCTGGCCAAAGCGGTGCTGGTGAGTGAGGAACATCAGCAGTTCCTGGGTTGCGTTCAGGCCGCAACCTGCGAGGCTCAACCAGATCTCGCCGGTCAGCACCGACAGGTACGAGGCCACGGTGTGTTCGTCGGAGCTGGCGCCGATGCCCATGGCGGTGGAACCGCCCACCAGCAGGTTGACCCGCGCCGCGCCGCCGCGCTCGGCCACCGAGAAACGCTTGCCGGCGCAATGGCTGTAGCGCATGCCCAGGGCGTCGGTGTTGATGGTTGCGCAGCGGTAGCCGCGCTCGTGCACATACAGCGTGTGCGGTGCGCGGCGGCTACCCAGTTGCAGGAAGCGCTGATAGTCCTGCGCCAAGGGGTCGGGCGTGCCCATGCTGCCGGTGGTGGCGGGGGGGATCGGGGTCATGGGCGCTCCTTCTGTTAGGGGTTGGCTCAGGCGGCCAGCTCCCTGAGGTTGTAGGCCAGGCCGACGGCGGCGATCAGCAGCAGGGCAACGCCGGAGGCCAGGCTGATCAGGCGGTTGCTGCGCGGCGAGGCGATCTTGCCGATGGCGAAGATGTACAGGCTGAGCACGGCGAAATCGATGGCGATCCACAGCAGCGACAGCACCACCATGCTCTTGCCGAACGACTCGGTGATCTGGATGAACTGTGGGAAGAAGGCGATGAAGAAGATGATGTCCTTGGGGTTGGAGATACCGACCATGAAGCCCTGCAGCAGGCCCCCGCGGCCCGCTTGCGTGCTGGTCGTGGCCTGCGGTGCGCTGTCGACCGGGGCCTGCAGCGCTTCGCGCAGGGTGCCCAGGGCGATGTAGCCGATGAACAGGCAGCCCAGCAGGCTCATGGCGCTGAGCCAGGTCTTGTCGATGGCCGCGCTGGTAAGGATGATCCAGGCGGCCGCGCCGATCAGCACCAGCGAGGCCCAGTTGGTGCCGACCGCGGTGAACAGGGCCTTTCGCGAGCCCGAGGCGGCGGCGGTGTTGACGATCAGGGCCACCACCGGGCCGGGCGTGGCGATCAGCAGCAGGACGGTAAGGGCGTAGGTGGCGGTCAGTGCGGTATTCACGATCAGCTCTCGGTGAGGGTTGCAGCGGTTGCGTGGGCATGGAACGGGCAGCGCGCCGGGCTCGGCGAACCGGGCTCCTGCAATTGGTACTGCTTCCATTCGAAGTTGTCGTCCTGGCCGAAGAAGCCCAGGGTCTCGGGCATCACCCCGTCGTTGTAGTGGCGCACCCGCTCGCGGATGCGTGCGCGAATGCGCTGGCCGCTTTCAGTGCTGGCGCTGGCGACCTCGTCGAAGCTCTCCCGCGGGTTGATGACGAAGGCAATGTGTCGGCCCAGGTTGCGGCTTTTCATCAACCGGTGGGCGGGGAAGCTCATGTTGATGAACAGCGGCATGCCGGCGAAACAGAACGACCAGCGCGTGTCGTGCGGATCCTGCGGTACTTCTTCGGGCCAGGGCTGCGGGTCGCGCGCATGGACCTGATTCAGCACGTCCCAGGCCAGTGCCTGCTGTGCCTGCAGCGTGGTGCCGGGCGCCGTCTCGAGGAACACCAGCAGCGGGTTGCCGATGCGCTGCTTGAGCGGGATCGGCTCGATGGTGCTGATGTAGTCGCCAAGGCCTTGGGCAATATCGTCTGCCAGGCGTTCGGCGCGGGCGAAGACGATGTGGCACGTGCGCGCATTGACCGCCTTGCGCCCGAACAGGCACGGGAAGTCAGGGTTGGCGAGGGTTTCCTTAAAGTGTTCTATGGTCTTGTACGTCCAGTGGTGACGGTTCTGGACATGTTCATCGGCGAGCTCCAGCGCATCCAGGCGGTAGCAGTTTCCATAACCCGTAAACATGATTTCCCCAGGCATATCCGTATGCAGTATTTAATAGAGTTTCTCGTTTAATAGAACGTTTTCGACATATAACGGCAGCTTTGCTATATATAATTGTTATTTACCGGCATTTTCCGAGATGGATCCCGCGTTGTAAAACGCCTGGTTCTATGACCTACTATTAGCTTCACTCATGCTCTGGAAGGCGCCATGTCGGAACGGATTCAAGCCTTGCACGCCCTGCGCGCCTTCGAAGTGGCGTCGCGCTATGGCTCCTTCACCCGCGCGGCCCAGGAATTGGCCCTGACCCAGGGCGCGGTCAGCCACCACATCAAGACCCTCGAAGCCCTGTTCGGCTGCGACCTGTTCGAGCGTCGCGGCCCCAAGCTGCGCCTGACCGAGCACGGTCGGCTGCTGGCCCAGGAACTCAAGGTCGGTTTCAAGATCATCGAGAACGCCTGCGCGCTGTTGCGCCAGGATCGCTACGGCGTGCGCCTCAAGGCGCCGTCCACGCTCACCGTGCGCTGGCTGCTCAGGGCCCTGGACGGCTTCAAGCGGGTCGACAACAGCTGTTCGGTGCAACTGTCGAGCGTATGGATGGACATCGACGCGGTGGACTTCTATTCCGAACCCTATGACTGCGCCATCCTGCTCGGCAACGGACGCTTCCCGGCGGATGTGGAGAGCCTGAAGCTGTTCGATGAATGGCTGATCCCGGTGTGTCACCCAAGCTACCTCGAGCAGGCCCGGCCGGAGCTGTCGGTGCTCTCCAGCTGCGAGTTCCTCCACCCCTCGCCGGACCGGCGTGACTGGCGACGCTGGCTGGCGCGCATGGACGCGCTGGACGTCAGCATCGACCAGGGCCAGGTGTTCGACACCCTCGACCAGGGCATCTCGGCTGCCCAGCAGGGGCTGGGCATCTCGGTGGTCGACCTGGTGCTGGCCAGTGCCGACCTGGCGGCGGGCAACCTGGTCACGCCATTCCCCCATGCGGTGGCCACCGGCGACGGCTACTACATGACCTGGCTCAAGGCCAGCCCCAAGGCCCACCAGATGCACAAGTTGCGCGACTACCTGGTGGCGCAGGTGCCGCCGCTGTCGCACAAGGACATCAGCTACCTGTACGGCTGAGGTCGGTGGCAGGCAGTACCCGTTCGAGCATGAAGTCGATGAACACCCTCAGCTTGGGCGGCATCTGCCGTCCTGATGGCCACAGCAGGTAGAAGCTGCCACGTCGCTCCATGAAGCTGTCGAGCACGCTCACCAGGCTGCCGGCCGCCAGTTCCTTGCGCACGCTGAAGTCCGGCAGGCAGGTGATGCCGCGATGGTTGAGGGCGAAGCAGATGCGCGTCTCGACGTGATTGCAGACCATCGAGATGGGAATCGCGTAGTCCTGCTCGGGGTGTTCCCGGCGCAGCGGCCAGGTTTCCAGCTTGCCGCTGCTGGGGAAGCGGTAGTGCAGGCAGCTGTGCCCGGTGAGCTCACGGGGATGCTGCGGCGTGCCGCGTTCGCGCAGGTAGGCGGGGGACGCCACCAGGCGATGCTGGAAGTGCCCAAGGAACTTGGCGTTGAGGCGCGAATCCAGCGGCTGGCCACCGCGCATCACCACGTCGAAGCCCTCGCCGACGATATCCACCATGCGGTCGCTGAAGTCCAGGTCGAGCTCGATGTCGGGATAACGCGCCATGAACTCGGCCAAAGCCGGCATCACCAACCCAGTCACCTGCGGCAGGCTCACCCGCAGGCGCCCGCGGGGCGCTCCGCTGGCCTGGGACAGCTCCTGCTCGGTGGCTTCGATCTCGGCAAGGATGCGTCGGCTGCGTTCCAGAAACAGCGTGCCCTCGGCGGTCAGGGTGATGCTGCGCGTGCTGCGGTGAAACAGGCGCACGCCCAGGCGTTCCTCCAGCCGTGCCACGCGCTTGCCCACGGCGGAGGCGCTGATCCCCAGCGACTGGCCGGCGGCGACGAAACTGCGGGTCTCGGCGACCCGGTTGAAGACCATGAAGCCGCTGAGGCTGTCCATGCTGCGCTCCGATTGCGGACACTGATGTCCTGACTGAGTGGAATTGTACCCGGCTTTTTCCGCAATTCCTCAGCAGCGCACCATGCCTGCCTAAATCGATAGCCGGAGACAACCATGCATTCACCTTCCCCGGCGGCGTGTGTCGCCGCTTCCCCTGCCAGCGCCACGCGCCTGCCCCTGAGCGGGCTGCTGGCCCTGGCCCTGACCGGCTTCATCGCCATCCTCAGCGAAACCCTGCCGGCCGGCCTGCTCGACCAGATCGCCGATGGTATGCAGATCAGCCAGGCCATGGCCGGGCAATGGGTCACGGCCTATGCCCTGGGGTCGCTGCTCACCGCCATTCCATTGGTGACCCTGACCCAGGGCTGGTGGCGTCGCCGCGCACTGCTGCTGGCGATCGCCGGGTTCGTGCTGTTCAACGGGCTGACTGCCGTGTCGCCGGACAATACCCTCACCCTGTGTCTGCGCTTTCTTACCGGCGCCGCCGCCGGCCTGGCCTGGGGCCTGATCGCCGGCCATGCGCGGCGCATGGTGGCGCCGGCCCAGCAGGGCAGGGCCATGGCGGTGGCGATGCTGGGCCAGCCCATTGCGCTGTCGCTAGGTCTGCCAATCGGCACCTGGCTCGGCGCCTGGCTGGGCTGGCGCGCGGCCTTCGTGGTGGTCACGGTCGCGGCGTTGCTGCTGACCGTCTGGGTGGTGCGGGCGGTGCCGGACTTCCCCGGCCAAGCCGCCGGCAAGCGCCCCGCAGCGCTTACGGTGTTGCGCACCCCGGGCGTGGCGCGGGTGTTGCTGGTGATCCTGGCGTGGATTCTCGGGCATAACATCCTCTACACCTACATCGTGCCGCTGCTGGCGGCGGCGGGCATGACGGCCGAGGTGGGCCAGGTGCTGATGACCTTCGGCTTGGCCTCGCTGGGCGGCATCGTGCTGGTGGGCCAGGGTGTCGACCGCCATCTGCGTGGGCTGGTGTTGTTGTGCCTGGCCGGCTTCGCCCTGGCGACGCTGGCCTTGGGGCAGGCCCAGGGCGCCGCCTGGCTGGTGCATGTCAGCGTGGCGCTGTGGGGGATGACCTACGGCGGTGCGCCGACCCTGTTGCAGACCGCCTGCGCCGATGCGGCGGGCGAGGGCGGCGATGTGGCGCAGTCGATGCTGGTGACGGTGTGGAACAGCGCGATCGCCTTGGGCGGGATCATTGGCGGGTTGTTGCTGGTCGGCGCCGGAGTCGAGTCGTTTGGCGCCGTGGTGCTGGGGCTGCTGGCGCTGGCGTGGCTGCTGGTGGTCAGCGGACGGCGGGCCGGGTTCGTCGCGGGCGCACGCTAGCCTGATCGGACGCAATCGCGGGGCCTGGAAACACCCCTTTATGCCAAGAGGAACGGTACAATCCGCCCATGTGAGAACGTAGCGATCCGAGGTCCCCGCAGTGCCGTTGCAACAAGGCTTCGTCTTGACCCGCCACTGGCATGACACGCCCGAAGGCACCTGCGTGGAGTTCTGGCTGGCCACCGACCAGGGCCCACGGCGCCTGCGCCTGGCCGCCCAGCCCTCGGTGGCCTTCATTCCCACCGCCCAGGCTGCCCACGCCCGGGCGCTGCTGGCCGGTGAACAGGGCGTCGAACTCAAGCCCCTGCAGTTGCGCGACTTCGACCTGCGTCCGGTGATGGGCCTGTACTGCCGCCAGCACCGCCAGCTGATCGCCCTGGAAAAGCGCCTGCGCGCTGCCGGTGTCGAGGTGTTCGAAGCCGACATCCGCCCGCCGGAACGCTACCTGATGGAGCGCTTCATCACCGCCCCGGTGCGTTTCGATGGTCGCCCCGACAGCCAGGGCGTGCTGCACGATGCCCAGCTCAAGCCCGACCCGGACTACCGCCCGCCGCTGCGCCTGGTGTCACTGGATATCGAGACCAGCGAACGCGGCGAGCTGTACAGCATCGCCCTGGAAGGCTGCGGCCAGCGCCAGGTCTATATGCTCGGCCCGGCCAACGGCGAGGCGGGCGAGCTGGACTTCGACCTGCACTATTGCGCCGACCGCGCTGAACTGATCGTCTGCCTCAACCAGTGGTTGGCCCGCCACGACCCCGACGCGATCATCGGTTGGAACCTGGTGCAGTTCGACCTGCGCCTGCTGCACGAGCATGCCCAGCGCCTGAACGTGCCGCTGTGCCTGGGCCGCGACGGCGCGCCGATGCACCTGCGCGAGCACGGCGCCCGCAGCCACTTCTTCGCCGAGGCGCCGGGCCGGCTGCTGATCGACGGCATCGAGGCCTTGCGCTCGGCGACCTGGAACTTCCCCTCGTTCAGCCTGGAGAGCGTCGCGCAGCAGTTGCTGGGCGAGGGCAAGGCCATCGACACGCCGTACCAGCGCATGGACGAGATCAACCGCCGCTTCGCCGAGGACAAGCCGGCCCTGGCCCGCTACAACCTCAAGGACTGTGAGCTGGTGACGCGGATCTTCGCCCATACCCACTTGCTGGAGTTTCTCCTCGAACGCGCCTCGGTCACCGGACTGGCCGTGGACCGCAGCGGCGGATCGGTGGCCGCGTTCTGCCACCTGTACATCCCGCACATGCACCGCCTGGGCTATGTCGCGCCGAACCTCGTCGGTGGCGAGGGCGAGGCCAGCCCGGGCGGTTTCGTCATGGAGTCGCGGCCCGGGCTGTACGATTCGGTGCTGGTGCTCGACTACAAGAGCCTGTACCCCTCGATCATCCGCACCTTCCTCATCGACCCGGTGGGGCTGGTCGAGGGCTTGCGCCAGCCGGACGACGCGCACTCGGTGGAGGGCTTTCGCGGTGGCCGTTTCTCGCGCCGCCAGCATTGCCTGCCGGCCATCGTCGAGCGTGTCTGGCAGGGGCGCGAGGCGGCCAAGCGCGCGGGCAACGCCCCGCTTTCGCAGGCACTGAAGATCATCATGAACGCCTTCTACGGCGTGCTCGGCTCCAGTGGCTGCCGCTTCTTCGACCCACGCCTGGCCTCGTCGATCACGATGCGCGGGCACCAGATCATGCGTCAGACCCGGGCGCTGATCGAGGCGCGGGGCTATGACGTGATCTACGGCGACACCGACTCCACCTTTGTCTGGCTCAAGGGGGCCCACGACGAAGCGGCTGCCGCAAGTATCGGCCAGGCGCTGGTGGCGCAGGTCAACCAGTGGTGGCGCGAGAACCTGCGTCATTCCATGGGCCTTGAGAGCGCGCTGGAGCTGCAGTTCGAAACCCACTACCGACGCTTCCTGATGCCGACCATCCGAGGCACCGACGAAGGCAGCAAAAAGCGCTACGCCGGCATGGTACGGCGCAGCGACGGCCAGGACGAAATGGTCTTCAAGGGGCTGGAGTCGGTGCGCACCGACTGGTCGCCGCTGGCCAGGCAGTTCCAGCAGGAACTCTATGGCCGGGTGTTCCGTGGCCAGCCTTACCGCGACTACCTGCAGGCATACGTGCGCCGTACCCTGGCGGGCGAGCAGGATGAATTGCTGGTCTACCGCAAGCGCCTGCGTCGCCCGTTGGCTGACTACCAGCGCAATGTGCCGCCGCATGTGCGCGCGGCGCGCCTGGCCGACGAGCATAATCGACGGGTGGGGCGCCCCACTCAGTACCAGAACGGCGGCTGGATCAGCTACATCATCACCACCTCGGGGCCAGAGCCCCTGGAGATTCTGCAATCGTCGGTCGATTACGAGCACTATGTCGCCCGACAGCTGCAACCCGTGGCGGATGCCATCCTGCCATTCGTGCTGGGGCACACGATCGACCTGGGGCACCTGGATCAACTCGCCTTCGACTTCTGAACAGGTCGGGGCGGGTGCTATCTATCGAGGATGCACCGAAGTTCATGCGCTCGTGTCTCTAATTTCAGCAGAGACGAGTCATGGACAACAACGAGCCGCAAGTGCTTCGCGCGCCATCAGTAACCGGGCACGAAACGTTCCAGGACGCCATCATCGCTCGCGCTTGGCGCTGGAAGCCGGCGAGATGGGCAACGCCACGGCACGGCCCTGAGTGCGCGCAGTATCCTTGGACTATGCTCTGGTCAGGTGTGGGACATGCCCGGTTACTTTTGCCGCGAGCAGGCGCCTGGCCAGTTGGTTTAGGCTCCACGCCGGATCTTTCTCCCTGATCCGCAGTCTTTAGGTTTATAGAGAAAACAAGGAGATGCGCATGCTCGTTCGGTCACTGACCCTCGCTACCCTGTTCGCCTTGGCTAGCCCGCTGTTTGCCGCAGACAGCGATGCACCGTTGGCCAAGGAACTGGGCAAGGCACGGCCACTGGTGGTCATTGCCCCGAGTTCGGCCGACCCGACCCTGCGCGGCCTGGAAGAGGCGTTGAAAGACTCCGACACCCAGGCCGGATTCAAGGAGCGCAGCCTGGTGCTGTACAGCGTCGCCAACATGATGGGCAAGCGCGAGGACAAGAACCTCGAGCAGCAGACCACTATGGCCCTGATCCGTGAGCTCAAGCTGGGCGCGAGCAAGGGCACCAAGGTGATCCTGGTGGGCAAGGACGGCGAGCGCCACATGCTCAAGGACGACGACAGCGGCGAGAAGCTCGACCCGCAGGTGATCTTCAAGGCGGTCGACGAGCTGCCGGCCAGCGAGAAGGCGGTCACCGCTCCCGAACCCGTCGCAGCCGCACCTGCCGAGCCCAAGGCCAAGGACAGCAAGACCAAGGATGCCAAGGCCAAGCCCGCCAAACCTGCAGCGCCGCCCAAGCCGCTGGAGGACTGACCGCTCTGTCACGGCCCTCTGCGCAACCAGAGGGCCGTTCATGTATCACTGTGTATCTGCGCTTCGCCGCGACCCATTGGCATACAAAATATCGCCTGCCTCGATACATCAGCGACACACCGCTGCGGCTCAATGGCTCCACTTTCCAACCACAGTGGAGCGACACCATGAAAACGACCCGTCAAACCCTCGGCCTGCTCGGCGCCACCTTGCTAGGCGGCATGGTTCTGGGCAACAGTGCCTTCGCCGTAGAACCCCTGGCCCAAGGCTACCAGCTGGCCTCGGCCAAGACCCCGGGCGAAGGCAAGTGCGGTGAAGGCAAGTGCGGTGCCGGTGGCAAGGCCACGCAGAGCGAGGGCAAGTGCGGCGAAGGCAAGTGTGGCGCCAGCGCCAAGGCCGGAGCCGAGGGCAAGTGCGGTGAGGGCAAGTGTGGCGACGCCTCGTTCGCCCGCACTGACAGCAACCGCGACGGCAAGGTCTCCCGCGAGGAGTTCCTGGCCGTGGCCAAGGACAGGGCGGCAGACTTCGACAAGATCGACCGCAATCACGACGGCTTCATCTCCGAGCAGGAGGCCCACGATCACCTGGCGGCGATCTACAAGGCCAACGGCAAGGCCATGCCCGACGGGCTGTTCAGCCATCTGACCGGCCAGTCCTGAAGTGCCTCGCGGGGCCAGCCCGCTTCCACGATGTCATGTGTGGGAGCGGGCTGGCCCCGCGCTGCCGTTCAACGCCCCAGAGCGCCTGCAATCATGCCCCAACCCAAATTGCACACCGGCCTCGGCCTGCGCCGTGGCCTGCTGCCCGACTTGCTGACGATGGAGGCGGGCGCGGTGGACTTCCTAGAGTGCGCCCCGGAAAACTGGATCGGCGTTGGCGGCGCCTTCGGCCAGGGCCTGGCGCGCCTGGCCGAGCGTTTTCCCATCACCTGCCACGGCCTGTCGCTGTCACTGGGCGGCACCGCGCCGCTGGATCGCGGCTTTCTCGAGCGCACCCGACAGTTCCTCGACCACCACCAGGTACGGATGTACAGCGAGCACCTGAGCTACTGCAGCGACGATGGCCACCTCTACGACCTGATGCCGATCCCGTTCACCGAAGAGGCCGTCCACCATGTGTCCGCACGCATCCGCCAGGCCCAGGACATGCTTGGTCGGCGCATCGCGGTGGAGAACATCAGCTACTACGCCGCGCCGTACCAGGCGATGCCCGAGCTGGACTTCGTCCGCGCCGTGCTCGACGAGGCCGACTGCGACCTGCTGCTGGACGTGAACAACGTTTTCGTCAATGCCTGCAACCATCGCTACGACGCCCGCGCCTTCCTCGCCGGCATACCCCAAGAGCGGGTGGTGGGCATGCATGTGGCCGGTCATTACGATGAGGCCCCGGACCTGAAGGTCGACACCCACGGCGCGCCGGTCAAGGAGGACGTCTGGGCGCTGTTCGCCGACGCCTGCCGGCGTTTCGGGGCGCAGCCCACCGTGCTCGAGCGCGATTTCAACTACCCGCCGCTGACCGAGCTGCTGGCCGAGACGGCGCGTATCCGCAGCCTGCAATATGCCCACGGAGTGCCCGGCCATGACTGAGACCCTGCGCACCCAGCAATTCACCTTGGCGCGCCACCTGCGCGACCCGGCCGCCAATCCGCCGCCGCCCGGCATCGAGGCACGGCGTCTGAAGGTCTATCGCGAGCTGTTCCATGGCGCCATCGAAGGACTGCTGGCCGGCAGCTTCCCAGTGCTGCGCCGTACCTTGGGCGATCAGCGCTGGCATGCGCGCGTGCGCGATTTCTACGCCCATTACCGCAGTCAGACACCGCTGTTCACCGAGGTTGCCGAGGCGTTCATCGACTACCTGCAGGGCATCGAGCCCGATGCCCCTTGGCAGCTGGAACTGGCGCACTATGAATGGATCGAGGCGCAGCTGTACCTGAGCGACGCCGAGGACCCGCCGCACGACCCGGACGGCGACCTGCTCGACGGCGAGCCACTGTTGTCGTGCGTGGCGCGGGTGCTGGCCTACCGTTGGCCGGTGGAACGCATCGGCCCGGAGTACCAGCCAGGCGAGGCGCCAGCGCAACCCACCCTGTTGCTGGTGTACCGCGACGCCGACCTGCAGGTGCGTTTCGCCCGCCTGGCGCCGCTGGCCTGGCAATTGTTGGTGGGCCTGCCGGGCAGCGGGCGCGAGCGCCTGCGCGCGTTGGGCGAGCAGCACCAGCAGGCGGGCCTGGAGCTGCTGCGCCAGTTGCGCGGGCAGGGCATCATCGTCGGCACCCGCCGAGGCAACAGGGGGGCTGTCAGGCCACTGGAATCAGTGGATCGGCCGCCGCCAGCGCCGTCGCCCGATCCGCGGCCGGCGGATAGATCCACACCGAGTTGATCTGCTGCTTGAGCTGCTTGGCCTCGGCCTTGTCCGTCGGTGGCGAGACGGTGCGCTCCCAACCCTCGGTGTACACCGCGCCCCAGGCACCGAGGTCGAGGCAGGTAACATACTTGGGCTGGCTGTAGATCATCGGCGCCATGCCGACCAGCTCGGCGGCGGCGTTGTTGCCGGCGTAGCGGCCCAGGGGGATGGCGTGCTGGCAGGACATCACGGCAAAGTTGCCAACCTCGTCGCAGGCCTGCTCGGCCAGCCGCTCGACCGTCAGGCGCGGGTCGCCCAGGTGCTCGTTGAGCCACAGGTGCAGGGCCTCGAAGGCGGCGCTGTCCTCGCCCTGGGCCTTGAGCAGTTCGCTGAACTGCGCCTGGCCGCCGGGGCGCTTGAGGAACACCACCAGCTCGCGGGCCACCTGCATGGCCACCTCGCGGCCACAGTCGGCCTCGACCAGGGCCAGCGCCAGGTCGATGCCGGCACTGACCCCGGCCGAGGTCCACACTTGGTCCTGTTGCACGAAGATCGACTCGGCGTCCACTTCGATGGCCGGGAAGCGCCGGTGCAGCGCATCGCACATCGCCCAGTGAGTGGCGGCCCGGCGTCCGTCGAGCAGCCCGGCGGCGGCCAGCAGGAAGGTGCCGCTGCACACCGAGGCGGTGCGTCGGGCGCGTTGGGCGGCCTGGGCCAGCCAGGCAACCAGCTCGGCATGATCGGGGAGGGTGCGGACGATCTCCGGCGCGCCGGGCACCACCAGGGTGTCGAAGGGTTCGCGCAACCAGGGCGCCAGTGGCTCGGTACCTACCGCCAGGCCCTCGGCGGTCGGCACCAGGCCGCCCTCGAGGCTGGCGGTGACCAGGCGGTAACCTGGCAGGCCGCGGGCGGCGCGGGCCTTGGTCGCGGCCCAGAAGACCGTCTGCGCGCCGGTGAGGTCGAGCAGGCCCATCTGCGGGTAGGCGAGGAACAGCAAGGTGCGCGGCTGATCCAGGGCGTGCACGGGTGGGGTGGGGATCGGCGGGATGTCGGTCATGGCACGCTGCTTGTGATGAAGGCGTAGGCCCTAGTCGAGCAGGTGGCACGGTGCTGATCAAGCACCGTGCGACGAACGCTGGAGTCCGCCTCAGAAGCGGTAGTCGACCGTGGCGAAATACGAGCGCGGCGTGCCCAGCAGCCATTGCTCGCCGCTGTAGCTGGACTGGGCGTACTGGCGGTCGAACAGGTTGTTCAACTGCAGGCCCAGGCGCACGTCGGGCAGCACCTGCCAGCCCAGGTTGGCATCGACCACGGTATAGCCCGGCACGCGCTGGTCGTTGGCCGCGCTGGCGCAGCGCTCATCCACGTAGCGCAGGCCGATGCCGGCATCCACGGTCTGGCCGAAACCTTTGCTCAGCCACAGGTTGGCGGTGCGTCGCGGCACGTCCTGCGGACGGTTGCCGGCGCGGTCGTGGACCGTGCCGTTGTCGCCTTCCTCGAGAAAATCATCGTACTTGGCCCGCACCAAAGCGGCATTGGCCGAGAGCTGCCACTGGTTGCCCAGCGCCAGTTCCAGGCTGGCCTCCAGGCCGTCGGAGGTCTGCTGGCCGGCCTGCTGGCTGTCGTGGGTGAGCGGGTTGTACACCGGCAGCTTCTTCTTGACGATGTGATAGGCCGCCAGCGTCCACTCGCCACGGGTATCCCAGAAACGTTGCTTGAGGCCTACCTCGGCCTGCTTCGCTTCGGTCAGTTCCAGGCGCTTGTCCGGGCGCTGGGTGAGCAGGTCGCCGACGCCGTCCTCGCTGGTCGAAAACTGCCCATACAGCGACAGGTCGTCGGTGACAGCGAACACCAGGCCGGCGCGCCAGTTGCCGCCCTGCAGGCTGCGGTCGCTGCGGCTGTTGTTGGCCAGGTCGTCGCGGTCGATGTGATTCTGGTCGCGGCGAATGCCGGTGACCAGTGCGAGGCGGTCGGTCAGCTGGGTGCGGTTTTCGGCGAACAGGGCGAAGGTGTCGACCTTGGACAGCGTTTGTGCGCGGGTTGGGCTGAGGCTATGGAAGCCGCCCGGAGCCGGATGCCACGGGTCGAGCGGGTCGCTGCCGCCATCGCGGTAGGGCGAGTTGCTGTCGACGTTGAAGCGGATGCGGTTGTACTCGGCGCCGACCACGGTTTTGCTGTCCAGGCCGAACAGGCCATGGTCGAAGGTGAAGCTCTGGCGATCGCCGAGCTGCTCCTGGTTATGGCGAATCTCGAGGAAGCTGCCGCGCTGGATCACGCCGTTGGCGGCGTCCCAGGTGTAGGACTCGGCATTGCGCCACTGGCGGCGGCTCTTGATGTAGTACAGCTGGTTGCTGGCACTGACGCGGTCGCTGAGGGGCCAGTCGGTGGTCAGGCGCGTCCACTCGTCGTGGTAGCGCTGCTCGTCGTTGCTGACGTTGTAGTTCTTGCGCCGCACGCTGCTGCGCAGGTGCCCATCGATCAGCGGGGTGCCGTAGTAGTTGGCCGGTTGCGCATCGCCGCGTTCGTGGGCGAGGGTAAAACTCAGGTCGTCGCTGGCATCGAAGCGCAGGGCGGCGCTCAGGGCCAGGCTGCGCGAGTCGGTGCGGTCGACCCAGCCGTTGCTGGCCTGCTGGTTGAGGGTCACGCGGTAGCTCAGGCGCTCGCTCAGGCTGCCGCCGCTGTCCAGGCCCAGCTGCTGGCGGTCCCAGGAGCCGTAGCCCAGACGCAGATGGTTGCGGATCTCGCCAGCGAACGGCTGCTTCGGCACCACGTTGACCACCGCGCCGGTGGCGCCTTCGCCGTACAGCACCGAGGCGGGGCCGCGGATCACGTCGATCCGCTCGACCATCCACGGATCGACCGGGAAGGTCAGGGTGCCGGCACCGGCGTACAGGCGCGAGCCGTCGAACAGGGTCATCACCGAACTCTGCCCGGTGAAGCCGCGGGCCGACAGGCCGGTGCCGCCGTCGCCCGGCGTGCCGATGAAGGTAAGGCCCGGCGAGCGGGTCACGGCGTCCTGCACGGTGAGGTTGTTGCGCTGCTGGATCTGCGCCTCGGTCAGGCTGCTGGTGCTGGCCGGGGTGTCCAGGGCGCTGAGGTTCAGGCGCGAACCGGTCGGGGACGGGGTGGCCAGGTCGATGGCCTGTGGCTCGCGGGTGTCGGTGATTGCCGTGGAGGGCAGGGTGAAGGGCGTTACTTCATGATCGTCGGCCAGCGCCGGCAGGGACACGGCCAGGCAGGCCGCCAGGGTGTGAAGCTTGTTGATTCGGGACATGTCGTTCCACTGCTGCAGGAAGAAATGGATCCCGGTGGAAAACACGCAACGGTCAAGCGCACGCAGGCGCGCACGCGGATACCGGCCTGCGCCCGCCCACCGCGGGTTGCCAAGTAGCGTCTCAGGCCGGTCTCCGGGCTTGCGAGGGGCATGAAGCCTTCACCTTCCCATGCGTGCGCACAGTGGTCTGTCGAAGGATTCACTCGCTTACCGTTGCGGGGGCAGCGCCGGACTTGTCGTGACAACGACGCACCGGCTTCCCGTTTCACCCTGCGCACGGCGGCGCAGGACACCTGAAACTGGCGCGCATCTGACCATTGAACGGGCAGTGAGTCAATCGTTCGAGTGGGTGGGGAAACTGTGACGGACAGGGCGGTTTAGAGCGGTTTGCCAAATTTTTTCGAACTTTTGCCAAGCCCGTTGTCTCGAACCGGTCGTTCGCCATTCATTCACGTCATGGAGACTTTTGCGAATGTTTACCCGTAACCTGCTGCGCCACGCCTGCCTGCTTGCCCTGCTCGGTGCCCCTCTGGCTGCCACGGCGGCACCGAGTACCGACCCGCTGTTCACCCTCGGCTTGCTGGGGTCCTACGACAAGTTCAAGTTCGAGGGAGGAAGCGAATCGGACAAGGAACACATGGGCCAGGGCGGTGTGTTCGCCACGTTCGGCAACAAGATGACCGCCGAATCCGGGTTCATCTACCAGATCGGTGCCGAGGCCAAGTATGGCAAGAAGAACGACAACAAGCTCAAGGAAGCCCAGGCCGACCTCGACCTGGGCTGGCGCGCCGCACTGGATGCGCGCAACTTCGTCGACCTGACGGTGGGCGGCGGGTACAGCTGGACCCGCTTCGAGCCCGAGATCAACGATCTTGATACACGGCTGACCTACAAGTCGCCGTTCGCCAAGGCAGCGCTGGGCTACAACCACCAGTTCGACGCGTCGACCCTGCGCGTGGAGGTGGGCGCGCGCCACACCATTGATGGCCGCGCGCGGCTCAAAGTCGATGATTTCGGCAGCGACAGCGTCGACATGAAGGACCGCACCAATCCGTATGCGGAGGTCACGCTGCTGATGAACCAGCAGGGCGGCATGCCGGTGCAGGTGGGGGCGTACTACACCCGTACCGAATACAAGCTGGACGAGGATACACCGGTGGCCGACAACACCAAGCTCAAGCGCGACGAGTTTGGGGTGAAGGTGGGGTTGGCGTTCTGATCGGTTGAGCCTGCGCTGATTCCGTCGCGGGGCAGGCCCGCGATGGATTCAGCTGCCTCTTATCGCCCGCGTCGGCGCGACACCCGCGCCTCGATGTTCTTGCGCCCGATCAGCAGCGCCGGTTTTTCCACGACCGGCTCATCGGCCAGCCACTTGTACATCACCAGGCAGTCCACCAGGCCCAATTCGGCATGGCGGTATGCCTTGGGCAGTCGCCCGACGGTCTCGAAACCGAGCTTGTGCCAAAGCGCCACGGCCACCTCGTTGCTCGCTACCACCGAGTTGAATTGCAGGGCCAGGAAGCCCTCCTGGCGCGCCAGCTTCTGCGAGTGCTCGCACATCAGCCTGGCCACGCCCCGGCCGCGTGCCTGTTCGCAGACCATGTAGCCGCAGTTGCCGACATGTCCCCCGGGGCCGGCGGCATTGGCCTTGAGGAAGTAGGAGCCAAGCAGCACGCCGTCTTCATCGGCCACCAGTGTGCGCAGCGGGGTTTCCAGCCACAGCCGGCGCGCCTGGTCGAAATCCAGGGCGGGGTCGAAGGCGTAGGTCTGGCGGGCCTGGACGATGGCCTGGAAGGTCGGCCAGAAGCGCTCGAAGTCTTCCGGGGTCATGGGGCGGATCTGGATCATGGTGGTTCCTGCACGGGCTGAGGCGCCAAGTCTGGGTGTCGCGGCGCCCGCGCGCAAGGGCGCCCACGCCGCAACCTGCTCAGGCGTCGGCCTTGCCCACGGCGTCTAGCGCCCTGGCCGAGTAGACCAGCGCGGCGCCGGCATTCATCGCCACCGCCACGCCCAGGGCCTCGGCAATCTCTTCGCGGGTGGCGCCGTGCTTGACCGCCTGTTGCGAATGCACGGCGATGCAGCCGTCGCAGCGCGTGGTGACCGCCACGGCCAGGGAGATCAGCTCGCGGGTCTTGGCGTCCAGGTGGTTGGTCTTGGCCCCGGCGCCGCTGGCGGTCATGTAGCCGGCCACGGTATCGGGAGAGAGTTGCTTGAGATCGCCGATGCCGGCCATCAACTGCTTACGGTAGGCGTCCCAGTCCATCATGCTCATCGTCTTCACCTTGTCAGGTTGGCAACAGGAGCTATCAGGCTAGTCGATGTTTGGCGGGGGATGAGGCGTAGGTGATCTTGGTAGAAGCGGCCTTGCGGCCCTTTCGCGACACACGGCCGCTCCCACAGGGGCGTGGGGCGGCCGATAGACAGTGGCAGGTCAGATATAGATGAACACCAGCACCAGCGCCGCGACCACCGCCCACTTCTCCAGGTAATAGCGGGTGCGGTTGCGTTTCTTCATCGCCTTGCCGCGCTCGCGGATCTTGTAGATGCGGGTGAACAGGCGGTTGATGCCGCCGGTCTTGTCGCTGGCATCGTTGGGCGCGGCGGCGGCGGCCATGACGTTGCGGCTGAACCAGCGGTTGAACGCTGCGGCCCAGCGGTACTTGAGCGGGCGCTCGACGTCGCAGAACAGGATGATGCGGTTGTGCTCGGTGGTGTTGGCCGCGTAGTGGATGTAGGTCTCGTCGAACACCACGCCCTCGCCGTCACGCCAGGAGTACTTCTCGCCGTCCACGTCGATGTAGCAGCCATCGTCGTTGGGCGTGTCCAGGCCCAGGTGGTAGCGGTAGGAGCCGGCGTACGGGTCGCGGTGGCGCACCAGCTTGGCGCCCGGCGGCAGGGTGGCGAACATCGCCGCCTTGACCGTGCCGATGCCGGCGAGCAGCTCGGTGGTGCGTGGGCACAGGGTCATCGCCGAGGGATGGCTCTCGCCGTACCACTTCAGGTAGAAGCGCTTCCAGCCGGTCTTGAAGAACGAGTTGAAACCGACGTCGTCATAATTGTCGGACTTTTTGATCTCGCCGGCCTGCAGCAGCTGCTGGCCTTCCTTGCGGATTTCCTGCCAGTGGTCCTGCAGCACCTGCAACTCGGGGAAGGCGCTGACCGGCAGGTACGGCTTGGCCGGATGCTTGGAGAACAGGTAGAGGAAGGCGTTGACCGGGGCCAGGAAGCTGGAGTGGTCGCCCAGCTGGCGTGTCAGCTTGTGACGAACCCGACCGCGCAGGTGAACATAGGCGATCGAGAGGACGAAGATCAGTACGAGTGCAATTTTCATGGACGATTACTTGTCGAAAAATGGCCATGCGCCATGGCGTAAGCCCGCCAGCATAAACAATCGTGGCGTGGGTTTGTACTTATTGTTACGTCTTGTCTGGCCGACTTAGGTGCAATGGCTGACAGGTTGCGCAAACGATTCAACAGTTTATGTAGCTGTTTTGCGTGGGCAGAACGCTACACTCGATGACGCGAACCGTTACCAGGGAGACTCCAATGGTCCAGGATCAGCGCCCCAGCGGCGCGCCGTTCAAACGGTTGTTCTTCGCCTTGCCGGTCAGCGACGAACAATGCCGCGCCCTGGCGCAGTGGCGTCGAAGCCTGAACCTGCGCAGCGGCAAACCGGTGCCAGCGGAGAATTTCCACGTCACCTTGCTGTTTCTCGGTGACGTGGACGCCGAGCAGGTGCCGGCGATCTGCACGGCGGTCGATCAGCTCAGGCGGCCGGTCGCACCGCCACGCTTGCTGCTCGACCGTCTGCAGGTCTGGCCACGGGCCAGCGCGCTGGTGCTGGAGGCGCAGCAGGCACCCGCAGCGCTGCTGCAACTGGTGTATGGCCTGCAACAGGCGCTGTTGCCCCTGGGCGTGGAGGCGGCAAACCGTGAGTACCGCCCGCACCTGACCCTGGCCAGGGACTTTCGCGGCCAGCCGCCGGAGGCCGGCACGGCGCCGGAATTCTTCCTTGCCGCGCGGCACTTCACGCTCTACGAATCGCGCAAGGGCCGTTACTGGCCCTTGGCGCAATGGCCGTTGAGCGCGTGAGCGGCGATCACAACTCAGGCGTGTACTTGACCGAGAACATCACGGTGCGCGGCTCGCCGTGGTTGTTGCTGCCGTTGAGCTGGTTGAAGCCTGCCCGTTGGCATATCAGGCCGCAGCTTCCTGGCCTTCGAACAGGGTCGATCCCAGTTGGCGGGCTTGCGGCAGAAGGCTAGCGGGGGCTGCGCCTTCACTGTCGGTGAACAGGGTCGAACTAATGACCCGGGCACCGCAGTAGTCGAAAATGCCGTGCTCGATCTGCACGCGCATGGCCTCGCCATAGCCATGGCGCTCGAAGGTGCCGGCATCGGCGCCGGCCACGCCGACCAGGTGCGCGGTCATACCGTGCAGCAGCTTGGTAGTGGCGCCGTCGGCGGCCTGGTCGAAGGCCCAGCCGTTGCTGAACACCCGCTCGACCCAGCCCTTGAGCAGGGCCGGCAGCGACCACCAGTAGATGGGGAAGACCATGACCACGGTGTCGGCACGTTCAATGCGGGCTTGTTCTGCCAGCACATCGGCGGGAGGCTTGCCCAGGCGCCGATGCACGGCGTGGTCGGCCAGGCCGAAGCGTGGGTCGAAACCTTCACGGGCCAGGTCGGCGAACTCGCTGGTATGGCCGGCGGCGTGCAGGCCCTCGGCCACTTGCTGGGCAAGGGCGTGGGTGAGGGAGTCGGAATCGTGGTGACCGATGACAATCAAGGCATGCATGGTGGAATCTCCAGAATCAGGATGCAGGGACACCGGGAGCGTTATATACTCGAGGTAAGTTACGTTTAGTAAGTTACTTTTGGTAGGTAATCGATGTCAAGCGAGGAAAAGTCCGCGCCGCGCAAACGCCTGTCCCGCGAGGAGCGCCGCCGTCAATTGCTGGACGTGGCCTGGCGGTTGGTACGCGAGGAGGGCACCGATGCCCTGAGCCTGGGGCGCCTGGCCGAGCAGGCCGGGGTGACCAAGCCGGTGGTGTACGACCACTTCGAGACCCGCAACGGCTTGTTGCTGGCGCTGTACCAGGAATACGACGCCCGCCAGACGGCCATGCTCGACAAGGCCCTGGCCGGCTGCCCGGCAGGCCTGCCGGAGCGGGCCTGGGTGATTGCCGAGGCCTATGTGGATTGTGTGGCGACCCAGGGCAGGGAGATCCCCGGGGTCAGCGCCGCGCTGGCCGGCTCGCCAGAGCTGGAGGCGCTAAAGCGAGGCTATGACGGGCCGTTCATGGACAAGTGCCGCGAGGCGCTAATGCCATTCGCGCCGGGTGGCGATATCGGCGTGGCCGGGTTGTGGGTGCTGGTGGGAGCGGCGGACGCGTTGTCCCTGGCGGCGGCGGCCGAAGAACTGACGGCTGAAGCGGCCAAGCGCGAACTGCAGGCGACTATCGTGGCGATGGTTCTGCGGCAGTAATTTGGGGGAGCTCCAGTTCAAGATTGCCGGGCTCCAGTCAGGCCGGCAGGCTCTGGTATGGCTGTTCCTCGCCCGGACTGCGGGCGAACTGGCGCTTGTACTCGCGGCTGAACTGCGAGGTGCTTTGGTAGCCGACCCGGTGCGCCACCTGGGCCACGCCCAGCCCTTCGCCGATCAGCATCTGCTGCGCCTTGAGCAGGCGCAGGCGCTTGAGGTACTGCATCGGTGCCAGGTCAGTGCAGCGCTTGAAGTGTTCGTGGAAGGTCGACACGCTCATGTTCGCCCGGCTGGCCAGCTCATCCACCCCTAGCGGCTCGGCGTAGTGCTCGCGCAGGTAGGCCAGGGCCGAGCCGATCCGGGCGAAATGCCCCTGCTGCTCGACCAGTGCCCGCAGCACGCTGGCCTGTGGCCCGCGCAAGGCGGTATAGAGCACTTCGCGTACCCGCGCCGGCCCCAGCACCTTGGCATCCAGCGGGTCCTGCAGGCACTGCAGCAGGCGCTCGACGCTGTCGCGCATGGCTGTGTCCAGCGCTGCAGAAGTCATCGATTGTGGCGTCTGTGCCTGCACCGCGGCATCCGGCCCCAGGTCCATGCTTTGCACCAGCTCGCCGAGCAGGGCACGGTCGATGTCCACCGCCACGCCGAGCAGCGGTGCCTGTGGCGTGGCGAAGGTCTCGCACATGAACGGCACCGACAGCGCCTGTACCAGATAATGCCCGGCACCGTACTCCAGGGTGCGTGGGCCCAGGCGCGCCAGTTTGCTGCCCTGGGCGAGGATGATCAGGCTGGGTTCGTAGATCTGCGGGCTGCTGGCCACATAGTGGTCCCAGGTGAGGATCTGGACCTGGGGCAGGGCGGTGGGCACGAACCCCGGGCCTGTGGCGAGGGCGCGGATCAGCGAGCAGAGCGTGGCATTGGCATCCACATGGCGAGTCAGGTGCATGGTGAACCCGGGCAGAGAATCAGACACTGGCATCTTCGCAGATTAGCGGGGGCATGCCAGAGGTAGGCGACAAGGTCCGGAGAATCAGGCATGCATGCCGGAGAATCGGCTGTGGGCGAGTCTGGTAGCGGCGCGCAGAATGCGCCGCCTGAATCGTTTCACTCGCACGAGGTACCCCATGTACACCGCTATCGGTTACGCCGCCCAATCCTCCTCCAGCCCCCTGGCTCCCATGACCTTCCAGCGCCGCAGTCCGCGGCCCGACGATGTGGTCATCGAGATCCTCTACTGTGGTGTGTGCCACTCCGATATCCACCAGGCCCGTAACGAATGGGGCATCGCCGTGTACCCGCTGATGCCGGGCCACGAGATCGTCGGTCGGGTCAGCGCGGTGGGCGCGCAGGTCAGCCGTTACCAGGTCGGCGATCTGGTCGGCGTCGGTTGCATGGTCGACTCCTGCCGCCATTGCGAGGCCTGTCGCCAGGACGTCGAGCAGTATTGCCTGGAAGGCCCGACCATGACCTATGCCACCCCCGACCGGGTCGACGGCAGCAATACGATGGGCGGCTATTCCAACAGCATCGTGGTCAGCGAGCATTTCGTCCTGCGCATACCCGAGGGCATGGACCTGGCCAGCGCGGCGCCGATTCTTTGCGCCGGCATCACCACCTATTCGCCCCTCAAGCATCACGGCGTAGGCCCTGGGCACAAGGTGGGCGTGCTGGGCATGGGCGGCCTGGGCCACATGGGCATCAAGCTGGCCAAGGCCCTGGGCGCGGAAGTGACCCTGTTCACCCGCTCCGCATCCAAGGCCGAGGAAGCCCGTCGCCAGGGCGCCGATCATGTGATCGTCTCCACTGATGCCGAACAGATGCGCAGCGCGGCGGGCCGCTTCGATTTCCTGCTCGACACCATACCGGTACAGCACGACCTCAACCCCTACCTGCAAACCCTGAAGTTCGATGGCGTGCATATCCTGGTCGGGCTGATCGAACCGATTGACCCGCCAGTGCATGCGGCCAACCTGGTGATGCAGCGTCGGATACTCGCCGGCTCCCTGATCGGTGGTATTGCCGAAACCCAAGAGGTGCTCGACTTTTGCGCCGAGCATGGAATCAGCTGCGATATCGAAATGCTCGACATCCGCAACATCAACCAGGCGTACGAGCGGATGATTGCCGGCGACGTGAAGTACCGCTTCGTCATCGACATGGCCACGCTCAAGGCCTGATCCTGCCGTGGAGCGGGCTTACCCTTCGATGCCTTGCGCTACCTGAGCGGCGCAGCATATCCCTGGCGCAGGTCCATGGCCCAGCCATCGAGTACGGCCTTGACGTTGTCGGCGGTCATCACCTGTCGGTCGTTAGCCAGCGGCACGCCAGTACCCGCGAGCATCGCTTCGCCCACCACCTTGCCGCTGGTGCCGGCCTCGAACGACAGCTCGCTGGTGATCGCGCTGTCCCGGTCGCGAATACCCGCGGCGCTGCTCACCCCGGCCGCGACCAGTGTGATCGGCAGCCACTCGTAGAGCCGCAGGCCTTGGGTGTCGGCGCTGATGCGGGTGATGGCCGGCCTGACCACCAGGGTGTTCGGGCCGGGCCTGTCGACCACGGTCATGACCTTGCCCAGTTCGTTGCGCAGTACCGCGTCGTAGTAGTGGATGATGCTGGCGAGGGTGGTCTGGGGAATGCGCGTGCTTGGCTCGGGTGTCGGGTAGAACTGGCTGGGTGCCAGGTACACCTCGATATAGCGGCCCCGTGGCCATTTCGGGTCGGCCCAGCTGAGCACCGTCCCGCCTGAAGGTGCCTGGTGCGGGGTGAGCAGGCCGTAGTCCTTTAGATAACCGGTGGGGGCCGGCTTGTTGCTGCCACACGCGGACAGTCCCAAGCTGGTCGTCAGCACCAGTACCAGAAGGTGACGCCGACTCATGGGTGGCGAACCTCGCGCCGGGCCGGGTGGGCCGCTTGCAGGTGGGGTACATCCTGCGATGTCTGGATGCGCAACTGCCCGCGCGCCATCAGCCAGTGCACGAGGTCACGGACGGGAACGGTGTGGCTGTACTCGACCCATTCGCCAAAAGTCGGCTCATAGTGTTCGAAATACCGGCGCAGGGTGACGTAGCCCTGTTCGCTTGCCAGCTCCAGGCTTTCCTGCTGCACGATCAGGGAACCCGTTTGTCCGCGCTGGGTGTTGCGCTGACTGAGGATCAGGGATGCGCGGCCTTCATGCCCATCGGTGCTGTTGCGGCTGTCGACTATCTTCATGGGGAACCCTCGGTAGTGGAAGGCCGGCAGGGTGAAGGGCCATCGTTGCCAGGTGATGTCTGCTTTGTGTCGGGTGTGACGAAATGTTGCGCGATTGAAATAAATGACCCGCGTGGCGCAATGGTTTTAGATACGCCTTTTTTCGGACCGGTATGACCGTGAGCAGACTGTTGATCGTCGATGACGACGTGGAAATCCTCGCCTTGCTGAAGCAGTTCTTCGTCCAGCACGGCTACGAGGTGGACCTGGCCGCCGAGGGGCAGGCGATGTGGGCGGCCATCGCGCGGCAACGCCCGGATGCGATCATCCTCGACCTGATGCTGCCCGGCGAAGGGGGCCTGGAACTGTGCCAGAAACTGCGCGCGCAGCTTGGGGTGCCGGTCATCATGCTCACTGCCATGGCCGAGCTGAGCGACCGCATCATCGGCCTGGAACTGGGCGCCGACGACTACCTGACCAAACCCTTCGACCCCCGCGAACTGCTGGCCCGCCTGCGTGCCGTGCAACGCCGTGTCGGCGAGCAACTGCCGCGCGGCGAGACGGCGCGGCCGGTGATCGGCTTTGCCGGCTGGCGCCTGGACATCACCTGCCGCGAGTTGCGCTCGCCCGAGCAGGTGATGGTGCCGCTGTCCGGCGCCGAGTTCGACCTGCTGGTGGTGTTTCTCGAACACCCGCAGCGTATTCTCACCCGCGAGCAGTTGATCGACCTGACCCGTGGTCACGGCCATGATGCTTTCGACCGCAGTATCGATGTGCAGGTCAGCCGGCTGCGGCGCAAGATCGAGCCTGACAGCAAGCGCCCGGACCTGATCCGCACGGTGCGCAATGGCGGCTACCTGTTCAGCGCCACGGTGAGCCGTTCGTGATCCGCCGCCTGCTGGGCCGCGATACTTTGCGCAAGCGCATCGCCCTGACCATCTTCACCGCGTTGCTCGCGTCCTTGGCGTTCAATGCCCTGTTCGTCCAGCTAGCCGGCAGCTGGGCACGCCCGCCCATCGACCGTACCGGCCTGCTCGATCAGATCGCCGTGACTACCCATATGATCGAGACCGCGCCGCCAGCGCTGCGTGGGCAACTGGCCGCGGCGGCGAGTACGCCGACGTTGCGGGTAAGTTGGAGCACCCGGCGCGCAGACTTCGGTTTGCCTGGTCCGGGCGTGCCGCTCAATTCCGGACAGGTGCCGGCGATGGCGCAACTGTTGGGACCGTCACGCCCGATCGCGGTGTACAACCCGGGCGACTGGCCTGATGGCAGTGCCGATGCACACTACGTGGCGCTGGTCGGGCTGGACGATGACAGCTGGCTGCTGTTCGTGCCGCCGGAACGCAGCTGGGGCATGAGCGCGACGGCGCGTCTGGCGGTGGTCATCGGTCTGGGCCTGGTGGCGACCCTGCTGGTGGCCTGGCTTGCCACTCGCCAGTTGGCCGCGCCGCTGCAACGCTTCGCCAGTGCGGCGCGGCGCTTTGGCGGCGACCTGCAGGCACCGCCTATCGCTATCGAGGGCCCCGAGGAGATCCGCCAGGCGATCATCGCCTTCAACACCATGCAGGCACAGATCCAGCACTTCATCCGTGAGCGCACCCATATGCTCGCGGCCATCTCCCATGACCTGCGCGCTCCGTTGACGCGCATGCGCCTGCGCAGCGAGTTCATGGAGGATCTGGACCACCAGCGCAAGCTGGTCCGCGATGTCGACGAGATGCAGACGATGATCAACGAGGCCCTGGCGTTCTTCCGCGAGGGCACGCAGTTGGAGCAGCGCACGGCGTACGACCTGTCGGAGCTGTTGCAGACCCTGGTCGACGACTACCGTGACCAGCATCTGGACATCGCCTTCAAGGGCCCGGCACACCTGGTGCATGACGGCCGCCCATTGGCGACCAAGCGGGTGATCGTCAACCTGGTGGAAAACGCCATGAAGTATGCCCGCGATCCGCAGATAACGCTGCGTCGCGCCGCTCACCTGATCGTCATCGAGGTTCGCGACAGTGGCCCAGGTATTCCCGACGAGGCCCTGCAGCAGGTGTTCGAGCCGTTCTACCGGCTGGAGGGCTCGCGCAACCGAGACACCGGCGGCGTCGGCCTCGGCCTTTCGGCCGCCCGTGCCAGCGTGCGCGAGCAGGGCGGCGAACTGACCCTGCGCAATCGCGTTGGCGGTGGGCTGGTGGCGCGGGTCGAACTGCCCGATGGCGGCTGAGCGGGTCAGTACACCCAGACCTCGACCCGGCGGTTGCGCAATCGTCCCTGTTCCAGGTCATTGCCGGCCACCGGCAGTTCGTCGCCCATGCCCGCCACGTCCCTGACCTGCACTCCGGTCCGGGCCAGCTCCCGGCGTACCGCCATGGCCCGCAGGCGTGACAGCAGCGCGGCGCGGCCCGGCGTCTCCTTGGGGTCGCCGAAACCCACCAGCACCACCTTGCCCTGCAACTTGCCGGCCTGGCGCAGGTAATCGCCGACCCGCTGCACATCGCGCAAGGCCTTGTTGTCCAGGCCGGCGCTGCCCTCCTGGAAGCGGAAGTTCACGCTCAGGCGCTGGGCCTCGCCGGCCAACGCCCGGTAACGCGGCGGCATGTCGGTCTGGGCCGCGACCTGCTGTGGCTTGATCTGCTGGGAAACGAAGCCCTGCTCGGCGACGATGGCCTGGCCGGCGGGGCTCTGGGCGAACTCGGCGAGTGCCCTGGCTTGCGGCGCGGAGTGAGCGGGGAGGTAGAAGAACAGTCGACGCGACAATGGGTAGTCCTCGCTGGCCACCAAGGCACGGCTGGGCGCCAATGCCGGTGCGTCGCCTTCGGCCACTGCCAGCGCCTTGGCCCTGTGGACCGTGGCCAGGCCGCTGAAGCCGATGGCCTGGCGGTCGGCCGTGACTTGGGCCGCCAGTTCGTCGGCGGACTCGAAGCGCCGTGCCTCGCTGGCCAGTGTCGCTTTCTGAGGCGCGAGTACCAAGGCCTTGAACGTTTCGAAGGTGCCGGAGCGGTCATCGCGGGCATACAGGTGGATCGCTCCGCCAGGCACGCCCAGTTGCTCCCAGCGCTGCAACTGGCCGGAAAACACCTGGGCCAGTTGCTCGGTGGTCAGTTGGCTGAGCGGGTTGTCCGGGTGAACGATCACCGCCACGCCATCCAGGCCGATCACCTGTTCCGAGCCGGCGCCGCGCAGGTTGCCCAAGGCCTGTAACTGTTGCGCCTCGCTGTCGCTGATCGGTCGCGAGGCCGCGGCCAAGTCAGCCTCACCCCGGGCCAGCGCGGCAAATCCGGTGCTGGTGCCGTGGGCGGCGATTTCTATGCGCACGGGCTGGCCGTTCGCATCAAGGGCGTGGATCTCGGTTTCGTTGGCCGTGGCACCGGGCCAACGCGCGATGGCACTTGCGCCCTGCGCCTGTAGCAGCCCCTGCACCAAGGCCGGGCCAAGGGCCGCGCCGATGGTGTTGGAGCCCTGGATACGCAGTTGCGCGGGCCCGGCGCTAGCCAGGCCCGGGAGCAGGCATAGCAGAAAGAGTAGCAGGCGGGGCATGCCGGAGACCTGTGGCACAGAGTTGCACTGCAGATTACGACAGTTGCTTGACCAAAAAATGACAGCGCCCCGGCGAGCGCTGCCAGCTTTTTGCAACCCGGCTCAGCGCGCCTCAGGCACGATGATCCCGGCCGGCGCCTCGGCCGCCCGGCGGCGGGCCACGCAGTAATACAGCACGCTCGGCACCACCAGGCCGATCAGCCACGACACATCCACGCCACCCAGGTGCGCGACCATGGGCCCGGTGTACAGCTTGGTATCGATGAACGGCATCTGCACCAGCACGCCGAAGGTGTACACGCCGATGCCCGGCCAGTTCCAGCGCCCGTAGCGGCCGTCAGGGTCGGCCAGTGCCGGGATGTCGTAGCGTTCCTTGGTGATGAAGTAGTAGTCCACCAGGTTCACCGCGCTCCATGGCACGAAGAAGGTCAGCAGGAACAGGATGAACGACTTGAACGCAGTGAGGAACGAATGCTGGCCGAGCAGGGCGACCAGTGTCGCAGCGCCGACGATACCAAGCACGAACACCAGGCGCTGGACCCGACTGATCTGCAGGTGACCCCGGAAACCGCTGATGATCGTGGCGATGCACATGAAGCTGCCGTAGCTGTTGAGGGTGGAGATGGTCACCTTGCCAAAGGCAATGCTGAAGTACAGCAGCGCCGCCGTGGTGCCGGCGCCGCCCAGGCCGACGATGTAGGCCACTTCGCGCCCGGAGAACTGGCCACCGGCGATGGCCGCGGCGAACACGCCGAGGATCATCGAGGCCTGGGCGCCGATCACCGAGCCCAGGCCGGCGGCGAGGAAGGTCTTGAGCGGCGAGGTATGGCTGGGCAGGTAGCGCGAGTAGTCGGCCACGTACGGGCCGAAGGCGATCTGCCAGGACGCCGCCAGCGACACCGCCAGCAGGAAGCTGGCCCAGCTGAAGTGGCGGTTGTCGAGCAACTGGCCGATGTCGGCGAGCATCAGGATGCGGCTGAACAGGTAGACGAAGGCGATGATCCCCAGCACGCTGGCCACGCGCCCGATCCAGTGGATCACGCGGTAGCCGGCCAGGGTCGCCAGCACGATCACCCCGGCGAAGATGAGAATACCGGCGCTGTCGCTGATGCTCAGCAACTGGCCGATGGCCTGGCCGGACAGCACCGTGCCGGTGGCGGTGAAGCCCAGGTACATCAGGCACACCAGGGCCATGGGGATGGCCGCGCCGTACACGCCGAACTGTACGCGGCTGGAGATCATCTGCGGTAGCCCCAGGCGCGGGCCCTGGGCGGCGTGCAGGGCCATCACCGCGCCACCGACCAGTTGTCCGAGCAGCAGACCGATCAACGACCAGAACACATCGCCGCCCAGCACCACGGCCAAGGCGCCGGTGACGATCGCGGTAATCTGCAGGTTGGCTCCCAGCCACAGGGTGAATTGGCTGTAGACGCGTCCATGGCGTTCAGACTCGGGGATGTAGTCGATCGAGCGGCGCTCGATCACGGGTTTGCTGGACATCGGGGAGGGCTCCGCTTCGTTGTTTTTGTGAAAGGCGGCGGCTATCGGCGGGATGCAGGGCGGATGGCCGAAGCCCGATATGAGCATGTATATACAAGTCTGGTCAAGTGAAGCTTGCGCAGGTTTTTGTCGGTGTCGCGAGGCCATCACAGCCGACTGTTGCGCAAGGCTGGCGCGCAACTGTGCTGGTCCGAGGCAGCGCGATGCCCTTATGCTGTAACCAAATATGTCTATAGCAAGCCTGAAGAAGGAATGCGTGCCATGCCACTCAAGGACCTGCTGATCGCCCTGGTGGTGATCATCGCCTGGGGCGTCAATTTCGTGGTCATCAAGGTGGGCCTCGACGGCCTGCCGCCGATGCTGCTCGGGGCATTGCGCTTTCTGCTGGTGGCCTTTCCGGCGGTGTTCCTGATCAAGCGTCCGAACTTGCCCTGGCGTTGGCTGATCGCCTACGGCGCGACCATCTCCCTGGGCCAGTTCGCCTTCCTGTTCCAGGCCATGGCCAGTGGCATGCCGCCGGGGCTGGCCTCGCTGGTGCTGCAGTCCCAGGCGTTCTTCACCCTGGGCTTTGCCGCGCTGTTCCTCGGCGAGCGGCTGCGCCTGGCCAGCGTGCTGGGCCTGCTGGTGGCCGCCGGCGGCCTGGCGGTGATCGGCAGCGAGGACAGTGGCCACGTGCCGTTGCTGGCACTGCTGCTGACCCTGTGCGGCGGCGCCATGTGGGGCATGGGCAACATCATCACCCGGCGCTTCGGCAAGGTCGACCTGGTCGCCCTGGTGATCTGGGGCGGGTTGATCCCGCCGCTGCCGTTCCTGGCACTGTCCTGGTGGCTGGAAGGCCCCGAGCGCATCGGCCATGCCCTGGCCAACATCGGCTTAAGCTCGGTGCTGGCCCTGGCCTACCTGGCCTTCGTCGCCACCATGGTCGGCTACAGCCTGTGGAGCACCCTGCTGTCGCGCCATCCGGCAGGCAAGGTGGCGCCATTCTCGCTGCTGGTGCCGGTGGTCGGCCTGAGCTCCTCGGCCCTGCTGCTGGGCGAGCGCCTGAGCGAGGCCCAGGGCTGGGGCGCGCTGCTGGTGATGCTCGGGCTGCTGATCAATGTGTTCGGGCCGCGGCTTGGGGTACGTCTGCGCGCGGCCACCGTGCGCTGAAACGCTGCTGTACAGCTGTCAGCGTTGAGCGAACGCCAGGTTGATGCCAAGCCCGGCGAACGAGGCGGCGAAGCTGCGGCGCAGCCAGGCCTGTACCTGGGGCGAGTCGATCACGGCGCGGCGGAACAGATGGGCGAGCAGGCCGTAGATCACGAAGACGACGAAGGTCATGGCCATGAACACCGCGCTCAGGCCGAGCATCTGCACGGTCGCGGAACCGGCCTGGGGGCTGATGAACTGCGGCAGGAAGGCGAGGAAGAACAGCGTCAGCTTGGGGTTGAGGATGTTCAGCAGGCAGGCCTTGAGCACCAGCTGGCCGGCGGCGGTTGGAGTGGCCTGGGTGTCCACGGCGAAGGCCGCGCGATCGCGCCAGGTGGCATAGGCCAGGTACAGCAGGTAGGCGACGCCGGCGAACTTCAAGCCCTGGAAGGCCAGGGCGCTGGTGTGCAGCAAGGCCGAGAGGCCGAGCACCGAGGCCAGCAGGTGCGGGACGATACCCAGGGTGCAGCCGGTGGCGGTCCACAGGCAGGCGCGGCGCCCGGCCACCAAGGCGCTGGAAACGGTGAGAATGACCCCGCTGCCGGGAATCAGCACGATGATCAGCGCGGTAACGAGAAATTCCAGGCTCGGCATGAATGACAGCTCCTTGCAGTCGGGGGTGGATGCACTATACGCCCGGCGACAGCGGCTGCAACATGCCGTCCGGGCGCAGCGTGGCGAAGCGCTCGCGCAGCCATTGGTGCAACTGGGCCACCGCCGGGGTGAGCTGCTTGCGGTGCGGGCACACCAGGGTCACCGGGGTCAGCTCGCCGGGGTGTTCGGGCAGCAGGACCTCCAGCTCGCCGGCGGCGACATTGGCGCTGACATCCAGCCACGACTTGTAGACGATGCCTTCGCCTTCCAGCGCCCAGCGCCGGACCACATCGGCGTCGTCGCTGAACAGCGGCCCGCGCACCTGCACGGTGCGGTTGCCGAGCCGCCATTTGTCGTAGACCCGGCTTTGCTGCAGGTACAGCAGGCAGTCGTGCTGCTGCAGCTCGTCAGGGCTGCCCGGCCGGCCATGGCGGGCCAGGTAGTCGGGCGAGGCCACCAGCACCCGACGGTTCCACGGCGCCAGCGGCAGGGCGATGTAGTTGGCGTCCTCGTTCTGGCCGTAGCGGATGGCGACATCCACCGGATCGCGGTAGAGGTCGGCCAGCTGGTCGGAGAGGAACAAGCGCAGGCCGAGCCCCGGATGCTCGCGGCGAAACGCGCTGAGCCAGGGCCGCAACAGGTTGCGCCCCATGTCCGAGGGCGCCGCCACCTGCAGCACGCCGCGCAGGCAGCTGTGGCTGCCGTGCAGGTCCTCGCGACCCTGGCGCAGGGCGTCGAGCACGCGCTGGGCGGTGGGCAGGTACAGCTCGCCCTCGGCGGTCAGGCGCAGGCTGCGAGTGGTGCGGGCGAACAGGCGCACATCCAGTTCGCGTTCCAGGCGCTTGATCGCCGCCGCCACCTGGCCGGGCAGCAGGTCGGCCTCGTGGGCCGCGGCGGTGAAGCTGCCCAGGGCGCTGGCACGGGCGAACAGTTCGAGGTCGTTGATGCGCAGCATTTTCACTCCAGGGATGAAAGTGTTGCTGCATTGTGCTGGTTTTTCTTTACCGCCGGGAAGATAAGATGCGGCTCATTCACGATCCCTTTTAGGAATTGCCGTAGATGGATACCGTTGCCCTCGCCAAACGCCGTTACACCACCAAAGCCTACGACGCCAGCCGCAAGATTCCCCAGGCCACCATCGATGCCTTGCTCGAGCAGCTGCGCCACAGCCCGTCCTCGGTCAACTCGCAGCCTTGGCACTTCGTCGTGGCCGACAGCGCCGAAGGCAAGGCGCGCCTGGCCAAGGCCACCGACGAGCGTTTCGCCTACAACAGCCCGAAGCTGCGCGATGCCTCCCATGTGATCGTGTTCGCCGCCCGCACCAACATGACCGAAGGCCACTTGCAGGCGGTGCTGGCGCAGGAGGCCGCCGACGGGCGCTTCCGCACCGAGCAGGCCCGTGATGGCCAGGACCAGACCCGTCGCGGCTACGTCGACCTGCACCGCTATGATTTCAAGGACCTGCAGCACTGGATGGAGAAGCAGGTCTACCTGGCCCTGGGCACCGCACTGCTGGGCGCCGCCGCCCACGGCCTGGACGCCACGCCGATAGAAGGCTTCGACGCAAAGGCCCTGGACGCCGAACTGGGTCTGCGCGAGCAGGGCTTCACCAGCGTAGTGCTGCTGAGCCTGGGCTATCGCAGCGAGGAGGATTTCAATGCCGGGCTGAGCAAGTCGCGGTTGGCGGCGGCGGAGGTGTTTACTTTTCTGTGATTGATGGTAGGTAGGGCTGTACCTTGCAACTATCAGGTGAATAGCCGTGTTCTGGCTGCCACGCCCTCCATGCCGAACGAGATCAGTCTGGCTCTACGGCTGACCGATACTGTCGACCCCATGGGGCGTATCCTTCTCGATATCGGGAGTTTGAATTGGGCTCTTGGGCCGACGTTTAGAGGCACGGTTTTTCCTCTCCGGCCGTTTGCCAGGGCGTATGGCCCAGAGGTAGGCATTTTCCCGCAGCCTTTCCTGGATATGGGGGGGGTAATCGTCAACTGTGGTTAGTGCCGGGACGGGTTTTCCCGGCAGGCCGGCTTCACGGATAATCTTGGGCCATCGAGGCTTCCAGCACAGCAGGAGGCTCATCCAGTGGCCTGTTCCGATGATCAGGAAGGCAGGAGAGATCAGCAGCAGACCGCACTTGATGACGCGTGGTGAACTGCGGAAGTAGTGGGTCAGGCCTTCGAACTGAGGCGTGAAGGCTTGCCAGGGCCAAGGGAAGTGCGAGGTGATGTGGGGGCGCGGTAGCCCCTCCGGTCCGTCATCCATGAAGCGGCGGATAAACTCCCATTCGGCTTGAATCTCCGCGAAATTATTGGCGGATTTGCCGACCCAGATCAGTTCGGGACGCAGTGTGCCAGTAAAAACGGGCGACCATGTGAGTTCCAGCGGCATGCCCATGCCACCTGGTGGTGCATACTTTTTATCAGAGCCGCTGGACGATACGCCGTTCCACGGGAGCGTGACGATCCCTCCGCAGTATGGCGGGCGGTGGAGGTAGACTTGTTGGGTGGTGCGGTTGAAGCGTATCAACAGGTGGCGTGATGTAAACATCTCAAAGCGTGTGAAACGGAAACCATACTTTAGGTAAATCCATAAAAGCCATGGATCCAAGCAGAGAAAGAAAATTGTGGTGATTAGGAGTTCTCCATACGGTTCACCTTGATAATTGTAGGCTAATGCGATTAATTCCTTAATGGAATCAGTGGTGAAATATAACTCGAATGTGATTACCGCTATGATTGCAAGGGAAAGGATGGTGATCAAGCCACGTTTGTCCTCCCACATGCCGCAGCGCATTTCGAGCACATGCTCGTTGTACACGTAGACTGGGCCACGGCTCTTTGGGGTTTCGCATACTGATTTTTTTGCAGCTGCAACGTATTCTTCGTCTTCGCTTTCGTAAACCCCTCTATTTTTGATTGTTTTGTTCTGTTTTTTAAAGGCTTCGCGTTTCTCTTTAGGGTGTATGGCTGCCAGCCATCAGAACCACTCAATAAAATACATTAGATCACCTCGCTCATGGCATTAAACAACGCTTTGAGCTCTTCGGCGTCCTTTAGGTATCCTTTGTCGGATGGTTTAAGGCGGAAACAGCATTTGCTACACCACTTCTCCAATGCGTCGTCATCGATAATGAGTAAAGTTACAGTGGTGCCTAATATAATAGCGCCGCCTATCCAGCTCAAGCGGCTCAGAAACATCATGGCGGCACGGTTGGCTGCCAATTCTGCGGAGAGTGTGGATAAAGTGGAGAATAAGCTGCTTTTCCATGTTTGATTGGCACTCATTGATAGCCATTGGAAAAACGCACTCGCTTTTGAAAACGCAATTCCTCCCTGCCCCAGAATTAGGGCAATCGTAGATACAGCTCTTGTCCTGTATGCTGCGGCAAGCATTGATTCGGTGCGCTCCATGAACCCCACATTCAAAGCGCTTACCTGATCCCCGATGCTGTGCTCCCGATTTCTTTCTGGAGCCTGCCTACCATGATGCGCCCCGACGCC
>NZ_JBLIYT010000020.1:0-57954 GCF_057480795.1 Pseudomonas sp. P110(2024)
CCGAAGTAAAAGCACCCTGCGAAAGCGTACGCCTCGCAGGGTGCCGGGGTGACCATCTCATTAAGTAACCCGCCGTAAGGGCGGAAAGGTGAATAAGCGTCAACATCGCAAATGAATGCGCATACAACTATCAAAACCACCCAACAACAACAACAACAACAACAACAACAACAACAACAACAACAACGCCAGGTCAGGCCTCAGGCCTCAGGCCCTCGAGGCAACGCGTCGACCTGAGCCGTACTGGCCTCGACCGGCGGCGTCAACCGCAACACCCGATCCCGTCCTCCTTCAGCCAGCAAATACCCCCCCTTGCCATCCGGAACAATAGCCTGAGGCGCCTTCAGATAGCTGAGAATCGTATGCCGAGCACCATCACCATCAATCCGCACCAACCGCGCCCGATGAGTGGAATCCTCGCTGATCCACAATCCACGCTGATCGCAAAGCAGGAACGTCGGGTTACGCAGCCCCTCAACCACCACCGGATCAGCGCCTTCGGCATTGAACGCACGAATCTTGCCGGTAGCCTTCTCGGTATACAGCAACCGTCCATCGGTACAACGGGTCAGCCCTTCGGTCTCGGTCAACCCCGCACGCAGCACATCGACCTCACCGCTGCGCCAGTCGTATCGCATCAATCGGCCATCACCCTTGCGGTCCTCAATGGCATAAAGATGCTGGCCATCGTTATACAACCCCTGCACATTGTTGCCCGAGAACAGCTGGCTGACCCTGCCATCGCGCGACAGGCTGACCGGAGCCCCGCCTACCTCCTGGCTGAACGCCCATCCACCCTCGACAGCAACCATACCGTCGGGCTTGGACAGGCCATCGAGCACCACCATCCGGTCACCCTCGGCAGTGATGCGCATGATGCTGCCCTTGCCACCGTTGAGCTCGCGACTGACCAGCAAGCTGCCGTCGGCCTGGGGCAGCAACGAGGCGGCCCGGGTCACCGAATTGTGCAGCACCTGAACGTCCCAGCCCTCGGCGGCCTGCACCGGGTAGAAGGACTGCCAGCCGAAAAAACCCAGGGTACAGGCCAGCAGCCCTCCGGTACCGGCCAGGGCGAGGCGAACAGCACGTTTGCGCAGGACAGGTATCATCGATTCAGCTCCGTGGAAGTGCTGGCGATGCTAGCAAGGCGATGTGAAAAAAATGTCATGGCCGTAAACCCTGGGAAACTTCCTACACCGGCGCCATGAGAATGCTGTCATGACATTCAGCAACTGGATACCGGGTATTCCAACATTTAATTTGTAGATGGCGCCGGCCCGCCCCTATGCTGTCGGTGCATCCCCTGCACGCACCGGCCGGTGTGGTCCAAGGCATGGGGAGAGAACAACAAGTCGAGACCGTTCATGTCGAAACCTTCCTACTTCGCCCCCCACGGTGGGCACCCGGCTCAGACCGAGCTGCTGACTGACCGTGCCATGTTCACCGAAGCCTATGCCGTCATCCCCAAGGGCGTGATGCGTGACATCGTCACCAGCCACCTGCCGTTCTGGGACAAGATGCGCATGTGGGTCATCGCCCGCCCGCTGACCGGTTTCGCTGAAACCTTCTCCCAGTACATCGTCGAAGTGGCCCCCGAAGGCGGCAGCGAGCGTCCTGAGCTGGACCCGAACGCCGAAGCGGTGCTGTTCGTGGTCGAGGGTGAAATCGACATCACCGTCGAAGGCAAGCACCACACCCTGGTGCCGGGCGGCTACGCGTTCCTGGCCCCGGGCGCCGACTGGAGCCTGCGCAACAACAGCAAGGCCAATGTCACCTTCCACTGGCTGCGCAAGCACTACCAGAAGGTCGAGGGCCTACCGGTTCCCGAGTCGTTCGTCACCCACCGCGACAACGCCACCGTCATCGAGATGCCTGGCACCGAAGGCCGCTGGGTCACCACCCGCTTCGTCGACATGGCCGACATGCGCCACGACATGCACGTGAACATCGTGACCTTCCAGCCGGGCGGGGTGATTCCGTTCGCCGAGACCCATGTCATGGAACACGGCCTGTACGTGCTGGAAGGTAAGGCGGTGTACCGCCTGAACCAGGACTGGGTCGAGGTCGAGGCCGGCGACTTCATGTGGCTGCGCGCCTTCTGCCCGCAGGCCTGCTATTCCGGCGGCCCAGGCCCGTTCAGCTACCTGCTGTACAAGGACGTCAACCGTCACGTGCACCTGACGCTCAATCCGCAGCGTTGATGCAATGCAGGAGCGGGCACGCCCGCTCCTGCCGGTCTTGATCCATACTGATCGGACCTTCCTCCTTCGGCGTCCCCGCCATGCCCCTCCTGCGCCCTCTGTTTGTCCTGCTGCTCCTGCTGCCGGGCACCTTGCCGTGGGCAGACGACTGGCAACTCGCCCACCAGGAAGACGGCATCGATGTCTACCTGAGCAGCGTTGAGGGTTCGGCCTACCAGCAGTTCCGCGGCATCACCCGGATCAAGGCCAGCCTGCGCACCCTCACCGACCTGCAGGAGAACCTGCGGGTGGCCTGTAAATGGCTGTACGCCTGCGCCGACATGCGCCTGCTGGAGGTGGACGGCGACACCACCTGGGTCTACCTCACCACCGCCCTGCCCTGGCCGGCCAAGCCCCGCGACATGGTGCTCAAGGTGCGCACCGAGCGCCTCGACAGCGACACCTTGGTCCGTCACCTGAGCGCCGAGCCCGGACGGGTGCCGGCTGCGCCCGGGCTGATCCGGGTGCGCCGGCTCAGCGGCGAATGGGTCATGCGTCCGCTGGGCGAGCGCGAGACCGAGGTCACCTACCAACTACGCGCCGACCCGGCCGGCGATGTGCCGGGCTGGCTGGCCAATCGCTTCGTGGTGGATGCGCCGATGGTTACCCTGAAGACCCTGCGCGCCGTGGCCGAACGCCAGCCGTGATGGCTAGCGACTGCGCAGCAGCAGGGACGCCAGCGCGCAACCGAGCAACGCCACGCACGACAGATAGAACGCATCCGAATAGGCCATCAGGTAGGCCTGCTCGCGCACGCTCTGGTCGATCAGCGCCAGGGTCTGCATCACCTGTGGCGACTGCGGATCGACCATGCCATCGGGCAGGCGCTGCTGCAGCGCGCCGTCGAACAGCGTCAGCCCTTCGCCCACCCGCACCGAATGAAAACGCTCGCGCTGCGACACCAGTTGCGTCAGCAACGCCGTGCCCAAAGCGCCACCCAGGTTGCGCAGCATCGAGATCAGCGCCGAGGCCGAGCCGGCCTGGGCCTTGTCCAGGCCCTTCACTGCCAGCACCGACAGCGCCACCATGATTAACGGCTGGCCGATGCCGCGCACCACAGTCGAAGGGATGATCACGTTGCTGCCCGAATCCACCGTCAGCGTCGAGCCCAGCCAACAACCCAGGGCCATGATGGCGAAGCCGCTGGCCACCAGCAGCTTGGCATTGAGCCAACGCATCAGCCGGGGCAGCAACGGCGCCAGCAGCAGCTGGACCATGCCGTAGGCGATCAGGCTCTTGCCGATCTCGCTGGCGCTGTAGCCCTGCACCAGCGACAGGTAGTTGGGCACCAGGAACACCAGGCCGAAAGTGGCTGCGCCGAACACCGCCATGGCCAGGCTTGATACACCGAAATTGTAGCTGCCCAGCAGGCGCAGGTTGATGAACGGCCGTGTGCCCCACAGTTGGCGCTGGATGAACAACGCCAGGGCGATCATCGCGACGAGGCTGAAACCGACGATGAAGCGCGACTCGAACCAGTCCTTGCGCCCCCCCTCCTCCAGCACCACTTGCAACGCACCCAGCCCCAGCGCCATGGCGGCGATGCCCAGCCAGTCGGCCTGGCGCAAGGCACTGCGATCCCCGGCCTGACCCTTGATCGACCAGGCTACCGCCGCCAGCAGGGCCACGCCCGGCGGCAACTGCAGCAGGAAGATCCAGCGCCAGGAGTACATGTCGGTGAGCCAGCCGCCGATCGACGGCCCGGCAGCCTGGGCCACGCTGTTGGACAGGCTGAACAGCGCCATGCCCAGCGCCAGGCGGCTGGCCGGCAGCTCGGTGATGATCAATTGCATCGACAGCGGTATCAGCACCGCACCGGAGGCGCCCTGGATCACCCGCAGGCTGATCATCGCCTCCAGGCTGCCGGCCATGGCGCAGCTCACCGAGCTGACCAGGAACACAGCCGAGCCCACCAGCATCACCCGGCGCAGGGAAAACACCTGCACCAGCCAGGCGGTCAGCGGGATCATGCTGATCTCGGCCACCAGGTAGGCGGTGGAGATCCACGAGCCCTCCTCGAAGCTGGCCCCCAGCGCGCCCTCGATCTCGGGCAGGGCGGCACTGGTGACATGGACGTTCATGCCAGCCATGAAGCAGCCGAACAGGCCGCCGATCACCGCCACCCAGGCGCGCAGGGAGACCTTTTCTTCAGCGCTCATGGCGGGCCTGCCGGGTGTCGACGGTGGCGATCACCGACATGCCGGGCAGCAGCCGTGGGCCGTCGTCACCCGCCGGGTCGAGGTGGATACGGACTGGAAAGCGCTGGACGATCTTGGTGAAGTTGCCGGTGGCGTTGTCCGGCGGCAGCAGCGCGAACACCGCGCCGGAACCCGGGGAGACGCTGTCCACCGTACCGCGCCAGTGCTGGCCGAAGGTGTCCACCTCAAGCGTCACCGGCTGGCCGGGACGCATCTGCGCCAACTGGGTTTCCTTGAAGTTGGCCACCACGTACGCCTGTGCCACCGGCACCACCGCCAGCAGCGGCAGGCCGGGGGTGACGTACTGCTGCTGGCGTACCTTGCGCTGGCCGACCACGCCGTCGAACGGCGCACGGATCTCGGTGTCGGCCAGGGCGCTGCGGGCCAGGTCAGCCTCGGCGCGGGCCTGGTCGAGGTCGGCCTGGCGTTGCAGCAACTCAGCCTCCAGTTGCTTGCCCTGCTGCTCCAGCATCGCCTTGCGTGCATGCTGGCGCGCCAGTTCGGCGTCGGCCGCGCGCTGCATGGCCTGGGCCTGGATACGAGTAGCGCGGGCCTGCTCCATGCGCTGCACGCTGGCCGCCTGCCATTGCGCCAGGTGCTGGTAGCGCTGCCAGTCGGCCTCGGCCCGCTGCGCCTCGCCGCGACTGCCACCACGCTCGGCGTCGGCACGGGCGATGGCATGGGCCTGCTCGTCCTGCTCGGCAGCGAAGGCGCGCAGGCGCATGCGCTGCACCTGCAACGCCGCCTCGCTCACCGCCAGGTGCGCCTCGGCCTTGCGCAGGCGATCGCGAAAGTCCCGTTCGTCCAGGCGCACCAGCAGGTCGCCGGTCTTGACCGCGGCGTTTTCCGCCACCGCCACCTCAGCCACATAACCACTGACCCGAGCGCTGATCGGTGCCCAGTCGGCGCGCACGTAGGCGTCGTCGGTCTGCTCCAGGAAACGACCATCGAGCCACCAGTAGCCGCCATAGGCCGCCAACAGCAGACCTACGCCCCCGGCCAGGCCGAAGCGCAGCAGGCGCTGGCGGCGCCGGATCTGGGTTTGCTCGAGGGTGTGCTGGGGATCTGGGCTGACCGCCTGGTTCATGCTGGGCTCCATCCGATGGGGGGAGCGCCAGGGTACGGAAACTGTGATTGTCGTTCGCTCGTGAATCGGCAAGCAATCGTCGTGAAATGGACAGCAGATCAATCAACGCTAATCCTGCGTGCGGAACCTGTGAGCGGCCTTGCCGAGGCGTCGGACCGTTCGGATGGGCTGCGCAGCAGCCCCAGCGATTGATGCGTCAACGCTGAAGCCCTGGGGCCGCTTCGCGGCCCTTTCCGACCGGTCCGACGCCTCGGTAAGGCCGCTCAGGAGATTGCGTTGGCTGTGGAATGCCTTCAATCCTGCAGGAACGCCAGCACCTGCTCCGCGGCCATCGACGGATCTTCCTGCATGAAGCAGTGCCCGCCCGCCACCTGCTGCCCGCTCACCTGGGCATTGAGCCCCGCCAGGCGCTGTACCGAGTGCGGCACGAACGGATAGGTCTGCTCGCCGTACAGGATCCGCGTCGGCGTCTGGATACGGCCCAGGTGCTGCCACATGCGTTCGGGGAACGAACTGAAGATCTCCACCTCGCGGCTGGGCCGGCACTTGAGCACCACGCCTTCGCCACAATCCCCGATGGCGTGCTCCACGTAGGCCTGCAAGGCGGCATCGGTCCAGCCCTTGAAGATCCCGCGCCCTTGCAGCGAGGCCTGCGCCGACTCACGATCGGGCCAGTGGCTACGGCGGGTGGCGGCCTTGCGCGCCAGAGCGTGGCGCCGGTGCAGGCCGACCATGGCGGCGGCGCCCATCACTCCGATCATGCGTCGGCTGAACAGCACCGGGTCGAGCAACACGGCGCGTTGGAACAACTGCGGCTCGCTGGCCAGGATCAGGCCAGTGAGCACGCCGCCGAAACTGTGGCCCAGGGCGTAACGTGGAACATCTCCATACTCGCCGCGCCCGGTCTCGAACGCCTCTACCGCCAGCGCCGCGCTGCGATTCCAACCGCAAAAGGCGCCGCCGTGATCACTGTCGCCATGGCCTTGCACATCGCTCAACCACAGGTCGAAGTGTTCACCCAGGCGCATGAGCATAGGTTGGTAAACCAGGCTGCAGAAACCGTTGCCATGCAAAAAGTGCAGCAGCGGCTTGCCGCTGGCGGGGGTTCGCCATCCACGCAGGGTAAAGCCTTCGGCGCATTCATGGGACCAGGGAATCAACTCCATCGACGGCACTCATCGGCTCTAGGAAAACGCCGATTCTACAAACAGCAGCGGATACAGTGAAATCACCAGCAGCACGGCCATCAGGACATTGAACAGCACCACCGCGCGCGGATTGCGCAGCAGGTTGCGCAAGGCGCTGCCGAACATCACCCAGATACCGACGCTCGGCAGGTTCACCAGGGCGAACACGGCGGCAATGACAATCACGTTGAACACGTAGCCCTGGGCCGGCGTATAGGTGGTGATCGCCCCGACCGCCATCACCCAGGCCTTCGGGTTGACCCATTGGAACGCAGCGGCGCCCCAGAACCCGAGCGGCTTGCGGCTGCCGCCACTGTCGCCGGACATCGGACCGGACGTGGCGATCTTCCAGGCCAGGTACAACAGGTACGCCGCACCTGCGTAGCGCAGGATGCTGTACAGCGCCGGCCAGGCCTTGAACACCTCGCCCAGCCCAAGGCCGACCGCCAGCACCATCACCATGAAACCGACACTGATGCCCAACGCGTGGGGAATGGTGCGGCGCACGCCGAAGTTGACCCCCGACGCCAGCAGCATGGTGTTGTTCGGGCCGGGGGTGATGGAAGAGACGAAGGCGAACAGGACGAACGCACTGAGCAGATCGAGCGAGGCAAGCATGACGGCGGTTTCCGGCTTTTCTGATTATCGAAAGGCCACAGTAGCGGAGGGCTGGGGGTAATGACCGGTACAGTTGCGCGAAATTGAGCAGATACAAATTTCTGTTCCATTCATATGCATGTTTGCTGACCGCTTCTACATCATCGGCGCGGCAAATCATCCGCCAGGCACCTGGCGGCCTCACTTCGTTTTCCCTGACACTACCGATCACCTTTGTACCCAACCGATCACAAGGAAGCCCACCATGCCCGTGACCATCCGCCCCGCAGTTCGCGGCGACGCCGCCCAGATCCTGGCTTTCATCACCGAACTGGCCGACTACGAGCGCGCCCGCCACGAAGTCGTGGCGACCCTCGCCGACATCGAGCACAGCCTGTTCGACGCGAGCAGCACGGTGCGCAGCCTGGTCTGCGAGCGCGACGGCCAGGCCATCGGTTTCGCCGTCTACTTCTACAGCTACTCCACCTGGCTGGGGCGCAACGGCATCTACCTCGAGGATCTCTACGTCACGCCTCAGCAGCGCGGCGACGGTGCCGGGCGCAAGCTGCTGCGGTATATCGCCCGCGAGGCGGTGGAGAATGGCTGCGGTCGCCTGGAATGGAGCGTGCTGGATTGGAACGAGCCAGCCATCGGTTTCTACCGCTCGCTGGGCGCCGAGCCGCAGGACGAGTGGATCCGCTACCGCCTCGACGGCGAGCGCCTGCGTCAGTTCGCCGAAGGCTGAGGCGCCTGCCCCCAGAACGACGCCTGCGCCAATACCGGCACCTCGACGCGGCTGCGCTGGCCGCCGCGCTCGATCACCAGGCCGCGGCCTTCGATGGCCACCAGGCGCACGCCGCGGGCCAGTTCCTCGCCACTGCGCACGGCACGCGCCGGGCCGCCGTCGATGCTGACGATGGCCACCGCGCCCTGGCTGCCGGCCATCACCCCACTGACCTGGATCTGCGCCTGCAACGGCAGGTCGGCGAACCAACGCCCGGCCGGTGTTTCACTGGGTGTCAGGGCCTCGGCAGGCTGCAGCGAGGCTACGCCCGGCGAGGGCTGCAGCAACAGGCTGGTCCAGGTCACAAGGCCGGCGATCAGGGCCAGCAACCCCAGCCCCTGCAACAATGGGCCGAGGGAAAGGTTGGGATGGACAATACGCATGGTCACGCGCTCCTTGTGTGCCTGTGCCCGAGCATACCGGGCGATTCTCACGGTTTTGTTTCACACGGCGATCATCTTGCACGGGCAAGCTACCTGGCAGGACAAGGAGCGCCCCGTGAACGGACAACGTGGTTTCACCCTGATCGAACTGATGGTGGTGCTGGTGATCGTCGGTATCGCCAGCGCCGCCATCAGCCTGAACATCCGCCCCGACCCGGGCAAGCACCTGCGCGCCGACGCCGAGCGCCTTGCGCGCCTGCTGGAACTGGCGCAGAGCGAAGCCCAGGCCGATGGCCAGCCGCTGCGCTGGCACAGCGACCGCGACGGCTACCGCTTCATCCGCGCCGACGGCCAGGTGCTTGCTGACGGCCCACTCAAGCCGCGCAGCTGGCAGGCCGAGGCGGTCAAGGTGCAAAGCAAGCCCCGCGGCGCGGTATGGCTCGATGGCGAGTGGATCGGCACGCCACTGACCCTGCGCCTGCGCAGCGGCGCGCTGCGGGTGGAGCTGGCGCGCAACGCCGCCGGCCAGGTGCGGGTCAGCCAGCCATGAACCGGCAGGCGGGCTTCACCCTGATCGAAGTGATGATCGCCATCCTGCTGATGGCGGTGGTCAGCCTGATCGCCTGGCGCGGGCTGGACAGCGTCAGCCGCGCCGACCGGCATGTGCGTGAGGCCAGCGAAGACCAACAGGCGATCCTGAGGGTGTTCCAGCAACTGGAACGCGACCTGGCCCTGCGCGCCACCGTCGAGCTGGTCGAGCCGACCCTGCCCGGCCGCGAACCGCCTGGCAAGCCGTTGCTGCCCGCGGTGCGCGCCCGTGCCGACCGGCTTGAGCTGGTGCGCTCCGGCGCCGTCTCTGGCAGCGGTCTGCAACGGGTGCGCTGGTACGTGCGTGGCGGCACCTTGTATCGCGCCGCCGCGCCGCTGCGCGAGCGCTTTGCGCTGCCCGCGCCCAAGGCCGCGGTGGCGGTGCTGGATAACGTAAGCGCCTTCGACCTGCGCAGCTGGCAAGCCAAGGGCGGCTGGCGCGCACCGGCCAGCGAGGCCGACGACAACCCCATTGGTCTTGAGGTGCGACTTACCCGCCGCGGCCCTCAGGGCGAGGAGCGTTATCGCCAGGTATTGGGGCCGTTCAACTGACCAGCACCACGCCGCCCGGCAGCTCCAGACAGCGGGCACCATAGGCGACACGGATCAGTTCGGCGGCCTGGCGCAACTGGTCGAAACTGAACCGCGCCTGCACCCGTCGGCGCCCTAGCGTGGGGTTGAGCAACACCAGGCGACCAGGACGGTAGCGGTTGATCTCATCGATCACCCGGGCCAATGGCGCATCGCGAAATACCAGCATGCGCTCGCGCCAGGCCATCACCTGGCCCGGATCGAACGGCTCGGGCACACCGATGCCTTGGGCGCCATAGCGCAACTGACGGCCCGCCGGCAGCACCTCGACGCGCCCCTGGACGGCCACGCGCAACTCACCCCCCAGGCAAGTCACGCAGACACCTTCATCGTCCTCACGCACGTTGAACCGGGCCTGCTCGGTGCTGATCACCCCATCCTGCGCCCGCACCTGCAAGGGCTGGCCGGCCTGCACCTCGATTTCGCCGGCCAGCAGTGCGATACCCTCAAGTTCGCGGCTGACCCGGGTACGCACGTTCAGCTCAAGCTTGATCCCCGGCGCCAGCTCCACCCGTTGTTGCTCGCCGACCTCGGTGGCAAACGCCGGTGCTGGCGCCACGGCCGCCTCGAGCAGGCCGCCGCGCCAGACCACCAGCGCCACCGACGCCGCCAGCGCGCCACCCAGCAACGCCCGGCGGCCGAGCAACGGCGCACCCTGCCCCGCCTCCCGTGCCGCAGGGCCGAGCAAATGCCAGAGTTGGCGTGCTTGGGCAAAGGCCTGGGCATGCGCCGGGCTGCGCGCGCACCACTGGCGCAGGGCCCGGGCATCGGCCTGGGTGGCCTGGCCGGACGTCAGCCGCAACAGCCAGTCCTGGGCCTGGCGCTGCAAGTCGGGATCGGGCGGAATCTGGGACATGGGGCTCACATGAAGAGGTCGACTATCGTTCAAGACGGTTTTCCCGCGCCGGGACCGAACCGCTGAAACACTTTTCTATCCAGGCGCATCGCGCAATGCCCCAGCGCCGCCTTGAGTTCCTTTTCCACCGTGCGCGTGGAGATGCCGAAGCGCTGGGAGATTTCCAGGTGCGACGCCTCCTCCAGGCGAGCGGCGATGAAGATCCGCCGGCGCCGGGCCGGCAGTTCGTAGAGGGCGCCCAGCAGGTTCTGGATCTCGCGCTGGCCGCCGACGATGCGCGCCGGGTCCTGGTCCTCGGCCACCTGCAGCAACGCCTCGATCTCGGCGCCGGTGAGCAGCCGGGCGTCGGCCTCGCGGCGGTCGGCGGCGACGTTCAGTGCCATGCGGTACAGGTAGGCGCCAGGGCGTTGCAGGTCGTGCGTCGCGTCCATGCGGTCAACCCGCAGGTAGGTTTCCTGCAGCACGTCGTTGGCCAGGTCATCAGAACCGAGTCGACGCCTCAGGCGTACCCTGAAGGCGTCGTAGGAGGTCAGAAACAGCTTGACCAGCGCACTGTCCCGAGGTTTGTTCATGCCGCCGCAGCTCCTTGCGAAAGTGGGCAATCCATAGGTTCCGGACGCAGCAGCAGGGTCAGCGGCTGCGCCAGGGATGTCGGCGGCGCCTGTTCCAGGCGCACCGTGCGCAGGCGCTCGACGAGCGCTGCGTCGCGGGTGAAATCGCCGGTCGAGGCCAGCAGGCGGCTCTGCACCAGCTGGCCGTTGACATCGATCCACACCTGCAAGGCCGCCCGGTAAGCGCCCGGCCGGGTCAGTGGCGAGGCGCACAGGGCGCGTTCGACCGCGTGTTGCAGCGCCAGCGCATAACTGCCCGGTGACAAGCCACCGGCGCGACCGCGCGCGGGTGTGCCGCGCAGGCGCAACGGTTGCAGGGTGAAGCCGCCGTCGCTGTAGCTCGCCTGCAGACCGGTGCCCTGCAGCAGTCGCTGCAGGCCTTCGCGCGCCGAATAACGGCCCACGACCGGGCTGGAGCGCTGACCGGCGAGCAAGGCCTGGTCGACCAGCACGGCCAGGCCACTCTGTTGGCCGAAGCTGTCCAGCGCCCGGTCCAGCGCCTGCGCCGGGATATCCAGGGTCAGCAACGGCTGGCCGCGCAGACCGGGAGCCGCCAGCAACCCGGCCAGCATCAGCACGCCGGCCACGAGCAATGCACGCACAGCTGTCCGGGCCTCCTTGCTGGCCGCCGTCGCCGGGGAAACGTCATCCTGGGGCCTGTGTATGACGCTGTGGTGACAGCCAGCGGCAACCAAAGCTTCACCCCGACGGCGGCCTGCAGGGGCTAGACTGCGCCGAAGAACGATTGCCCGGAGACCCGCCATGGCCCGCCTGCCCCTGACCACCCTGCCCCTGCTGCTGGCCTGTGCCCTGCCGGCGTACGCCGAACCGCCCAAGGACGGCCAGGGCTGTATCGACGTGCAGGTCGGCCAATCACGGGCACTGGCTTATGACTGCCTGACCCAGCAGCTGCAAGGCACTGACCCGCGCGCCGCCAAGGGGCTGCGCGAGCAACTGGATCCGGCGCGGCAGATGCAGCGCAGGGCGCCGAACCAGATGGGGCTGGCGACGCCGGCGGCGACCTCGACGCGCATGGGTAACAGTTTTGGCAGTTCCGTGGTGCCACAGCGGCCTTGAGGGGGTTGGCGGAGTCTGCTGGGTTTCTGGCGATAGAGTTGTAGCGCCTACAAGATCGAGCGCCGCCCGCGCGACGCAAGGCCGCTCCTGCATCTGTTTCGGGCCAATCAATCCTGTACCAATGCCTGGTCCGCCTTGTTGGCCCGACGAAATTACAGCATGGACACCACTACCCCTCCCTGCGCAACAGATAGGTATCCATGATCCACCCCTTGCGCCGCCGCGCCTCCTCGCGCAACTGGATGATGCGTGCCTTCACCGCCAGCAACGGCCCGCTGACCAGCAACTCGTCCGGCGTGCCCAGGTAGGCGCCCCAATAGATCACCAATTGCGGGTCGTCCAGGTCGGCAAAGGCGCACTGGCCGTCGAGCATCACCAGCACGTTGTCGATCCGCGCCTGTTCGCCCAGGCGTCGCCCCGGCAACACGGTCAGCGGCTCGCCGATGCGGTTGAGGGGGATCTGGTGGCGGGCGGCCAGGGCCTGGATGCTGCTGATGCCGGGAATCACCTGCAAGGCCAGCGCCACGCCTCGCTCGCGCACCAGGTCGAGGATGCGCAGGGTGCTGTCGTACAACCCGGGCTCGCCCCACAGCAGGAAGGCACCGGTGTCGGCGGCGCCCAGTTCATCCTCGATCAGGCGGGCGTACAACGCGGCGCGCTGGACGTGCCAGTCCTGCACGGCACCGACATAGTCCGGCGCCTGACCGTCCCGACGGGGGTCCTCGACCTGCACCAGGCGGTAGCCGCCCTCGGGCCGGTAGCGCTCGATAATGGCCCGGCGCAGGCGCACCAGTTCGTCCTTGTCAGCCCCCTTGTCGAGGACGAAGAACACCGTGGCGCGGCGCAGGGCCTCCACCGCCTCATAGGTGACCTGGCGCGGATCGCCCGGCCCGATGCCGATCAGTAGAAGCTGTTTCATCGCCTGCCCTGCCTGGTTGCCAGTGGTCATTGTCGACCGACCACCGGCCCTTTGGCAAAGCGGCTCAGAAGATCGAGAAGTTGTAGCTGACGATGACCCGGGTCTCGTCCATGTCGCGCGCCCATTTCTCGTAGTTGCTGCGGTAGGTGGAGTTGCGCAAGCGCACGCTGACGTCCTTGAAGGTGCCGGACTGCACCTGGTACTTCAGCTCGCTGTCGCGTTCCCATTCCTTGCCTTCGGCATTGCTGCCGGGAACCTTGACGTTGTCGCCGTTGATATAGCGGGTGAAGAAGGTCAGGCCGGGCACGCCCAGGGCCTTGAAGTCGTAGTCGTAGCGCACCTGCCAGGAGCGTTCCTGGGCGGCGGCGAAGTCGTTTACCTGGGCGTAGTTGACCAGGTACGGGTTGCTGCCGTCGAGGTACGGCATGGCGCTGTCGCCATACATGCGCTGCCAGCCGGCGCTGAGCTTGTGGCCACCGAGGCTGTAGCCGAGCATGCCGCTGAAGGCGCGGTGGTCGATGTGCCCGGCGCGGGCGTTGCCGATGTCGTCGCTCTTGATCAGGCGCAGGTCGGCCGACAGCGTGCCGACCTCCAGTGGCTGGCTGGCGACCAGGCCGAGGAAGTGCTGGCGGTAGATGTCCTCAAGCTTGGAAACCTGGTACTGGGCGCTGACACGCTCGTTGACGCGGTAGTCGACACCGGCCAGGTCGAAGTGGTCGGCCTCGATGTCACAGGCATAGCGCTTGTTCTTGCAGTGCACGCGGATATCCTGGCGGTCGGTGGAGTCCCGCGCGGTGTACTGGTTCAGGCGCGCCAGGGTGAACTTGAGGTCGCGCACCTCCTCGGAGGTCAGCCAGGCACCGTGGAACATGGTCGGCAGCAGGCGGCCGTCGTTGTACTTGAGCAACGGCACGTCCGGCATCATCGATCCGTACTTGAGCACGGTATTGGACACTTTCACCTTGCCGGCGACACCCATCTTGGCGTACTGGTCGGCAGAGTGGCGCGGGTCGTGACCGGAAGACGGCAACAGGCCGCTGTTGCTGTCGGCGGGGCTGGAGTCGAGTTTGAAACCGACCATGCCCAAGGCATCCACCCCGAAGCCGACCGGCCCCTGGGTATAACCGGACTGGACATTCAGAATAAACCCCTGCGCCCATTCTTCGCGTTTCGACGCACCCTGTTTGGAACTGCTGTGGCCATCACGGAAGTCCCGGTTGAAATAGACATTGCGTGCTTCGACCTTGGCACTGCTGTCTTCAAGAAAACCGGCGGCCTGGGCGTTGACACCGGCACACAGGAAGAACAGGCCGGCAACTCGGCGCCCGGGGGCGAGGGGGAAAGGGGCAAACATGCGAGGGAACATCCAAAAGAAGGGCGAAAAACCATCCGGGCAGTCATCTGCACCGGCACTACGCGATGAACGAATACATGTCGACCATCATCCATAATTTTCCGCCAAAGGCTCTAGCCTGCGCCATGGGACCATGGTCTAACGCCGCTGCCAGGGTGATTTCGAATAGCGCGTAAAAAACCGGCAAAGTTCCCGGCTAATTGATTGAAAGTTTGCAGTTTACCCACTCGCAAGCGACTACTATACTCTCGCTTAGCGAACAGCTTTACCCATCCACGTGGCCGGCGTTCAGTCTGTTTTCATGTTCGTCACGTCCCGCCACGGCAGACTTACAGGAGTGATGACAGTGTCCAGACTTGCAGAGTTTCGTGCTGCCGAAAAAGCGCTCAAGGAACAGATGGCACAACTGGAAGCGCTGAAAAAGGATGCCGGCCTTAAACGCGAAATCGAATTCGAGCAGAAACTAGTCGGCCTGATGAAAAGCTATGACAAGAACCTGCGCGACATCATCGCCATCCTCGATCCGAAGGCCGCGAGCCGCGCCCCGGCGCCGATCAAGCAGCAGCGTCGGCCACGGGTGGTGAAGGTCTACCAGAACCCGCATACCGGCGAGCGGATCGAGACCAAGGGCGGCAACCATCGGGGGCTGAAAGCCTGGAAGGAACAGTACGGGGCGCAGACGGTGGAAAGTTGGGTGCGGTGATGAAACCTCGACACCTGCTTCACACTTTTTTCACATGCGCAGGCCCAGTATCGAACCAGCTAAAGGACTAGCGACCCCATCACGCGCCCGCACATGCGGGCCTCTAATTCCAGCGCCCCGCACACGTGCGGGGCGCTTTCATTTGCGCTGGCGATGGACTTCCGTATCATGGTCCGCCTGTTTTAGGCCCTGATCCAGGAGTACCCATGAGCCTGCACGATCTGCAAACCCTGCCCGGCGTCACCGCCCAGCCGGACACCGCCACCGCCCACTTCGTGTTCAACCACACCATGCTGCGGGTCAAGGACATCGAGAAGTCCCTGGACTTCTACACCCGCGTGCTGGGTTTCAGCCTGGTGGACAAGCGTGACTTCCCGGAAGCGGCTTTCAGCCTGTACTTCCTGGCCCTGGTTGACCAGAAAGCCATCCCGGCCGATGACGCCGAACGCCACCAGTGGATGAAGTCGATCCCCGGCGTGCTCGAGCTGACCCACAACCACGGCACCGAAAACGACCCAGAGTTCGCCTACCACGATGGCAACACCGACCCACGCGGCTTCGGGCACATCTGCATCTCGGTACCCGACGTGGTCGCCGCCTGCGCCCGCTTCGAAGCCCTGGACGTGCCGTTCCAGAAGCGCCTGAGCGATGGCCGCATGAAGCACCTGGCTTTCGTCAAGGACCCGGACGGCTACTGGGTCGAGATCATCCAGCCGACCGAACTCAAGGCCTGATCGTCGGTCGCGCTCGTCGGGCCGGGAACTCCCGGCCCCTCGCTGTGGTATCTAGAAGGAGCGCCTGTTCCCAGCCACAGCGAGGTAAGGACGATGCAAACCCTTCACTGTGAATACCGCGACCACACCATCACCGCCAGCGTGATGCCTCACCCCGACTCGCCCCTGCCCTATGCGGCCGGTTGCGTGATCACCGATCCTGCGGGCCACTGCAGCCGGCGAATCTCGATGCCGATGAAGTTCTTCGCCGACCTGGAAAATGCCCAGCATGTGTCCCTGGCCCATGGCAGGGCGCTGGTTGACCAGCAGTTGGACGAGACTGGCCGGAAAGTGTTCTGAATTCTGTGACCTGCCCCGGCCGTATCGCCGGCACGCCGGCGATACGGCGCGTTAACGGCGCCCTGTAACAGGGACGTCTGGCGTCAACTTTCCCGGGCAAACGCCACGGCGGCTTGCATTTGCTCCGGTGTCGGCCGCACCCCGGTATACAGCACGAACTGCTCCAGCGCCTGCAAGGCGATAACATCGAGCCCGGTGATCACTGGCGTGCCAAGCGCCTCGGCGGCGCGGATCAGCGGGGTACGCGCAGGCATGGCCACTACGTCGAACACCCGCTGCGCCGCCTCGATGGCGGCTTCGGCAAACGCCAGTCGCTCGGCATCCGGCCCTCCGGCCATGCCGATCGGTGTGACATTGACCAGCATCGGCGGACACCGGTCGCCCAGCTCCGGCAGCCATCGATACCCGCAGACATCCGCCAACTGCCGCCCGGCCTGCTCGTTGCGGGCAACGATAGTGCCGTCACGGAATCCTGCATCCCGCAACGCACTGGCCACTGCCTTGGCCATGCCGCCACTGCCACGCAGGGCGAACGCGGTGGATGGATCGACCTGGTGTCGGGCCAGCAGTTGGCGCACCGCCAGGTAGTCGGTGTTGTAGGCCTTTAGATGGCCGTCGGTGTTGACCAGCGTGTTCGCCGAGGCGATGGCCGCGGCGGACGGATCGACCTCGTCCACCAGCGCCAGGCAAGCCTCCTTGTACGGCATCGACACGCCGCAGCCACGAATGCCCAGTGCACGGATGCCGGCAACGGCAGCAGGCAGGTCTTGGGTGGTCATGGCCTTGTAGTAGTAATCCAGCCCGAGCTGGCGGTAGAGATGGTTGTGAAAGCGCACGCCGAACGTTCCGGGGCGCCCGGCCAGGGAGATGCACAGCACCGTGTCCCGGCTCGGTGAATGGCTCATCGCGGATCCTCTGTCATGGCTGAAACGATTGCGCCAGCGTAGCAGACCCTGCCGCCGGTCGCCCCTTACACAACCTTTACCCTTGCCCTGGCAGCAGTTGCGCAAAGATGGGGTCATAGTAATCGAGCCCCGAACGTGGGGTTGTCTTGTGAGGATCGACCATGAACCGTTTCATCCCCGGAATCGCCCTGCTGGTCGGCGCGCTGGCCGTCAGCGGGCAGGCATCCGCCCACGGTGGCGGCTGGTACGGCCCTGGGCCGGTCGTCGGTGCTGCCGTGGCCGGTGCGATTTTCGGGGCGGCCGTCTCCAGTGCTCCGCGTACCGTCTATGTCCAGCAACCACCGGCCTACTATCCACCGCCCCCGGTCTACGTGCAGGCGCCACCACCACCGGTCTACTACCAGCCTTACGTGGTCGAACGCTACGTACCGGCACCGCCACCGGTGTACCGTCGCTACTACGGCCCACCGCCGGTGTACTACGGTCCACCGCGCTGGTAGGCGCCATCGTTGATAAAAGCAATGACCACTATCGAGGACATTGATTTCTAACCCTGAGGGCATCTGCGTAAGGTGGAGCCATGTTCGAGAGGAGATCCATCATGGCCCCGATCCAGATCATGTCCGTTGTCGGCAGCGCGGTACCCGGCAGTCTGCGCCAACAAGGCCTGCTGGCCTGCTGGTACCTGCTGCGCAACGGCGAAACCATCAGCGGCCCGTTGACCAGTCGCCGCGCCGCTGAAACCCTGGCCGACCGTTTGCTTGGCCAGACGCTCACCACCTGACCCGAAGTTTGTTGTGCGTTGCTCCCTACGCCTCTTGTTGCCCGCCGCCATGGCGGGCTTTTTTTGGGTATCACAAATGCCCTGAACCCGGCGCCGCCCAGGCCGCCAGGGGCAGCGGTGGTTGCTGGTCGAGGATCCGCCGCCAGATCAAGGCCAGCCTGCCGCCATCGAACAGGGCTGCGGCGCCGCCCCCGATCCACCCTCTGGGCTGGGTGACCACCCACCGCCCGGAGGGGTCGCGCCGGGCCATTTCGAAGCGGAAACTGTAGCTGCCCGGCATGCCCATGCGCAGATCGGTGACCACCAGCGAATCACCAATGATGTCGTAGCGCAGCCAGTCGTCGGTGAACCAGCGCAGCCGCTCGTGCAACGCCGAACCGCGAAGCACCCTGGCCACCTCCAGGTTGCGCGACTGGCGCAGCATCTCTGGAGACTCGCGATCAAACCAGCTGCTCACACCTTCGTAGTAGTCACCCTCCGGTGTTTTCGCCAGTGTCCGCCAGATCAGGCTGTTGAAGGCTATAGGCACCGCACGGACCTCGCCGGGGGTGACGCCTTGTGCCCGCAAGGCCAGCTCGAAGCGCTGCTCGGCGGCCATGCGCCCAGCCAGGCCGAACCCCAGGTACGCGGTACTGCACGCCAACGCCAGCGCCAGCAGCGAGGTCGCCCTGCCCTGCAGCCCCTTGATCGCCGTATAGCCGACCGCCAGCAGCAACGGCACGGTGTACACCGGGTCGATGATGAACACGGCGGCCCAGCTCTGCGGCGTCAGGTGCAGTGGCCAGAACAACTGGGTGCCGTAGACGGTGAAAGCGTCGAGAATGGGATGGGTGACCAGTGCCAGCCAGAAAGCCAGGAACAGCCGGGGCCGGGTGTAACCCTTGTCCGGCCAGCGCCAGGCAACCAGCCAGGCCAGCACCAGGGCCAGCCCAGTCAGGACAAAGATCGAGTGGGAAAAGCCGCGATGAAAAGTCATCTGCGACACCGGATCGGCGTAGCGGATCACCACATCCAGATCGGGTACGGTGCCCAGAGCGGCGCCGTAGAGCAATGCGCGGCGGCCTTGCAGTCGACCCAACACGGTGCCTTGCAAGGCTGCGCCGAGCACGGCTTGGGTAAGTGAGTCCAAGGTGGCGATTCTCCCGCACGATCGACCAAGGTAACCAGAAACGCGCGCAAACCGTCCGAAGGCCTGCGCGCTGGCGAGGGTCACATGGCGTGACGCAGCATTTCCACCACCTGCGCATGCAGTGCTGGATCGCCGCAAGCCACCACGCAACCGCCGTTCTGGGCCGAACCGCCATCCCAGGCGGAGATCACCCCGCCCGCGCCTTCGATGATCGGCATCAAGGCCTGCACGTCATACGGCTGCAGGCTCGCCTCGACAATCACATCGACAAAGCCCGACGCCAACATGCAATAGGCGTAGCAATCACCGCCGTAGCGCATGAGGCGAGCCTTGCCGGCCACGGCCTCGAAAGCCGCCTTGCGCGCCGGGGTATCGAACATGTCGGGGGTGGTGCACATCAGCGTGGCCGAGTTCAAGTCAGCACAGCCACGGGTCTTGAGCGGCGTCTGCCCACGCCAGGCACCTTGGGGGGTGCCGACGAAGCGCTCGCCCGTGAACGGCTGGTTCATCACGCCGACCACAGGGCGCGCGCCATCATTGAGGGCGATCAGGGTGCCCCACAATGGCAGACCGGTAATGAAGGCGCGGGTACCATCGATCGGGTCAAGCACCCAGGTCAACGGGCTGCTGCCCATTGCCGTGCCCTGCTCCTCACCCAGGATGCCATGGTCCGGATAACGAGACTGGATCAATCGGCGCATCGCTTCTTCGGCGGCCTTGTCGGCGACGGTCACCGGATCGTAAAGGCGCCCACCCTTGTCCTCGACGTCCAGGCTGGCGCGAAAGTAAGGCTTGATCGCCTCCGCGGCGGCATCGGCCAGCTGCTCGGCGAAAGAGCGGAATTCGTCGGTCTGTTCGGGGCTCAGGAACATGGAGCGGGCCTCGTGATTGAAAGGACCCGCATGATACCCGACTGCGCGGCGCGGCGGATGACTGGCACCGACAATGATATTGTTATGCCATTATTGCCACTTCATTTAATCGTCACTCAATCGTTGTACTAGCATAGCAAGCAGCTCCAATGGCCCCGCCGGCAGTCAAGGATGCTGGTCACTGGCGCGCGCGGGCCCCCGTTCCACCGCATATCATGGATGACACGATGAATTCGCACCTGCTGTTTCCGCAGATCGGCAAAGCCATATCCAGTACCGGTAGCCGCCACTTTCCCAGGCACCTGCACGACCTGATCCAGACCCACCTGACCATTGACGCGACGCATATCCGTCAACTGCGAATCGACCCGGCGTGCGCCAGCCAGCCTGACACGACACTGATCAACGAGACGGTATTCAGTGCCGGCGATCCCGGTGAGGGCTTCGACGATTCGTCGCGCTTGCACCTGACCCGACGCAAGGATGGCTACCGCTACGAAATCACCGTGCTGCGGGCGGGCACGCGCAATGGTTTTTCTGCCATCGAACGCAGCCGGTTGGAAGATATTTCGCCCTTGTTGCTGCCTATGCTCGAGAAGCACATCAATGCGTTGCAGCCCGCCACCGTCGGGCTGGCGGATCTGGACAGCCTGGGTCAACGGTTCCTTGAACGACTGCGTCAAACCGGAATCAGCCTCTCGGAACGCGAGATGCAGGTATGCAAAGGGCTGCTAGCCGGGCGTACGGCGCCACAGCAGGCGCAGCACTTGCTGCTGAAGGTCAATACAGTGGAGAGTTACCTGCGCCGCGCCGCAATCAAGTTGGGAATCAGTGGCCGGCATTCGCTGATGCGGTGGATGTATGCCGAGGCCTGAGGGTTGTCACCGGCTTGGTGCCGGTGACGCACGCGGACTATGCGGGGGTTGGAGAAAATGGGGCAGCAGGCACAGCAGCCATGACGTTGTTCAGGGTTACCGCAGGACTTGAGAATCAGCGCTGGCGCGCCACCTGCCACAACCGCGCCACATCCCCGGCCCGCGCCTTCAATAACGTCTTTGCCTCGGCGCAGGCCTGTTCCAGGCTCATCGGCCCACTGGCCAAGGCAAAGGCGGCATCGATGCCCTGTGCGTACAACTGCTCGTAGCCGGCCCCCAGGGTCCCCGCCAGCACCACCACCGGCACGCCGTGGCGCTTGGCCACCCGCGCCACGCCGAGCGGCGTCTTGCCGCGCAGGGTCTGGGCATCGAAACGGCCTTCGCCGGTGATCACCAGGTCCGCGCCCTGCACCAGCTCATCCAGGCCGGCCAGCTCGGCAACGACCTCGACGCCCGGGCGGAACCGCGCGCCCATGAACGCCTTGGCGGCGAACCCCATGCCCCCGGCCGCGCCGCTGCCCGGCTGGTCACGCACATCCTTGCCCAGCAGCGCCGCGCAATGATCGGCGAAATGCGCCAGGGCCAGGTCCAGGGCCTGCACCTGCTCGGGACTGGCACCCTTCTGCGGGCCGAAGATCGCCGAAGCGCCGTTGGCGCCGCACAGCGGGTTGTCGACATCGGCGGCGACGTCCACCCGCACCTGCGCCAGGCGCGGATCCAGATCGCTGGCATCGATTCGCGCCAGTTGCGCCAGGGCCAGTCCGCCCTCGGCCAAGGGCGCGCCCTGTGCATCCAGCAGTCGCAGGCCCAGCGCGCGCAGCATGCCGCTGCCGCCATCGTTGGTGGCGCTGCCGCCGATGGCCAGGACGATGCGCGAGGCACCGGCCGCCAGCGCCGCGGCCACCAGCTCACCGGTGCCCCAGGTGCTGCTGCGGCAGGCGTCGCGCTGGCCGTTGGGCACCAGCTGGATGCCACTGGCCTGGGCCATCTCGATCACCGCCGTGCGGCTCGCGGCCAGCCAGCCCCAGCCCGCCTCGACCGGCTCGCCCAACGGGCCGCGCACCACCTGGCGGCGCAACTCGCCCTGGCTGGCGGCGACAATCGCCTCCATGGTGCCTTCACCGCCATCGGCCATCGGGCATTCGATGCGCTCGGACGCCGGCCAGACCTCGGCCAGGCCGGCGGCGATGGCGCGGGCGACGCCGGCGGCGTCGAGGCTGTCCTTGAACGAGTCGGGGGCGATGACGATCTTCATGGGGATTCTCCTGTCCTGTTGCCGTGCATGCTGACAGGTGTGCGCCAGAGCGGCCTCGGTCGGATGCACAAAACACAAGGGCGTTGTTTGGGCGGATGCCTGTTCGCGACGCTACAACCCCTTTGCCGGCAACAGCTGCAGTCCCAGATACAGACTCAACATCCCCTCCATCCGCAACGGATCCACCTCCCCCAACTCGGCAATCCGCTCCAGTCGATAACGCAGGCTGTTGCGATGGATCCCCAGCGCCTCGGCACAGGCTTGGCTCTGACCATCATGGGCGCACCAGGCGCGCAAGGTGAGCAGCAACTGGCCGCTGGCATCCTTGGCGCGGATGCGTTGCAACGGTTCGAGCAGTTCATCCAGCGCATCGTCGTTGCGATGCCGCCAGAGCAACGCCGGCAGGCGATAGCGGGCCAGGCTCAGCAGGCGTTCGTCAGGCAGCACTTCTCGGCCATAGGCCAGCAGGTCGCGCACCCGTCGATAGCCACGGCGCAACTGCTCAAGGCTCTGCGCCGGACTGCCCAGCGCCAGGCGTTCCACGTCCCAGCCATGGCGCTGCAGGCGCTCGAACAGGCGCGGCTCGTCCAGCACCACGCCCGCCGGACGGCACCACAGCAACGACTGGCGCGCAGGACTGACACACCAGCTGTCCGGGTAACGGTTCATCAGCCAGGCCGACAGCGCTTCGGCCGGCGGCCCGGCGCGCAGTTCGAACAGACAGGGAATTCGTGGCAGGTTGGGCTTGAGCCCCAGTTGCTGGGCCTCGTCGACCAGGCGAGGTGAATCACCGCTGCCACCCAGCAACAGCGCCAGCAGGTCGTCGCAGCGCTGGCGACGCCATTGCTGCTCCACCTGCAGGTGACGCTGGGCCAGCAACATCTCGGCGGTCATGCGCACCAGCTCGCCGTAGGTGCGCAGTTGCTGCGGATCACCGGTCAGTCCCAGCACGCCGATCAGCCGGCCATCGAGCATCAGCGGCAGGTTGACACCGGGCTGCACGCCTTTGAGGCACTTGGCCGCGTCCGTATCCAGTTCAACGATACGACCGTTGGCCAGCACCAGTTGCGCGCCTTCGTGGCGGGTATTGATGCGCTCGGGCTCGCCACTGCCGAGAATCAGGCCCTGGCTGTCCATCACGTTGACGTTGCACGGCAGGATGGCCATCGCCCGATTGACGATGTCCTGGGCCAGGTCGTGGTCCAGCTCGAACATTGCAAGGGTCCTTCGACTTTGGTCGGCGGCACAGCAGCCTGCACCTGAGGCTGTGCAAAAGCACAAAGACAGCCGCGCTACACTCCCCGAGACTGCTCAAGGCGAGCGCCGGCACAGGCGACGCGGTGACAACCATAACAACAGAGAACCCGATCATGGCACACAGCCCCGCCCCTGACCAAGGCATCGAGAGCACCCGCAACGCGCTGTACCGGCGCATTACCCTGCGGCTGATCCCGTTCATTTTCATCTGCTACCTGTTCAACTACCTGGACCGCGTCAACGTCGGCTTCGCCAAGTTGCAGATGCTCGACGCGCTGAAGTTCAGCGAAACCGTGTACGGCCTCGGCGCCGGCATCTTCTTCATCGGCTACGTGCTCTGCGGCCTGCCCAGCAACCTGGCGCTCAACCGCTTCGGCCCGCGGCGCTGGATCGCGCTGATGATGATCGCCTGGGGCAGCCTGTCCACCTGCCTGCTGTTCGTCACCACCCCCACCGAGTTCTATGCCCTGCGTCTGCTCACCGGCGCCGCCGAGGCGGGCTTCTTCCCCGGCGTGGTGCTGTATCTCTCGCGCTGGTTCCCGGCCGACCGCCGCGGCCGCATCATGGCGCTGTTCATGTCGGCGATCCCGGTGTCCGGCCTGCTCGGCGGACCGTTCTCCGGCTGGATCCTCGACCACTTCGCCGCCGGCCAGCATGGCCTGGCCGGCTGGCAGTGGATGTTCCTGATTCAGGGGCTGCCCACCGTGGTACTCGGCGCGCTGGCGATCGTACTGCTCAGTGACGGTTACCAGAGCGCCCGCTGGCTGAGCCCGGCCGAGCGCCAGCTGATCGAGGCGGACCTGAAGGCCGACGCCGCCAGCAAGCCGGCCACCCGCGGCGACAGCGTGCTGTCGGTGCTGAGCAACCCGCTGATCTGGACCTTCGGCTTCGTCTACTTCTGCATCCAGAGCGGCGTCTACGCCATCAACTTCTGGCTGCCGTCGATCATCAAGAACATGGGCTTTGACAGCCCGCTGCTGATTGGCTGGCTGAGCGCCATTCCCTACCTGCTGGCCGGGGTGTTCATGATCCTGGTCGGACGATCGGCGGACCTGCGCAACGAACGCCGCTGGCACCTTGTGGTGCCGATGCTGATGGGCGCCCTGGGCCTGCTGATCGCGGTGAACTTCGCCGGCAGCCCGACCATCGCCATCCTCGGCCTGTCCATCGCCACCATGGGCGCGCTGACCGGCCTGCCGATGTTCTGGCCGATGCCGACTGCACTGCTGACTGCAGGCACCGCGGTGGCGGGCCTGGCGATCATCAACTCGGTGGGGCAAATGGCGGGATTCCTCAGCCCTTACCTGGTGGGCTTCATCAAGGACCAGACCGGTTCGACCGACGCGGCGCTGTATGCGCTGGCGGGGTTGATCGTGGTCGGCAGCCTGGTGGCGTTGCGGGTTTCGCGAGGTGGAAGTGCCGTGTTGGCTGGAGCCCGCTAGACAGCAGACAACCTCATCGCGGGGCAAGCCCGCTCCCACGTCTGTAGCCAGCCGGCACAGGATCTGTGGAAGCGGGCTTGCCCCGCGATGGTCATAACGCTAGTTGCGAGGCTTCCACCCCGCCTCGTGCAACGCCGTCAACAGCGTGTCTCCCTCCAGCGCCGGCACCACCAGCCCGCCCTTGCCCTGCATCGTCCGCCCCGCCAGCAAGGCGTTGACGATCGCCTCCTCCACCGCCTCCGCCGCCGCCATGAACAGCGCCGAGATATGGTCGTTGTTGAGCATGCGCACCGCCGTGCACTGCGCCAGCCCTTTGCGCGCATAGTCCGCTGCGGGCAGGTCCTGGTTGCCGGTGGAAAACGCCAGGAAGATATCGCCGCTGGAGTCCTCGGTACCGCCGCCGGTACGGGCGATACCGATCGACGCCCGCTGCGCCAGGCGCTGGCACTGGTGCGGCAGCAAGGGCGCGTCGGTGGCGATCACCACCACGATCGAACCCATACCCGGGGTGCCCGCCTCGGCCTCGGCGAAGGGCGACGGCAGGTGACCCAGCTGACGCCCGACCGGATAGCCGTCGACCCGCAGCTCGCGCCGCTGGCCATGGTTGGCCTGGACCAGGACGCCGACGGTCCAGCCCCCCTGGTCATCTGCCAGGCGCCGCGAGGCCGTGCCGATACCGCCCTTGAACTCATGACAGATCATTCCCGTACCACCACCCACCGGGCCTTCCTGCACCGGGCCGGACTCCGCGGCCTGCTGCGCCTCGCGCACCTGCGCCGGCGTCACGTGCTGCCCCCAGATGTCATTGAGCAGGCCATCATAGGTTTCCATCACCACTGGCATGCACCAGTACACCGCGTCGTCCGGCAGGCGCTCGCGCTCGGCGGCGATCAGCGCGTCGCGCACGACGCCGACGCTGTGGGTGTTGGTGATGGCAATCGGCGTGGTCAGCAGCCCGGCCTCGCGGATCCACTCCAGCCCCGTGGCGTCGCCGTTGCCGTTGAGCACATGGCAACCGGCAAAGCACGGTTGCTGGCGGGCCGCACCCACGCGTGGCTCGATCAGGGTCACCCCGGTGCGGATCGGCACCGGGCGTTGTTCGTCGACCAGGGTGCTGTGGCCGACCCGTACTCCCGGTACGTCGGTGATGGCATTGAACGGGCCCGGGGTGCCGTGGCCGAGGGTGATGCCCAGTTGACGCGCACGCATGTGTACTCCTTGGATGCTCACAATTTCTGGAAAGTCGGGCTGAGGCGGCCGTGGGTGCTGTACAGCACCATCGACACGGCCAGCAGCCCGAGAATGATCGACAGGTCGCGCAGCGACGCCTCGCGCAGCAAGGTCACCAGCAGCCAGCCGGCGCCGCTGACCGCCAGCAGGGCCGGCAACGGCCACAGCGGCATGCGATACGGGTGCTCACGGTCGCGCCGCAGTACCCGGCTGCACAGCGCGCAGGCCGCCACCACCAGGTAAATCAACAGCAACAGCAGCACGGTGAACGAAGTCAGTTGCTCCAGGCTGCCGGACAGGCTCAGCAATGCCGAAGGGACGGCCAGGAACAGGGTCGCCAGCCACGGCGACTCCCAGCGCGGATGGATCAGCGTGAAGGCGCGATTGAGGGTTGGCGTCCAGATCGCATCGCGGCCGCTGCTGTAGACCACCCGGCCGACCTGGATGACGATGGCGACGATGGCGTTGAACACCGAGAGGAAGATACCGGCGCTGACCAGTCGCGCCAGGGTCTCGTTGCCATGGGCGGTCAGCAGGTAGCCGATCGGATCACCGCTGGCCAGCATCGCCTGCAGCGACGGCGCGCCGATCAGCAGCGCCGCCAGTGGAATCACCTCGATCGCCACAACCACCGCCAGCGACCACAGCACTGCGCGGTGCACGGTACGGCCACGGTCCTTCATGTCCTCGGCGAGCAACACCGCGCCACCGTAGCCGTTGAAGGCGAACAGGGCCATGCCCACCGCCCCCAGCACCAGCGCCCAGGGTGCGACGACCAGGCTGCCCTGCTCGAGCATCTGCGGTTGCAGCAAGCTCGCCACTGGCTGGCTGGCGTTGCCGAAACCCAGTGTCACGATAACCAGCAACGCGGCGACCTCGCAGAACAGGAAAAGCCCGGTGATCCAGGCGTTCAGGCGAATATTGAGGATGCCCAGCGCATAGCTCGACACCACGATCACCAGGGCCACTGCCTGGGTGTCGAACGTGGTACCCAAGGCGTTGTTCAGGTAGGTGGCGGCACCGGCGGCGAGCACCGGCGGGATGAACAGCATCGAGGCCAGCACGGTGAGGAAGGTGGCGTAGCCGGCCAGCCCACCGAACACCCGCTTGGCGTACACGTACTCACCGCCGGCGGAGCTGTGGGCACGCCCCAGTTCGGCGTAGCACCAGGCGAACATCAGCGCCAGGGCCGCAGCCATGATGAAGGAAAGAAAGGCGCCGCTGCCGGCTTGCTGGATGGCGAACGGGGCGATGACGAACACGGAACTGGCCGGGGTCACCGCCGACACGGTGATGGCGACCACGTCGAACACCCCCAGCCGTTGCTGGAGCGCGCCCGTGGGCGCTGCGCTGGAGCTCATGGCGTTTTTCCTCTGGTTGTTATTGGTTGTGAGGGGAAAACCGGTCACGCGGCCGCTGGACCTGGGCTGGACTGTAGGCCGAGCGAACGCCCGGGCCAATTACCCTTAGGGGGTACGCCCCTTGACGCCGAGGTGAAAAGCTCTGAACACTGCGGGAGCCTTGTCGCGGGCGAGCCCGCTTCCTTCACTCTCATGGCGCCGCCGCATGCATAACCTGTTCACCGAAGCCAGTACCCACGCAGGCCTGGCCCGCACCGTCGAGCAGATCGGCCAGCCGCGCTTCTGGCGCCAGCTGATCCTGTTGCTGCAGCAATGGCTGGCGTTCGACAACGCGCTGGCGATGGTCTACCCGCGCGCCGGCCTGCCCCGCGCGCTGGAGATCTTCGATGCCCGGGGCGAAGGCAATCCCGAGGCCATGGCCTTGTACCTGAGCGGGCTGTACCAGCTCGACCCGTTCTACCAGGCCTGCCAGGAGCGCATCGGCGATGGTCTGCATCGCCTGGAGGAAGTGGCGCCGGACCAGTTCCGCCAGAGCGAGTACTACCTCAAGTACTTCCACGACCATGTGCTGGAAGACGAAGTGCAGTTCATTGTGCAGTTGGGTGAAAGTGGCGCCCTGTCGTTGTCGCTGGGCCGCCGCGAGCGGTTTGACAGCGCCAGTCATGGATTGCTGGCGATGGTGTGCCCGTGGGTGGTCGCGCTGATGGCCCAGCACTGGCTGCAGCTGAGCCTGCGCCCGGCGCCAGCGACGGGCATGGCCCACCAAGTACGCGACGCCATGAGCCTGTTTGGAGCGAAAGTGTTGTCGGAGCGCGAGCTGGAAATCGCCCGACTGATCCTGCGCGGGTATTCATCCAAGGCCATGGCCGAGCGGCTGGCCATTTCGCCGGAGACCATCAAGGTCCATCGCCGGCACCTGTACGCCAAGCTGGACATCTCGTCGCAGCCAGAGCTGTTTTCGCTGTTCCTGCAGTCACTGGGACATGATCCGCAGGACCCGTGACGACCCCGGGGGCGCATTGCGCCCCCGGGTCCCAAGCCAGACTCAGCGTCTGGCGACCATCCCCGCCACGCGATCCACCGCGATCCGGGTCTTGTCCACCAGCTCATCCAGCTCGCTTCGGCTGGCCACCAGCGCCGGCGCCATGATCATCCGCCCCAGGGTCGAACGGATGATCACTCCTTCCTCGAAACCGAAGGTGCGGCACTGCCAGGCCAGGTCGTTCTCGTTGGCGAAGCGCTTGCGCGTGGCCTTGTCCTCGACGAACTGCAGCGCCGCCACCAGTCCGGCGCCCTGCACCTCGCCGATCAGCGGGTGATCGGCGAACACCTCACGCAGGATGCGCTGCAGGTACGGACCGGTGTCGTCCTTGACCTGACGCACGATGCCTTCATCGCGCAAGGCCTTGAGGTTGGCCACCGCCACCGCCGCCGCCACCGGGTGGCCGGAATAGGTCAGGCCGTGGGCGAACACCCCGCCCCGCTCCACCAACGCCTCGGCGATGCGCTTGCTCAGCACCAGGCCGCCCATGGGCACGTAGCCGCTGGTCAGGCCCTTGGCGATGGACAGGGTGTCGGGCTCGAAACCGAAGTGCTGGTGGGCGAACCACTCGCCGGTACGACCGAAACCGCCGATCACCTCGTCGGCGCACAGCAGCACATCGTACTGGCGGCAGATGCGCTGGATCTCCGGCCAATAGCTCTCGGGCGGGAAGATCATGCCGCCGGCGCCCTGGAACGGCTCGGCGATGAAACCGGCGACGTTCTCGGCGCCCAGTTCGAGGATCTTCTCCTCCAACTGCAGGGCGCAGCGGCGGCCAAACTCGGCCGGGGTCAGCTCGCCACCCGCGGCGAACCAGTAAGGCTCGTCGATATGCGCAACGTCCGGGATCAGCCCGCCCATTTCATGCATGAACTTCATCCCGCCCAACGCCGTGGCCGCCAGGGTCGAGCCGTGGTAGCCGTTCCAGCGGCCGATCATGATCTTCTTGCTCGGCTGGCCGACCACCTGCCAGTAGCGGCGCACGGTGCGGATCAGCACCTCGTTGGCCTCGGAGCCGGAGTTGGTATAGATGGCGTGGCTGTAGTGACCCGGCAACAGGCTGAACAACAGCTCGGACAGTTCGATCACCGCCGGGTGGGTGGTGTGGAAGAACATGTTGTAGTACGCCAGCTGGTCCATCTGCGCGGCGGCGGCAGCGGTCAGGTCCTTGCGGCCATAGCCGAGCTGGGTGCACCACAGGCCGGACATGCCGTCCAGATAGCGGCGGCCGTCGTTGTCCCACAGGTACAGGCCTTCACCGCGGGTGATGACCCGTGGGCCCTCGGCGTTGAGCGCCTTCTGGTCGAGGAAGGCGTGGATGTGGTGGGCGGCGTCGCTGGCCTGGTAGTCGCGGGTGTCGCGTTTGGGCGAGAAAGGTGCGTTCATTGTTGTGCTCCTCGGGTGAATGTCAGCGCAGCTGGATCCAGGTGGTCTTGAGCTGGGTGTACTTGTCGAACGAATGCAGCGAGAGGTCGCGGCCAAAGCCGGACTGGCGCCCGCCGCCGAAGGGAACGGTCACATCCAGGGCATCGACGGTGTTGACCGACACCGTGCCGGCCTTCAGCCGCCGGGCCACGCGGTGGGCGCGGTTGAGGTCGTCGCTCCAGACCGATGCGGCCAGGCCGTAGACGCTGTCGTTGGCCAGGGCGATGGCCTGCTCCTCGTCGTCGAAAGCACTGACCGCCAGCACCGGGCCAAAGATCTCCTCGCGGGCCAGGGCCATGTCCTGGCGCACGTCGGTGAAGATCGTCGGCGTGATGAAGTTCTGCGAGCCGTTGACGCTCAGCCGCTCGCCGCCGCACAGCAGGCGCGCGCCCTCGGCCCGGCCCTGGGCGATGGCCGCCTCGATGCGCGCGGTCTGCCCGGCATCGACGATGGAGCCGGCGCGGCTGGCCGGGTCCAGCGGGTCGCCCGGCAACCATTCACGGGCCTGGCGAAGCAGGCGCTCGACGAACTCGTCATGGATCGAGCGCTGCACATACAGCCGCGAGTTGGCCGAACACACCTCGCCCTGGTTGAAGAAGATGCCGAACGCCGCCTTCTGCGCCGCCAGATCGAGGTCGCGGCAGTCGTCGAACACCAGATTCGGGCTCTTGCCGCCGCATTCGAGCCACACCTGCTTGAGGTTGGACTGCGCCGAGTACTGCATGAAGTACTTGCCCACCTGGGTCGAGCCGGTGAACACCAGGCAGTCCACGTCCGGGTGCAGGCCCAGGGCGCGGCCCGCGGTCTCGCCCAGGCCTGGTACCACGTTGAGCACACCCTCTGGCAGCCCGGCCTGCAATGCAAGCTCGGCAAGGCGCAGGGCCGAGAACGGCGACTGCTCGGCGGGCTTGAGCACCACGCTGTTGCCTGCGGCCAACGCTGGGGCAACCTTCCAGGCGGCCATGTCCAGCGGGAAGTTCCACGGCACCACCGCGCCGATGACGCCCAGCGCCTCGCGGCTGATCATTGCCACGGCGCTGGCCGCGGTCGGCGCGACCTGGTCGTAGAGCTTGTCCAGCGCCTCGCCGTACCAGGCGAAGACGTGGGCTGCGCCGGGGACGTCGATGTTGTAGGCGTCCATCACCGGCTTGCCCATGTTCAGCGAATCGAGCAGCGCCAGCTCCTCACGGTGGGCCAGCATCAGCTCGGCCAGGCGCAACAGCACGCGCTTGCGCTCGGCCGGTGCCATGCGTGCCCAGGGGCCGTGCTCGAAGGCTCGGCGGGCGGCACGCACCGCTTGGTCGATCTCGTCGTCGGCGCAGGCGGCGACCTGGGCCAGGCAACGCCCGGTCGCCGGATTGACGGCGGCGAAGGTGACGCCGTCGCGGGCCGCCACCGGGCGGCCGTCGATCAACGCGGTGGTGATGAAGCTTTGCCGTGCAGCGCGCTGCTGCCAATCGCTTTTCGTATGCACGCAGGTCTCCCCTCCGGCCACACGCGGGGCCGGTGATTGTCGTTGTCTGGATGAGGTAAAACGGTGGTTCAGCGCCGTCGCAGGTAGCTTTCCAGCGGGTCCTTGCTCAAGCCTTCCTGGGCCTGGGCCAGCGAGGCAATGAACAGCGAGAACAGCTCGGCCTGGGTGGCGATGTCGAGCTTGGCGTAGAGGTTCTTGCGATGGGTCTTGACGGTGTCCTCGCTGATCCCCAGGCGCTCGGCCAGCGAGCGCGTGGAATGGCCGCGCAGCAGGTACTGGGCGACATGACATTCGCGCTCGGTGAGCAGGGAGGAGCCGAAATTGTTCAGCGCGGCGTTGATCTGCCGCCCCAGCGCGCTCTCGAAGCGTCCGCCCAGGGCCTCGGCATCCAGCTGCCCCCAGTGTCGGCGCACCACCGCCACCACCCAGGCGGCGACGCACTTGAGCTCGGCCACCTGGCGGCTGCCCAGGCGCCGGGTGCTGCCCAGGGCCACGGCGATGGACAGCTGGGCGTCCAGCGGCACCAGGTAGTTGAGTTCGTCCTCCAGGTGGGCATGCTGGTAGAACGAGGTGTAGTACTCGCTGCGCTTGAAATGATCGGGGGCGACATCGCTCAGGCGATAGCAGCCGGCGGCCACCCCGTCCATGCAGGCGCGGTAGAACGGGCACAACAGGTAGTAGCCTTCGAGGTACTTCTGCACGTTGCCTTCGGGCAGCCAGGGCCCCTCGTCGTCCTTGGCGAACAGTGCCGAGGGCAGACCTTTGCGTGGGTACAGGAACACCGTGATGGCCTGGCACGGCGCCAGTTGGTTGAGGGCGGCGAACAATGCCTCGACGAAAACGGGTGTGCCGATGGCGTCGACCACGCGGGCCATCTGCGCATACCAGTCGGGCGAATTCAGCTGGGCGTTGCTCATTGTTATTGTCCCCGCCAGGGTGAGTGCTGGGCGGGATTGTTTCATGGGGGGGACGGGGCGGCTATCACCCTTCGGGGTGAGGAACTCGGTGGATTACCAGCATGAATTGATGAGGCTAAAGCTCTGCGAGGGAGCAAGAGATACACGACGACAATAGGTTGAGCTAACCCGATGCTCCCCGAAAGACGCTAAGTACCCGGCTGAGGTCAACCGCCATATCGTCCATCAGTAGTGCGTTATCCGCAGCTGCGAGGTGTTCGGGCAGCATACCTTGCAGCAGGTTAGGTTCAAAATCATCAGGATTTGCATGAACGGTTCGCAGGTACAACTCTGCCTGTCCCTTGGAGTAGATAGAAATCCGTTCACGAGCGCCAGGGACAGTTTTGACATACTGCCCAAGTTCGGCAGGGTACAAGCGCGTCATGTTCCTTACATCAAGAGGATCGGATACGCCCCGTCTCAACACTGGCTGATAACTATATGCAGAAAAACTCGGAGGACGACTACCGATATGGCTATAGACAGTGCCAGCACCCGAGATGTCCCCCGCGACCATCTGCGCACTTTCAGCTGGCAAGATTCTGCCTTGCTTTTCAAGTACTCGCACAGCTCGCGATGCCAATGTGTCAGGACGCTGTTGAAGGTGCCAGGCCCCCAGGGAGAACTTGAGCGACTGGCGCAAGCGCCCCCAACCTGTGCTGTGCTTGATATGCCCCGATGGATCACTGGCGTTCATCGGATCATTCAAACAATACGCGTATGCATTGACTCCGGCTTTGCCGAAAGGACTCCAGCTATCAGGCGAATTGAAACGCATCAGCAAAGGGTTGAATCCTCGGTAGCCATTACCCAACAGATAATGCTCAGTAAACGCCTCACTGAGAGTTCCGGTGTACCCCAGGCGGTGAGCTGTGGCTTGCTGTCCTCGGCTGCCAAAGGGCGCATAGCTGTACGAGGCCGAAGACGTGAACAAAATGGATCGCTGCCGATCGGATGGTGATAGACAGATGAAACGCCTGATTTTAAGCAACGTATCAACCCTCCCGGCAAGACAAGAAATCCAATATGGCATACCTTTCACTGCCTCACAGCTGGTAGAAATATCAGGTGCTTCGGCGCCATAGCGCTAAAGTGAGCTCACGTCCGCAAGCGTGCCAGGGCAAAAATGCAGGCTAGCCCTGCAGATTTGCCAATTGTGCGAGGTAATTTTGCATGACAGGATCGTTCGATCCGCCCGCGCATTCCAGGACTTCACTTGGAAAATCAATAACAAAGCAGGGAGACCGCGATGACCGCGCATGCTCAACCCTCGGCAACGGATCAGGTACTGGCCGAGGTCCGCAACCACATTGGCCACCTCACCCTCAACCGCCCCGCCGGCCTCAACGCCCTGACCCTGGACATGGTGCGCAGCCTGCAGCGCCACCTCGACCAGTGGGCCCAGGATCCGCAGGTGCACGCCGTGATGCTGCGTGGCGAGGGGCCCAAGGGCTTCTGCGCCGGTGGCGATATCCGCTCGCTGCACGACAGCTACAAGGCCGGCGAGAAACTCCACGAGGACTTCTTCGTCGAGGAATACGCCCTGGATCTGTGCATCCACCGCTACCGCAAGCCGGTGCTGGTGCTGATGGACGGTTTCACCCTCGGCGGCGGGATGGGCCTGGCACAGGGTTGCGACCTGCGCATCGTTACCGAACGCAGCCGCCTGGGCATGCCCGAGGTGGGCATCGGCTACTTCCCTGATGTCGGCGGCAGCTACTTCCTGCCCCGGGTACCGGGCGAGCTGGGTATCTACCTGGGCGTCAGCGGCAGCCAGATCAAGGCGGCCGATGCCTTGTACTGCGGCCTGGCCGACTGGTATGTCGACAGTGAGAAGCTCGCGGTCCTCGATGACAGGCTCGACCGCCTGGCGTTCGGCGCCAACCCGCTCAAGGACCTGCAAGGCTTGCTCGCCGGGTTGGGCACCCAGACCTTGGCGGACGCGCCACTGGCGCAACTGCGCCCGGTGATAGACCACTTCTTCGCCCTGCCCGACCTGCCGAGCATCATCGAGCAGTTGCGCGCCGTGACCATCGGCGACAGTCGCCAGTGGGCGCTGGACACCGCCGACCTGCTGGAAACGCGCTCGCCGTTGGCCATGGCCGTGACTCTGGAACTGCTGCGTCGCGGCCGCCACCTGGCCCTGGAAGACTGCTTCGCCATGGAACTGCACATCGACCGCCAGTGGTTCGCCCATGGCGACATCATCGAAGGCGTGCGCGCCCTGATCGTCGACAAGGACAAGCAACCCCGCTGGAATCCGCCGACCCTGGCCGGCCTCACCACCCAGCAGGTCGACCAATTCTTCGAAGGCCTGTGAGCCCGGGAGTACACAGATGCAAGACCTGGAACTGAGCGAAGAGCAGATCATGATCCGCGACATGGCCCGCGATTTCGCCCGCGGCGAGATCGCGCCCCATGCCCAGGCCTGGGAAAAGGCCGGCTGGATCGACGATGACGTGGTGCGCAAGATGGGCGAACTGGGCCTGCTCGGCATGGTCGCCCCGGAGCAGTTCGGTGGCAGCTACACCGACTATGTGGCCTACGCCCTGGCGGTGGAGGAAATCTCCGCCGCCGATGGCGCCACCGGGGCGATGATGAGCATCCACAACTCGGTGGGTTGCGGCCCGCTGCTGGCCTACGGCACGCCCGAGCAGCAGCAGGCCTGGCTGCCGCAACTGGCCAGCGGCGAGGCGATCGGCTGCTTCTGCCTGACCGAGCCGCAGGCCGGCTCCGAGGCCCACAACCTGCGCACCCGCGCCGAACTGGTCGATGGCCAGTGGGTGATCAACGGCGCCAAGCAGTTCGTCAGCAACGCCCGCCGCGCCAAACTGGCCATCGTCTTTGCCGTGACCGACCCGGAACTGGGCAAGAAAGGCCTTTCGGCCTTCCTGGTACCCACTGACAACCCAGGCTTCAAGGTCGACCGCAGCGAGCACAAGATGGGCATCCGCGCCTCCGACACCTGCGCGGTGACCCTGGACGACTGCCGCATCCCGGCCGCCAACCTGCTGGGCGAGCGCGGCAAGGGGCTGGCCATCGCCCTGTCCAACCTCGAAGGCGGGCGCATCGGCATCGCCGCCCAGGCCCTGGGCATTGCCCGCGCGGCGTTCGAGGCGGCGCTGACCTACTCCCGCGAGCGCATCCAGTTCGGCAAGCCGATCAACGAGCACCAGAGCATCGCCAACCTGCTGGCCGACATGCAGGTGCAGGTCAACGCAGCTCGCCTGCTGATCCTGCATGCCGCGCGCCTGCGCAGCGCCGGCAAGCCTTGCCTGTCGGAGGCCTCCCAGGCCAAGCTGTTCGCCTCGGAGATGGCCGAGCGGGTCTGCTCGATGGCGATCCAGGTGCATGGCGGGTACGGCTACCTGGAAGACTACCCGGTGGAGAAGTACTATCGCGATGCGCGCATTACCCAGATCTACGAGGGTTCCAGCGAGATCCAACGCATGCTGATTGCGCGTGAGTTGAAGCATTACACGGTTTGAGCCCGGCCATTGCCTCAGGCCATACGCGATCCCTGTGGGATCGCGTAATGTCGGTCATCATGCGCTCAATGAGATTTATTCGTCTCATATGATACAATTGTGGATATTTCGTCGCCGAATCCGGACTCGAGGTCCCACATGCGTAGAACCCTCCAGGAAGAGCGCCTGCTCAAAGCCCTGGCCCAGGCCATTGTCGTCCACCCCCGCGCCACCCTCAAGGAGCTGGCGGAAACCGCCGGGGTCAGCAAGGCGACCCTGCACCGTTTCTGCGGCACCCGCGACAACCTGGTGAAGCTGCTCGAGGACCATGGCGAGCAGGTGCTCAACCAGGTCATCCTCGAAGCCGACCTGGAACGCATCGAACCGCTGGCCGGTATTCGTCACCTGATCGCCGAACACCTCAAGCACCGCGAGTTGCTGATGTTCCTGATGTTCCAGTACCGCCCCGACACCTTGCTCAACGACGCCGAGGACCTGCGCTGGCAGGCCTATATCCAGGCCATGGACGCGTTCTTCCTGCGCGCCCAGCAGTTGGGCGTGCTGCGCATCGATATCAGCGCGGCGGTGTTCACCGAAACGTTCATGACCCTGGTCTACGGCATGGTCGATGCCGAGCACCGTGGCCGCGCCGCGAGCGCCGACAGCGCGCGGACGGTCGAGCAGCTGTTCCTGAACGGCGCCCGGCCACAGGGCTGACGGCTATTGATCGGTGCCGCCCGCCAATTCCTCGATGCTGATCTCACGCATCCTGAACTTCTGTACCTTGCCGGTCACGGTCATCGGGAACGCGTCGACGAAGCGAAAATGCCGCGGCACCTTGAAATGCGCGATGCGCGCCCGTGCCCAGTCTCGCAGCGCGTCCTCGCCCAGCGCCTGACCCGGGTGAAGACGGACCCAGGCGACGATCTCCTCGCCATAGCGGCTGCAGGGAATGCCGATGACCTGCACGTCGGCCACCGCCGGGTGGGTGAAGAAGAACTCCTCAAGCTCCCGCGGGTAGATGTTCTCGCCACCGCGGATGATCATGTCCTTGCTGCGGCCAACGATACGCACATAGCCTTCATCGTCCATCACCGCCAGGTCGCCGGTGCGCATCCAGCCATCGGCATCGATGCTCTCGGCGGTGGCCTTGGGGTTGTTCCAGTAGCCGAGCATTACGCTGTAGCCGCGGGTGCACAGCTCGCCGATTTCGCCGCGTGCCAGGGTGCCACCTGTGCTGTCGATCACCTTGTTCTCCAGCCACGGCTGGGTGCGGCCGACGCTGGTCACCCGACGCTCCAGATCGTCGGCGGCACCGGTCTGCAACGAAACCGGGCTGGTCTCGGTCATGCCGTAGGCGATCTGCACCTCGCCCATATGCATCTCGTCGATCACCCGGCGCATCACCTCGATCGGGCAGGTGGCGCCGGCCATGATGCCGGTGCGCAGGCTGCTCAGGTCGAACTCGTGGCGGCGTGGGTGGTCGAGCTCGGCGATGAACATGGTCGGCACACCGTATAGCGCGGTGGCGCGCTCCTCGGCCACTGCCTGCAAGGTCAGCAGCGGATCGAAGGCGTCGTTGGGGTAGATCAGGGTGCTGCCGTGGGTCATGCAGCCGAGGTTGGCCATGACCATGCCGAAGCAGTGGTACAGCGGCACCGGCACCACCAGCCGGTCGTGCTCGGTCAGCCCGAGGCTTTCGCCGACCATGTAGCCGTTGTTGAGGATGTTGTGGTGACTGAGGGTGGCGCCCTTGGGGAAACCGGTGGTGCCGGAGGTGTACTGGATGTTGATCGGCTCATGCCGGTGCAGGCTGGCCTGGCGTACGGCCAACTGCCCGGCGTCGATTTCGCCGGCGCGGGCCTGCAATGCCGACCAGGCCAGGAAGCCATTGGGGGGCGTGGCGGCCAGGCTGATGACCCCACGCAGCTCGGGCAGGCGCGCGCTGTGCAACTCGCCCGGCCGGCAGGCGCCGAGCTCGGGCGCCAGGTCCAGCAGCATGGCGTGGTAGTCGGAGGTCTTGAAGGCGTCGGCGCAGATCACCCATTGGCAGGCCGACTGGCCCAGGGCGTACTCTAGCTCGCTGGTGCGGTAGGCCGGGTTTATGTTGACCAGAATCGCGCCGATCTTGGCGCTGGCGAACTGGGTGATGCACCACTCGGCGCAGTTGGGTGCCCAGATGCCCAGGCGATCGCCGGCCTGCAGGCCCATGGCCATCAGGGCGCGGGCGTGCTGGTCGACGGCCTCTGCCAGTTGTCGCCAGGTGTAGCGCAGGTGCTGGTGGCGAACCACCAGGGCTTCGCGGTCGGCGAAGCGGGCGACCGTGGCGTCGAAGACGTCGCCGATGCAGTGGGTAAGCAATGGAGTGGCTTTTGAGCCTTGGGTATGGCTGGGCTGGGGCATGGGCTGTCTCTTGTCTTTGTTTTTCCTGACATGGCCCTATCGCGGGGCAAGCCCGCTCCCACCGGTCCAGTGTGGCCGGCGTGGGAGCGGGCTTGCCCCGCGATGGCGCTAGCGAACGAACACCTGCGGCGTGGTGGTCGACATGTCGCCACCAGGCAGCTTGATGTTCTTCACCTTCTCCAGCGTATTCGGATCGAACACCGCCAGGTCGTTGAAGGTGCCGCCCAGGTAGAGCTTGTCGCCGGCCTTGTCGAAGGTCACGCAGTAGTAGGTATGGTCGAGGTTGGCGGCCTTGACCAGTTTCTTCTGCTGGATGTCGTAGCGGGCCAGGCGGTTGAGCACGCCGTACATCTGGTTCGGATCCTTCGGCGAGCGCAGGCCGGTGAAGTACAGCTCGGTCAGCTCGGCGAACTCCTGGGTGTGGGCCTTGCCGGTCTTCAGGTCGATGCTCAGGTAGCCGTACAGCGGCTCGGCGGTGGCCGGGTCCTGCTTGGCATCCTTGAACTTCGCAATGGTGTAGAGCATCGAGAACTCATGCCGCGAACTCTGGTGCGGCCAGAAGTACAGCACATCGGGGGCGCTGTAGCCCGGGCGGTTCCAGCTGCGCAGTGGCAGCGCGACGCTGTACTTGCCGGTCTTGACGTCGAGCTTGTAGATGTCCGGCCCGGCCACGTACAGGCTGCCGTCGTCAGCGGCGCGCATCAGGTACACCTGGCGCGGCATCGGGAACGAGCGCACGGGCTTGGCGTCGAGGCCATCGCGGGTGCGGAACACCTCCAGGCGCGGCGGCTTGACCACGTAGTGGTCATTCAGGCGCTGGCTGGGGTTGACCGTGGCGTAGACCTCCTTGCCGTCGGGGCTGATGGCGAAGGAGTACATGGCCTTGCCGACCTCGCCCGGCACGCTGGAGAGGTTGGCGTGGAAGGTGGTCTTGCAGCTGTCCAGGTCGATGCCGTAGATGTCGGCGAAATGGTTGTTCAGCACATAGGCGGTGCGGTTGTCCGGCGCCATCATCGCCGTGCCGGGGCCGAACGAATCGGGCATGCGGCAGGTCTTGTACAGCGTGTCGCTGGCCACCTCGACCACGTGCAGGTTGTTCGGGTAGTTGGTGGCGATCAGGTATTCATGGCCAGCCTTCAAGGCCTTTGCCTCGTCGGCCTGGGCCGCCCAGGCGCAGGCCGTGGCGGCGACGGTGAGCGCGAGCTGCGCGCAGAATCCAGCTTTCATGCGGTTTCCCCTTGTCGTTCTATTTGTCTTTCGGGAATACGGTGCCGAGGTTGCGCCAGTCTTCGGCGGAGTTGCTCGCCTGGGCGTTCCAGTCCTGGTAGGTGCTCATCATGTCCGGCACCTGGGCCGGCCACCAGCAAGGGTCGGAGCAACCGTACAGGTCGGCCTCCATCGGCTGGCACAGCGAGCTGACGCCGCCGAAGGCATCCACCTCCCAGCCCGGGTCGGTGGTGGCGGTGCAGCCGGCCACCGCGCTCATGGCCAGCACTTCGTCGACGCGGTCTTCGGCGGCGGCCTGTTCAAGAATGCGCGCCTTGTTGTTCAGCGGTTTGAGGTGCTTCATGTCAGTGCGCCTTCCTGGGAGTGATGTAGTGATCGATGAAGGCCGGGTTGGCGGCCATGATGCGGCTGTAGACCTCGATGCCAAAGTCGACCCAGTCGCGCATCAGCTCGCAGTAGTGGTAGGTCGGGTGCTGCGGATCGCCGTAGCGGGCGTAGCTCTCGTGGTAGCAGCCGCCGGAGCACAGGTTGCGGATGCGGCAGCTGTCGCAGCCGGTGCCGCTGCGGTCCAGACGCTGCGAGAGAAAATCATTGAGCTGCGCCTGCTTCACGCCTTGATGCACGTTGCCGAAGGTCGGCAAGCTGGAGCCGGTGAAACGGTGGCACAGGTTCAGCTCGCCCTCGTGGTCGACCGCCAGCATCTTCAACCCGGCCCCGCACGGCAGGGCCTTCTTGTGGCCCTCGTGGATATCGGTGATCAGCTGATGCAGGTTGGAGAAACCGATGTTGCGGTGCTCCAGCGCCGCCTCCAGGTAGCGCCGGCCCAGGGCCTTCATGTTGGCGAACACCTGCACCAGCTCCTCGCCTGTGAGGTTGAAGTCGGCCATGTCGCCGGAGGTCACCGGGGCGAAACCGACCTCGGCGAAGCCCAGTTCGTTGAACAGGTGGTTCCAGATGGTCTCGATGTCGGTGATGCCACGGGTCAGGGTGACCCGCGCCCCCACCGGCCGGCTGCGGTAGCGCGACAGCAGCATGTCGGCCTTGCGCCGTACCACGTCGTAGGTGCCCTGCCCGCCCACGGTGATGCGGTTGCGGTCGTGTACGGTCTTGGGCCCGTCGATGCTGACCGACAAACCGAAACGGTGGGCGTCGAGCCAGTCGACGATTTCCTCGGTCAGCAAGGTGGCATTGGTGGTCATGATGAACTCGACCTGCTTGCCCGCCTCGGCGAAACGCCGCTCGCAGTAGGTCACCATGTGCTCGATCAGCGCCCGGTTGGACAGCGGTTCGCCGCCGAAGAACACCACGCTGTAGCGCTGCTCGTCGGGCGACTCCTTGAGCAGCATCTCCACCGAGGCCTCGGCGGTGGCCGTGTTCATCTTGCGCCCGGCCGACGGCTTGTCGAGGTCTTCCTTGTAGCAGTAGGTGCAGCTCAGGTTGCAGCCGGTGTTGACGTTGAGCACCACAGTGTTCAGCGCCGTACGCTCGACCTGCTTCAGGGCGATCTCCGGGGTCAGCGGCGAGCCGTCGCTGACCACTTCAAGGGCGATCAGCTCGCGCAGGGTTTCCTCGATGTCCTGCCCGGAAAACTGCTGGCCGAGACGTTGCATCAGCTCCTCGGCGGAGCAGCCCTGGCGGCGCAAGGTGTCGATGATGCCGCCGGTCACCGCGTCGGCGGCGAACAGCGAACTGCTGGGGATATGAAACAGCATGCGGTCGGCATCCACCTGCACTTCGTGCAGGTTGCGTTCGACCAGGTTCAGTAGTGCGCCCATGGCGACCTCCCGGGATTCGATGCGTCAGTTGATGCCTATGGCAGCGGCGGATTGTTCCAGCGTTGCACGGTGACGATCAGGTGACCCTCGCCCTGCTGGCCGCCGTCGGCGAGGGTGGCGATCACCTTCAGGTTGCCGGCGTTGTTGGTCATCATCTTGCGCGCGGGATTGGGCCCTGCCCCACCCGGCACGAACACGCCATCGGCCTGCATCTGCCCGGCAAACCTGACGTCCTCGTCCTCGACCGCGCGCTTGTTGAACGGCTCGACCTTCCAGCTGGCCGGCAGGTAGCCGATGCGCAGCGGCTGGCCGCCGGCGTCCCTGCCCCAGGCCTCGGCCTCGAAGCGGCCCTGGACCTTGGGCACCGCGGCGCCGTTCTCACCGATACGGGCAATGGAGAACGCCGGCACCACCTTGACCTCCTCGACCTTGTCGTACACCGCCAGTTGCACGCCCTTGAGCGCGCCCACTGCCACTTCGCGCTGGCCGCTCGCGGCGTCCTTGGCGGCACGCGCCTTGACCCGGATCAGCGTCGGCGTCGACTCCAGCACCTCGGTCACCTCGACACCCGCGCCCAGGTCCGGGTTGCCGGCCAGGTCGCTGCCCACCAGGGTGATCTCGCTCTCGGCACCGGCCTTGATGAAGGCCGGCTGCACTGCCAGCAGGCGACCCTGACCGGCTTTCGAGGCACTGAAGTCCAGGCCGCGCTCGTCGTGCTCGGCCTCGAACATGCGGCCCTTCATCTGGCCGTCGATGGCGGCGAACACCTGGCGCAGGTTGGCTTCGCCGACCTTGACGTTGCCGCGCCATTCATAGCCGTTGTAGAGGATCGCCGAGCCGCTGCCGTTGAACGGCGTGCCATCGGCATAGGCGCCTTTGAGCTCGACCTTGAACGTATCGCCCTGCTCGGCGCTGACCGTCATCACCCCGCGCACGTCGCCCTTGGCCAGCATGTGGCCGCTGAACGCCCATTGCCCGGCCAGGACCTTGGACTCGGGCCGTGCCTTGAGCCACTCGGCCCAGGCCGGGTTGTCGAGGGGGAAGCGCTTGGCCAGGTCCGGCACCATCTGCTTGAGGGCGATGTCCAGCCAGTCGCGGTCGCGGGCCTGGGCCTGGTACTCGAGGGACGGCCACTGGCCGAGGTGGAAGTTGACCAGGTGCTCCCATTCCTTGGCCGGTCGCCGCTGCAGGGCGACCCGGGCACCGGAGTGGCAGCGGCCGCACATCTGGCTGAGCTGATCGTCGAAGTGTTCGACGGTGTTCAGCCTGCGCTCCATGGCGTAGCGCACGCCCTCGGTCTCGCTGGGCGCCAGGCCCTGCTTGTCGGCCAGGTACTTGACCAGGGTGCGGCGCTCGTCGTCGCTGATCGAAAGGCCATGCATCACCTGCATGCGGGCGATGCTCATCAGCCAGCCTTCCGGGGTCTTGCGCTGGTGACTGATGCGACTGTAGCTGTCGTTGCCTTCGGGGATATGGCAACCCATGCACTTGTTCTGCAACAGGCTCGGGCCCTGCTCGGCCGCCATGGCCTGGGCGGACAGCAGTGCGGTGGCGACCAGCGCCAGTGTGCCCGCCTGCCGCCGGAGTCGAGTCGTCTTCAAGGTCAGACCTCCACGGTGTTGTTCTTATCGTTATTCGCACGCTTGGATACAGCGGTGTGCATGTGACAGTTGCGATACAGGAAGCATGCCAGTTGTAGCAAAAATGTTTTGGATCAGTGAGTTGCCTATGTTTTGCGGGAATGGGCCTGCGTCTGGGGTTGTAGGTGAACGTCCCATTTCGCGACTGGGTGTTTCACCTTGAGACATCCGCCGTGGCTGGCAATCCTGGGGCTGCTTTGCGCCCCCAGCACCCTCGAGCCGAACGCATAACCATGTGTATCGCATGACGTCTCACCCGATCTCAATATGCAACAGATCAACCCTGATTCTATTCACTCCCAATCCGGCAAAAACCACCGCTAGCCGGGCCTTGCCCGCCACCCGAGTCCTTTGGCACGCCCATTGCCCCGACCCTGGTCACAACCCTGACAAGAGGCACCGCCCATGCATTCCGAACTGCCGATCCTACCCGCCACCCGCGACTTCCTCGCACGCAAGCTCAGGATGCGCATCGGCGCCGACTGGCAGGACGCCGTCAGCGGCCGCACCATGACCTTGCGCAACCCGGCCACCGGCGAGATCCTCGGCGAGGTGCCCGCAGCCGAGGCCCAGGACGTAGACCGCGCCGTGCAGGCCGCGCGCCTGGCCTTCGACAATTCGGCCTGGAGCCGAACACGCCCGCGCGAGCGGCAGAACCTGCTGTGGCGCCTGGCCGACCTGATGCAGCGCGATGCCCGGGAACTGGCCGAGCTGGAATGCCTGAACAACGGCAAAAGCGCCGCGGTGGCCCAGGTAATGGATGTGCAGTTGGCCATCGATTTTTTGCGCTACATGGCCGGCTGGGCCACCAAGCTCGAAGGCAGCACGGTCGAGCCCTCACTGCCGCTGATGCCCGACGATGAGTTCCATGCTTTCATTCGCCGCGAAGCGGTCGGCGTGGTCGGTGCCATCGTCGCCTGGAACTTCCCGCTGCTGCTGGCCTGCTGGAAGCTCGGTCCGGCCCTGGCCACCGGCTGCACCGTGGTCCTCAAGCCTGCCGACGAAACCCCGCTGACCGCGCTGAAGCTCGCCGAGCTGGTGAGCGAAGCCGGTTACCCGGACGGCGTGTTCAACGTGATCACCGGCACCGGGCTGAACGCCGGCGCCGCCCTGAGCCGCCACCCGGGCGTGGACAAGCTGACCTTCACCGGCTCCACCGAGGTCGGCAAGCTGATCGGCAAGGCGGCCATGGACAACATGACCCGCGTCACCCTGGAGCTGGGCGGCAAGTCGCCGACCATCGTCCTGCCCGACGCCAACCTGCAGGAAGCCGCCGCCGGCGCCGCCACGGCGATTTTCTTCAACCAGGGCCAGGTGTGCTGCGCCGGTTCCCGCCTGTACGTGCACCGCAAGCACTTCGACAATGTGGTGGCGGATATCGCCGGCATCGCCAACGCCATGAAACTGGGCAACGGCCTGGACCCGACCGTGCAGATGGGGCCACTGATCTCGGCCAAGCAGCAGGACCGGGTCACCGGCTACATCGACCTGGGCCGCGAACTGGGCGCGACCATCGCCTGCGGCGGCGAAGGCTTCGGCCCGGGCTACTTCGTCAAACCAACGGTGATCGTCGATGTCGACCAACGCCACCGGCTGGTGCAGGAGGAAATCTTCGGCCCTGTACTGGTAGCCATGCCGTTCGACGACCTCGATGAGGTGGTGCGCATGGCCAACGACAACCCCTACGGGCTGGGCGCGAGCATCTGGTCCAACGACCTGGCCGCGGTGCACCGGATGATCCCGCGGATCAAGTCCGGGTCGGTATGGGTGAACTGCCACAGCGCGCTGGACCCGGCGCTGCCGTTCGGCGGCTACAAGCTCTCCGGCGTCGGCCGCGAGATGGGCGCGGCGGCGATCGAGCACTACACCGAGCTGAAGTCGGTGTTGATCAAGCTCTGAGTCTTCCTGTACCGGCCTCTTCGCGGGTTTACCCGCGAAGAGGCCGGTACAGACCTTACAGAACACACAATAAAAACATGGAGCACACCATGACGCACAAGCTCGCCTGCACATTGGCCCTGCTGCTGGCCTCTCCCCTCACCCAGGCCCACGAACTCTACAACAACGCCGGCACCACCCTGGACGCCAACCTCGAAGCCCTGTTCGGGGTATTCCACAGCGACGAAAGCTTCGACCAGTTCGGCAACCGCCAGCCCGGCAGCAGCAACTGGCGCGAGGGCTACGTCAAATACGGCCTGAGCGCCAGCCACGCCCTGGCCGACAGCGGCACGCTGTACGGTGCCTTCAGCCTGCTCAGCTCGGCCACCTGGGGCGATGGCGACGCCGCCGGCTTCACCCTGGGCAACGAACGTCGCACCGGTATCGAGGACGCCTACCTCGGCTGGCGCTCGGGCAGCCTGTTCCCGGCCCTCGGTGAGGATGGCATCGATGTCTCCGGGGGGCGCCAGGTCATCACCCTCGGTGACGGCTTCCTGATCCAGGGCGACCCGGTCAATGCCGGCAATGTCGACCTGGGCGCCGATTTCGACCGGGGCGGCGCCTACTACCTGGCGGCGCGCAAGGCCTTCGACCGCACCGCCGTGCTGCGCCTGGGGGGCAAGCAAGGCTGGCGTGGCGACCTGATGTGGCTCAAATCAGACAACCCGTTCCAGGCCGACACCTCCATGGCGGTGGCCAACTTCGAACATGTCGCCGATGCAGGCACCGTGGGCCTGAGCTGGATCCACGGCCTGGATGTCGACCGCCGCTACGCCGAGATCCTCGGCCTGGAACACCGCGACGGCATGGACACGGTGAGCCTGCGTGGGCGCGGCAACCTGGGGGTCAAAGACCTCGAACTGGCCGCCGAATACGTCACCCAGGACCGCAGTGACGGACGCGAGAACGCCTGGTACCTGGAAGGCAACTGGACCTTCTCCGCACTGCCCTGGTCGCCCACCGCCACCTACCGCTACAGCCGCTTCTCGGAGCATTTCGACCCGCTGTTCTATGGCCTGAGCCGTGGCTACGGCACCTGGTTCCAGGGCGAGGTGGCGGCCAACTACGCCGGTCCCTTCAACAGCAACACCCAGGTGCACCATGTGGCGCTCAAGGCCACGCCGCGGGAGGGCCTGACCGTGGGGGCGCTGTACTTCGACTTCGACACGCTCAAGACCGACCAGGGCAACCTGGGTGGGCGCGAGGTGGACCTGTATGTCGAATGGATGATCAACGAGCACTGGCTGATCAGCCCGCTGGTGGGGTTCTATACCCCACAGCGCAGTGCGCAGGATGGCGGCGTGCAGGTGGGTGGGCGGGAGAGCGGAACCTACCTGCAACTGGTGGTCGGGACGTTCTTCTGAGTCAATGGCCCTGTTCGCGTAACCAGCGCTCGACCATCGGCTGGAGCGCCTTTTTCACCAGGCGCTCCAGGCCGATGCCGGCCTGCAACCCCCGCACTACCGGCGCCAGCTCGATACCCTGCAGGTGCCACACGCCCAACGGCTGGTCCGCCGTCACCACCACCTCGGCCTCCTCCACCCAGCCTTCGCGCAACACTGGGCGTCGTTCCACCCGCACCGCCTGCCAGTCCGCCGCCGCGTGCAGCGGCTGGGCATCCGGCCAACCCCGGCGGCGGGCCCAGAACGGCTGGGCCACGCGCTGCGTTTCCTGCGCGTAGAAATCCCGGCCGATCCGGGCGAAACGCAGGAACAGCTGCTCGACCCGTGTCTGATGGAAGCGCTGCGCCAAGTCCGCCTGCCCGGGTCGTTGCAACAGGGTATTGATCACCACGGGCGCCTGGAGCGCCGAGGACAACGACTGGAAGATACCATTGCCCGACAGCGGGTCGACCGCCATCGCGGCATCGCCAACCCGCAGCCAGTCCGGGCCCGCGCAGTTGCCGGCCAGGATCGCCGTGCTGCTGCGCGCATGCACCTGCGCAGGGGCGAAGGCCCGCTCACCGAACAGTTGCGCCACCAACGCCGAACCACGCCGACGCTCGGCACAGTATTCAGGCAAGGCCGCCTTGCCCGGCAACTGCGCCGTCGTCGCGTCCAGCGTCACCTGCCAGTAACAGCGGCCATCGGCCAGCCGCGCCATCCAGGCCCAGCCGTCGTCCAGGCTCTCCACCGCCGACACCGGCGTGCCGGGCGCGGCCTGCCAGAGGTTGAGCAGGCTGACGGTCTCCGGCCCGCGCAGGCGACCTTCACTCAACGGGGCCTGACGACCACGGGCCTCGACCAGGAACTCGCCGTGCAGGGTGCGACCGTCGTCCAGATGTATCCGGTACCCCTGCCCCCGCTCCACCTCGCGCACACGCCCTTCGACCAGCTCGACACCGGCGCGGCGCAAGTCGTCGCGCAGGGCCTGGTCGAAACGATGGCGATCGAGCAGGCACTCCTGGTTCGGTTGCAGCCGCTCGCCGTTCCAGTGCACCTGGCGCGTGGCCGGCGTGGTGGCCTCGGCCAGGGCGGCGCCCAGGCCTGCATGACGCAGGCCCTCCAGCACCCGCTGCGACACGCCTTCCACCGCGGCGAAGCGGCGCCAGTCGGACACCACCGTGACGGGGTAGCCCATCCGCCGCAGCCCCAGGGCCGTGGCCGCGCCGGCAGGCCCGGCGCCGAGTACCAGGATGCTTGCTTCAGGCATCGATCGGCCCCTTGCGCTCAGGGCCGGCGAACGCCGCGTGATGCTTCAGCCACCGCAACAGCGCCTCCCGGGTCATGCCGGGCTCATCGCGCAGCAGGGCCGCCACCCGGCCACTGAACGCGGCGCAGGCCAGGCTGGCGCCTGCCCCGCCATCGCTGCCGACCGCCGCGCCGAAGTCGGCCTGGGCCGTGTCCAGCCACGACCACTGCCCGGGAGCGCAGCGGGCATCACCGGTCACGCGGATGACCCCAGGGTAGCTGGCCGGGTAAACCGGCTCGCCCCGCGCCGGGCTCGAGGCGCACAGCAGCACCCCGGCGGCCACGGCCTCGGCGCAGGCCTGGCGCAACACCGGGCGGTCCTGGCGCAGACCCAGGCTGAGGTTGACCACGCTCGCGCCGGCTTCCACCAGCCACAACAGGCCAGCCGCCACCTGCAAGGCACTGGTACTGCCCTGCCCGGCGAACACCTGGGCCAGCAGCACGGGCTGGGCACCGGACTCGGCGCGCAGCCGCGCCAGCACGGCGCTGCCATGGCCCAAGGCGTCCGGCAGCGAGTCACCCTCGCGCAACCTGCCCTCTTCGAGCCAGAAACGTCGCGCATCCAGCAGGCCGGCCGCCTGCTCCGGCGAGCAGCCGCTGTCGATCACGCCAATCCACGGTTCAGCGGCCATGGTCGACGGGCTCCTTGCTGCGCAACTGCCCGCCGTGCAGCTCAAGGTGCAGGTCGGCGTCGGCGAGGGTCGAGGCGCGGTGACTGATGAGGATCCGCGTGCGCCCGGCGAACAACTGGTCGATGGCGGCGATCACCTCGCGCTCGGTGGCTTCGTCCACCGCCGAAGTAGCTTCGTCCAGCACCAGGATTGTCGGTTGCTGCAGTAGCGCCCGGGCGATGGCGATGCGTTGCTTCTGCCCGCCGGACAGCTGCTGGCCGCGCTCGCCCAGCAGGCCGTCGAGCCCCAGCGGCAGGCTCTGCACCAGACTGTCCAGGCGGGTCAGGCGCACCACTCGCTCCAGGTCGTCACGGCTGGCCTGGGGCGTGCTGTAGGCCAGGTTCTGCGCCAGGGTGCCGCGAAACAGGACGATGTCCTGGCTGACCACGGCGATGCGTCGCCGCAGGGCCTGCAGGTCGAGCTCGCGCAGGTCGACGCCATCGAGCAGGATGCGCCCGTCATCGGGGTCGTAGAAGCGTTGCAGCAGGTCGATCAGCGTCGACTTGCCGACACCGGAGGCGCCGCTGATGGCAACCTTGGCCCCGGGCGGCAGGCAGGCATCGACCTTGTCCAGCACCCAGCCCTGGCGGCCGTCGTGAGCGAAGCACACCCGGTCCAGGCGCAGCTCGCCGGCCCCCTGCGGCATGGGCTTGGGATCATCCGCCTCGCGCACCGCGACCGCCTCTTGTTTGAGTTCCATCACCCGCCCCAGGCTCACGGCCATCCGCTGCACCGCCACGTACAGGCCCAGCAGGCTCTGCACCGGGCCGACTGCCATGCCCATGTAGGTGGAAAACGCGATCAGCGCGCCCAGTTGCCAGGTCCCCTGGATCACCCACCAGCCGCCGACCAGGAACGCGCATGCCCGGCACCAGGAGGTCAGGGTGCCGGGTAGCGCCTGGGTGAAGAACTCGGTGACCTGTACCTTGAGCAACTGCCCCATGTAGCCCTGGCCCAGCCGGTCGAGACGTTCGGCCTCGCGCTGCTGCTGGCCGGCGGCCTGGATGAACTTCATCGCCGGCAGCGTCTCGACCAGGAACGACGACACGTCCGCCGAGCGCTCGCGCAGGCTGCGCACCTCGCGCTCGACCTTGCGCCGCATCCAGCGCAGCCACAGCACCTGGAGCGGGATCAACAGCGCCAGCAGCAGCGACAGCTGCCAGGACAGCATGAGCATCAAGGCCACGGCGCCGACCAGGCCGATCAGCGCCGACACCGCCGAGAACAGCGAATCCACGGCAAAGCGCTGGATCTCGGCGACATCGCCGTCCAACCGCGACAAGATGTCGCCGGTGCGCCGCTGCCCATAGAACGTCGGCGACAGCCGTTGCAAATGGCGGTACAGGTCATCGCGCAGGGCGAACAGGATGCGCCCGGACAGCCGTGTGTGCAGGTAGCGGTTGACCCCGGCCAGCACGGTACCGAGCAGGCCGGCGACAATCATGATCGCCGCCATGTGCCAGAGGGTCTGGTAGTCCTTGGCCAGCAGCCCCTCGTCGATCAGCGTCTTGACCAGCCAGGGTTGCGCCAGGGCCAGCAGCGAGGCGCCCAGGGACAGCGCCAGCAGCGCGCCAATGGCGCCACGGTGTGGACGCACGAAGCCATACAGCCAGGCCAGCGCCTGACGCATCAGCGCCGGGTCACTGGATTCGATCAATCGGGAAAACAGTCCGCCCATGGCTCAACCACGCAACTGCTTGAGCTTGCGATACAGCGTCGCGCGGCTGATGCCCAGGGCCTCGGCCGCCGCCGAGACGTTGCCCTGATGGCGGGCCAGGGCGGCGCGGATCAGCTCCAGCTCGTTGTCGCGCAGGCTGCCGGACGGCGCGGCGCCGCTGGCCAGTTCATCGAGCAGGCAGTCGGTGAGATGGTCGAGGGTCAGCACCTGCTCGCCCTCCTCGCGCATCGCCAGGGCAGTACGCACCACCATCTCCAGCTGGCGGATGTTGCCCGGCCAGTCGAAGTTCTCCAGCAGCGCCACCAAGGGCGCATCGAGGCTTACGCCCCTGGCCCCGGACTTGTCCAGCAGGCCCTGGATGAGCGTCGCCAGGTCGTCGCGCTCGCGCAGTGCCGGCAGGCGCAGGGATACGCCGTTGACCCGGTAGTAGAGGTCTTCGCGAAACTGCTGGTCGGCGACCAGTCGCTTGAGATCGCGGTGGGTAGCGCAGATCAGCGCCACGTCGATGTCCTGCTCGTCGCCAGCGCCCAGCGGCGCTACCCGACGCTCCTGCAGGACGCGCAGCAGACGGGCCTGCAAGGCCAGGGGCATGTCGCCGATCTCGTCGAGGAACAGCGTGCCGCCATGGGCCTGCATCAGCCGCCCGACCATGCCGCCGCGGCGCGAGCCGGTGAACGCGCCCTCACGGTAGCCGAACAGCTCGGACTCGATCAGGCCCTCGGGAATCGCCGCGCAGTTGACCGCCACGAACGGCTTGTCGGCCCGCGTTCCGGCCTGGTGCAAGGCGCGGGCGGCGACTTCCTTGCCGGTACCGGTTTCTCCCAGCAGCAGCACCGGCAAGCCATTGGCCAGGCCCTGGCGGGCCATGCGCAAGGCACGGGCCAGGCGTGCATCGCCGCCGGCCAGGGCCTCCAGGGCCTGGGCCTTGGCCGGCTCGGCCGGTTTGGTGTTGGGCGCCGGACCACTGATGCGGCCATGCCGTGGCAGTTGCAAGGCGCGGAAGAAGAATTCACCCTTGGCGGTCTGCACGCTGCTGACACCGCCCTGCCACAGGCGGGCGATGAATGCCGGCGAGCGCTCGCCCAGCAGGTCGCTGCTGCGCCGACCAAGCAGCGCCTGGCGCGGCATCTGCAGCAATTGGCAGGCATTGTCGTTGGCCGCCAGCACCTCGCCTTCCAGGCTCAGCGCCAGCAGGCCCTGCCAGGCGCTGGCCAGGTACTGCGGGCGGCTGTGGAAGGCCAGCACCAGGTGCTCGGGGTGATACAGCCCGAACAACCGGCTTTCGATATTGCCGGCGGCGAGCAGCAACGTGGAGAGGCTATCCTGGGGCTGGGCCATGACGCCTTCGCGGGTCACGTCGAGCACGCCGATCACCTCGCCACGCGGATCGCGCAGCGGCACCGAGGTGCAGGAGAACGGGCTGAGCCGGTCGAGATAGTGTTCGCCGCAGTTGATCAGGGTCGGCTGGCCCTCGACCACCGCCGTGCCGATGGCGTTGGTGCCGCGCAGGGCCTCACTCCAGCAACTGCCCGGGTGCAGGTCACGCAGGCCTTCGCGGGCGAGCACGTGCTTCTGGCCCTCGATGGCCAGCACGTTGGCCTGGGCATCACCGAGGATGACGATGCCGCTCTTGCCTTGGCGCTTGACCAGGTAGTCCAGTTCGGGGGTGACCGCGTCGATCAGCAGGCGGTTGTGCTCCAGCAGCGCGCGCAGGTCCAGGCCATGGCGAATGCCCAGGCCCACCTGCTCGCCCTGCAGGCAGTCAAGGCCATGGCCGAGGCTGCGGCGCCAGGAGGCATCGATTTCGTCACGCAGCATGCCGGAGGGCAGTTCGCCTTCGCTGGCCAGTTTCAGGCGGACCAGACGGGATTGCTGCAGTGGATCGTTGGCGGTTGTTGTTGGAAGTTGTCGCGCCATTGCGTGCTCCAGGGGTGCCCCGCTCAGGCGGGGCAATGGGCATCGGATTTTTCGGCAGTGTGCGTCAGAAATCGTTGGTAGTCATCAGGTACGCGCTGGGAGGTGTATGCCGGGGAATTTTCAGCGCTTATGAGATCGAGCGCCGCGCGGACGGCGCTCGATCTCATAAGCGCTGCAAGGCTATCGGCGAACCCCTGAAAGCCCTGCCCCATTCCCCAATCCTGGGTCCCCCCGCCCACCCGCCATACCTAGCCGAACACCTGCCAGAAACGCTGAAACCCCTACCCCAGAGCCCTTCAACCGCCCCCTGAAAAACCTGGCACAACAGTTGCCGATCCCTCCCCAGACGCCCCAACCCATGGGCCCGTTTGCAGGAGGAAGCAACTCATGCACCGACCGATTCCCCACCCGCTGGCCGTGGCGATCTTCGCCGGCCTGCTCCAGCTACCGGCCCAGGCTGCGCTGTACGCGGTCGACAGCGGCCCCTACACCCTGCCCACCGGCAAGTTCCCCGCCTGGTACCAGGACAGCCACGGCCGGGTGCTCGACCTGTGCCTGTCCAAGGCGGTGAGCTCGCGAGTCGCCGGTGCCCCCGGCGCGCCTTCGTACATGTGCACGCTGTTGCCCACCCCCGGCGTGTTCGACGACACCCAGCCGATCGTCTTCCCCAGCAACTTCCCCGACGAGGCCTTCTGGTTCACCGCCGACGCCGCCATCGTCGATGCCGCCCGCGGTATCGACCTGAGCTTTGGCTCGGCCATCGAGGCTGCCTTCGCCGCCGAAGAGCCGGTGGACGGTGACCAGGTCAGCTTCGCCCGGGTGCGCATTCGCGTCGATGTGCCGGTGGCCGGTACCTACACGATCACCCACCCCTACGGCGTCGAGGTCTTCGACGTGCCAGCGGGCGGGCGCCGGGCGATCAACATGACCCGCGACATCGGCATCGGCTCCCCCGGTGACTACAGCGGCGCGCTCAAGGGCGACGTCGGGCCGTTCCTGCGCAGCGTCAACGGGCCCTACACCGAAACCAACCCGGGCACTGGCGCCAGCGAACGCTACATCGGCGACCCGAACCTGGAAGAGCCGGTCACCGGCAGCCCCTTCAACACCAACTTCGTGCGCATCGAAGGCCCCAACGGCATCGACCTGCGCACCGAGCTGTTCGCCGTCTCCGGCAAGCTGTCCACGGTCAACCGCCCGACACCGCTGATCCCGCAGCGCAGCACCTACTCACGGCACACCGTCAACGGCGACCTGCGGGCCCAGCAGGATGTGTTCGTCATGGCGCCGCCGGCGCCGGCCACGGTCACCCTGACCAGTCAGACACCGGCCCTGCCCCTGGGCGAGGCCAACGGCACCGGCGCCTGGTACGCCCAATCTGCGCTCAACCCGACCCTGCCGCTGACCCTGCAGGTGACCGCCGACAACAGCCTGGCCATCGCCACCAGCACGCCGACCAGCGCCGCCATGCCGCTCACCGACCTGGTGATCATCAGCCGCGCCGAATACAGCCTGGCCAGCGGCCAGCTGACCCTGGTCGCCAGCAGCAGCGACGAGACCAGCCCGCCCGCCCTCACCGCCCGCACCAGCAACGGCACGCTGATCGGCAACCTGAGCGGCAACGGCGCGGTCAAGTCCCTGACCACCGGGCTGTCACCCATCCCGCCGGCGCAGGTGCAAGTCACCAGCAGCCACGGCGGCAGCGACAACGAAGACGTGGTGCTGGTGCCATGAACAGACACCGCCTTCAAGGAGGCCGCATGAATACTTGGTCGCGTCGGGCGCTGTGCGCCGCTGGTTTCACCCTCACCGTCAGCAGCGCGGCCTGGGCAGCGCTGAGCGAGGTCGATCCCGGCCCCTACACCTTCGCCACCGGGGGCTACCCGATGTGGTACAAGGACGCCAACAACCTCGCCCTGGAGCTGTGCCAGTCACGCGCCACCAGCTCGCGGGCACCGGGCGCGCCAGGCGCCCCGGCCTACATGTGCACCCTGCTGCCCGAGCCCGGGGTCTACGACGATGCCCTGCCGCTGGTGTTCCCGGACAACTGGCCGCCGGAGATGTTCTGGTTCCTGGCCGAGACCCAGATCCCGCAGGTGGGCAACAGCGGCTACGAGCTGGAAGTCTATGTCGCAGGCCTCGAGGCGGCCTTCGCCGCCGAGAACCCGGTCAACGGCGACCAGCAGAGCTTCGCCCGCATCCGCATCCGCGCCTCGGTGCCGCGTACCGGCACCTACACCATCACCCACCCGTTCGGCGTCGAGACGGTCAACGTGACCACCGCCGGCCGGCGGGCGATCAACATAACCCGCGACATCGGCATCGGCGCGCCGGGCAACTTCAGCGGCGCCCTGAACGGTAATCTCGGCCCGTTCCTGCGCGGCGTCGGCGGCCCCTACACCGAGGTCAACCCGGACACCGGCGCCACCGAGACCTTCGTCGGCGACCCGAACATCACCGAGGCGGTGACCGGCAGCCCGAACAACACCAACTTCGTGCGCATCCAGGGCCCGGCGGGTACCATCCAGACCAACGTCTTCAGCGTCTCGGGCAAGGTTCTCGACCAGCGCCAGCAGACCCCGGTGACGCTGGAGCGCGCCACCTACCAGCGCAACGCCGCCGGCACCCGCGTCGAGGTCTTCGCCAAGGCGCCGAACAGCGCCAGCCTGTGCCTGCGCAACGGCCTGGCACTGATCGGCTCGCCGCCGTCACCGTGCCAGTTCAGCATGCTCGCCGACAACAACGGGCTGTTCTTCAGCCAGCAACTGAGCCAGGCCGTGCCGCCGTCAGTGGTGGTGGTCACTGCCAGCAGCCCGGCCGGCACCACGCGCCCGACAGCGCTGTCGAGCAAGCTCAGCGACGTGGTCAAGGTTGCCACCGCGCGCTACGACTGGAGCGCCAAGCGCCTGCTGGTCGAGGCCCACTCCAGTGATGAAGTGGTGGTGCCCGACCTGCTGGTACAGGGCTTCGGGCGCATGTCCAAGTCCGGCGTGCAGCAGAGCCTGACGGTCAACGACCTGGCCCAGCCACCCGCCAGCATCACCGTCAAGTCGGCCCATGGCGGTGTCGATGTGGAGCCGGTGGTGGTGGTCGGCAACGCCCCGGTACCAACCGAGAACCAGGCTCCCGTGGCCCAGGCCGACAGCGCCAGCACCAGTGTCGGGGTGCCGATCACCCTCAACCTGCTGGCCAACGACAGCGACCCGGACGGCAACGTGCCGCTGAGCATCACCGACCTCACCCAGCCTGGCACCGGCCTGGGCGGCGTGGTGCTCAACGGCAGCACTTCGGTGACCTACACCCCGCCGAGCGGTGCAACCTCGCCCGTGGTGGCGACCTTCAGCTACCGCGCCCAGGACGCCAAGGGACTGAACTCGACACCGGCCACGGTAACCGTCAATGTCGCGCCGAACCAACCTCCGACTGCAGTGGCCGACAGCGTTGCCACCCTCGGCGTGCCACTGACCATCAACGCGCTGGCCAACGACACCGACCCGGAAGGCAACCTGCCGCTGACCATCGCCAGCGTCACCCAGCCGACCCCGGCCGGGCGCGGTACGGTCAGTACCGACGGCAACGTGATCACCTATACGCCACCGGCCACGGTGAGCGCGACGTTCACCACCAGCTTCAGCTACATCGCCCGTGACGCGATCGGCGCCACCTCGACGCCCGGCACGGTCACCGTGCAGGTATCGCCACGGCCGGCCCAGGAGACCTTCGCGGTCACCGCGGCGACGGTCACGGCGCGCTCGAACAATCGCTTCAACTGGGACATCAGCGGAACGTCCTCGGTGACCACCGGCAACACCATCACCGTGCGCGTGACCACCACCACCGGCGTGCAGACCCTTGGCACTACCACCGTGCCGGTCACCGGCCGCTGGCGCCTGACGGTGAGCAACAGCACGACGCTGGTGCCCACCGCCGCGCCGACCGCCACGGTGACCAGCAGCCAGGGCACCACGCGCACGGTCAACGTGGTGGTGCAGTAACACTCGGGGGGATGCCATGAATGCCTTGTACCCACTGCTGCTGAGCCTGGCCCTCACCGGCCAGGCCCTGGCCGACGACTTGATGGACAACGCCGACCTCGCCGTCGGCAGCGACCTCGGCGAGCCGCTGGTGCTGCGCCTACTGCCGTCGGGCGCCGGCCAGGCCGCGGTGATCGAGCAACTGGGCACGGGCAACCGCGCCGCCCTCGACCAGAACGGCCAGGCCCTGCTGGGCCGGATCGTCCAGGCAGGGAGCGCGCAGGAAGCGTACATCCTGCAGGAGGGCAGCGACCTGACGGCCGCGATCAGCCAGCAGGGCCAAGGCAACAACGCCACGATCCGCCAGAACGGCAGCGACAACAGCGCCGCCATCGAACAGATCGGCAACCACAACAGCGCCACCATCGACCAGCGTGGCACGGGACTGAACAGCGCCGTGACCCAGGCCGGCAACGGCCAGCAGGTCCATGTCACCCAATACCGCTAGGCCCAACAAGACAGATCTGGAGGCAACACCATGCACAAGCTCGCCCCCCTGAGCGCTGCCATCGTCCTGGCCCTTGCCGGCCAAGCCATGGCTGACGACAGCGTTTCGACCCAGAACCAGCAAGGCGCCCAGAACATTGCCGAGGTCAAGCAGTCGCAGGCGCCTTTCGCCTCGGCCACGCAGAACCAGACCGGCCACGATCACAACCACATGGCGTTGCAGGACGCCAGCACCAGCCACATCCAGCAAAGCGCCACCGGCTCGTTCAACGCCGGCTACGCCGAGCAACTGTACGAGAACGGCAGCCAGATCACCCAGCATGCCGGCGGCGAGTTCAACGATGCATTCGCCAGCCAGTCGGTGGGTGAAAACAACGAGGCGCTGCAGATCCAGGCCGGCAGCGGTAACCAGTCGATCATCTGGCAGGACACGCAGACCGGCAGCAAGGCCACCACCTTGCAGTCGGGCTTCGGCAACAGTGCGACCGTCGAACAGCTGTTCGGTGGCAGCAACAACAAGAGTTCGATCATGCAAGGTGGCAGCGACAACCAAGCCGCCGCCGAGCATTTGACCCACCGGGATGGTGATATCGCCATCTACCAGGAGGGCAAGCAGAACTGGGCCTACGGCGACCAGCGCGACGGCCTGGGCGGTACCATCGGCATCGACCAGTACGGTACTGGCAACTCGGTTGAAGTGTGGCAGGACAACCAGGCCGCCAGCCAGGCCAGTGTCTACCAGAGTGGCCAGGCCAACGAAGGCTACATCGACCAGAGTTTCGGCCAGGTCAACACTGCCGGCCTCAGCCAGACAGGCCGTGGCAACGCCAGTTGGTCGGACCAATACGAAACCAGCCAGGCGGTGACCAGTATTTCGCAGGTGGGCAACAACAACCTGCACTTCACTTACCAGACCGGTGACAACCACAGCCTGACCATCAGCACGGTGGGCAACGCCAACAAGATCATGGCCAGCAACTGGAAGGGCGAGAAGTCCGGCGGGCAGTTCGGGGTCGGGCAGCAGGCGCAGATCAACCAGGTAGGTCATGGCAACGGGGTGAATATCACCCAGGAAGGCAACGCCCAGATCGCGCGGCTGAACCAGAATGGCAACCGCAACCAGATGGAGACCCGCCAGGCAGACAGCAACAACGAACTGTACTTCGAGCAGAACGGCAGCGACAACCTGCTCATCGCCGACCAGCGGGGGACTGGCAACTATGCCGAGGGGTTGGCTGCTGGTAGCGGCGGCAGCATTACCGTCGAGCAGTCGGGTAGTGGCAACCAGAGCTACACCTACCAGCTGCAGGGGTATGGGAACGAGGCGACCATCAAGCAGACCGATGGGGTCAACCTGGCCTACGTGACTCAGGCGGGGAATAACAACCAGGCGTTTGTCGACCAGAGCGGTGCGAGTCAGACGGCCAATATTACGCAGTATGGTAATGCCAACATGGCGACTGTTACCCAGCAGTGACGGGCTTTCCCCTTGGACCGCGGTGTTGGTGCTCCCCTGGCACTGCGGTTCTTTTTTCGGGTTCTGGTTCTGGTTCTGGTTCTTGGATGATTGTTTTGATATTTTTATGCGCATTCGTAGAAGATAACGACATTTAGTCACCTTTCCGCCCTTACGGCGGCCTACTTTTCTCGTGGGAAAAGTAGGCAAAACCGTCCCGCTCCGTTCATCCGGCCCCTGCGCTTCGCTCCGGGGTTCCCTCGCTCCGTTCTTGCTCCCGGGAGGACCGCGCTGAACGCCCCATCCTGGGGCGCAGCGCTTGACGGCCATCCATGGCCGTCACCTCCCTACGCAAG
>NZ_JBLIYT010000021.1:0-54743 GCF_057480795.1 Pseudomonas sp. P110(2024)
AAAGCACCCTGCGAAAGCGTACGCCTCGCAGGGTGCCGGGGTGACCATCTCATTAAGTAACCCGCCGTAAGGGCGGAAAGGTGATTAAGCGTCGACATCACAAATGAATGCGCATACAACTTCCAAAACCAACAACAACAACAACAACAACAACAACAACAGATCAAATATCAGCTATAGCCAAACACCCCAACCCCACCAATCAAGCACAAAGCCTCAAAGGCTCCAACGTCCGGCAAAGCACATCAAGCACCCGCTCTTCCTGCTCATGAATAAAGAAATGCCCACCCGGAAACTTCGTCAGCGAGTACCCCCCGCCAGTCTCCCGCCCCCAAGCCTGCAACTGTTCATCACTGGCCCGATCCTCTTCACCACCCAGCACATGCAACGGACATTGCAACAACTGACGCGGCTCATACACATACCGCCCACAAAGCAAAAAGTCCGCCTGCACGATCGGCAAGGTCAGGCTCATCAGCTCCTGGTTGGCCAGCACTTCTTCAGGTGTCCCCCCCAGCTTGCGCAGTTCGCCGATCAGTTCGGCCTCCCCCCGAGGCTCGGTCCATTTGCCACCGGCATAGTCCTCCCGCCGGGTCGGCGCCGCCGTCCCACTGGCGAACAACGCCACCGGCGCCGGACACCCCAGCGCCCGCAGCTCGTGGGCCAGCTCGAAGGCGACCAGCGCCCCCAGGCTGTGCCCGAGCAGCGCGTAGGGCGCCTGGGTGGCGCCCCGCTGCTCATGGGCCAGCTGCCGGGCCAGCCCCCGCAGGTCGGTGTGCAGCGGATCGCCCATGCGCGCGCCACGCCCGGGCAACTCCACCGGACGCACCTGCAGCCAGGCCGGCAGCTTGCGCCGCCAGCGGCTGTAGACCATGGCGCTGGCACCGGAGTACGGCAGGCACAGCAGGTTCAAGCTCGACACCGCCTTACTGCGCCGCGGCTTCGGCCATCTTCTGGCGCAGGCTCAGTGGACGCATGTCGGTCCAGACCTCATCGATGTAGGCCAGGCAGTCCTTCTTCAGGCCGCTCTTGCCCACCGCGCGCCAGCCGTTGGGGATCGCCTTGTAGTCGGGCCAGATGGAATACTGCTCTTCGTGGTTGACCACTACCTGGAACTGGATATCGTCGCGGTCGAAAACGGAAGTCATTGCCTGTCTCCTTGAATGATGAGTGCCGAACGCGCCGGGCGCAGGGCGGCTTCCATGAAAACGAAGACCGCACCGGAAAAATTAGGCCCATCCTGGAACTCTTGCTCGCCGCCCATGGCGCCCACAGGGTAACAACCAATGAGGGCTACTGTGCCGCACTCCCCCACCCCAACGCCTTGTACAGCGCAATCGCATCCAGGTACGACGCCGTTTCCGCCTCGGCCACCTCGCGCTTGATCGAGAACAGCGCACGCTGGTTCTCCAACACCGCCAGGTAGGTCCCCGCTCCACGCCGATAGCGCTTGTTGGCAATGTCGATGGCCTCGCTGCCGTGGCCGGCGGAAGCCACCAGGCTTTGCAGCCGCGCCTGGTTGCGCACCAGTTGCGTCACCGCGTTCTCCACCTCTTCGCGGGCCAGCAGCACAGCCTGCTGGTAGCGTGCCTGACTGCCCTCGGCCAGCGCCTCGCGCACCCGCAGGCGGGCACGGGCGTTGCCCAGGCGCAGCGCCGGCCAAGTCACCACCGGCGCCAGCTCGTAGGCGCGGGCGGCACTGCCCAGGTCGCCGCCGCGCAGGGCGAAGAAACCGATGAAGCCGCCCAGGTCCAGACGCGGGTACAGCTCGGCGGTGGCCGCGCCGACATCCTCGGTGCTGGCCGCCAGCTCACGCTCGGCGCTGACCACATCAGGGCGCTGGCCGATCAGCGCGTCGACATCGCCCAACGGCAACTGGCGCGCCAACGGCGGCAGGAACGGCGCGACGCCCTGTTCCTGGCTGCCTGGCACCTGCCCGGTCAGCACGTCGAGGCGGTAGCTGGCCTGCTGGATTGCCGCCTGCAACGGCGGCACCGCCGCCTCGCTGAGCAGCAAGTTGGCATGGGCGTTCTGCTGGTCCTCGTACTGGCCGCTGCCGGCGCGCACCTGGGCGCTGGTCAGTTGCAGGGTCTCGCGCCAGGCCTCGACCTGATCCTCGGCCACGGCCAGGCTGCGTTTGAGCCCAAGCTGGAGGTAGTAGTTGCGGGCGACTTCCGCGGCGATACTCAGGCGCGCCTGGCGCAGGTCCGCCTCCGCCGCGTCGGCGCGGGCCTCGGCGGCGTCGGTCAGGCGTTGCAGGCGACCGAACAGGTCGATCTCCCACTGCACGTCGAAGCCGGCGCGGTACTGCTCGGTGCGCATGCGCCGCGGGTCGCTGCCATCAGCCGGTTGCTGCTGCTCCAGGCTCTGGTTGTAGCCGGCGCGGGCGGTGACCCAGGGATAGCGGTCGAGGCTGCGGTCGTCGAACAGCGCCCGCGCCGCCAGCAGGTTGGCATGGGCCTGGCGGATATCGTGGTTGTTGGCCAGGGCCTGGTCGACCAGGCGCACCAGCTGCGGGTCGTCGAAGAACCGCCACCACTGCGCCGGCAACTCGCCACGGGCGGCGAAGGCGGCGCGCTGCGGGCTGTGCACGCCACTGGTCGGTACCTCGGCCTTCTGGTAATCGGGGCCGACGCTGCACGCAGACAAGGCCAGGGCCATCAGGGAGACGACGAATACAGGCTTCATGGCTGGCCCTCCAGGGTTTCGGCCAACGACCGCGCCCGCGCCGAACGCGCGGTGCTGGCATGGTCACGGGCCAGCAGGCTGTAGATGGTCGGCAGTACGAACAGGGTGAACAAGGTCCCCACCAGCATCCCGGTGACGATCACCACGCCCAGCCCGAAACGGCTGGCAGCGCCAGCGCCCGAGGCGAACAGCAGCGGTATCAGCCCCACCACCATGGCTGCCGTGGTCATCAGGATCGGCCGCAGGCGGATCTGCGCCGCCTTGCCGATCGCCGTGCGCCGGTCCAGGTGCTGCTCGGCCTGCAGGGTGTTGGCAAACTCCACCATGAGAATGCCGTGCTTGCTGATCAGCCCGATCAGCGTCACCAGGCCGATCTGCGTATAGATGTTCACCGTGGCCACCCCCAGCGCCAGGGGCAGCAGCGCGCCGCTGATCGACAGTGGCACGGTGATCAGGATGATCAGCGGATCGACCAGGCTCTCGTACTGCGCAGCCAGCACCAGATAGATCACCACCACGGCGGCGAGGAACGCCAGCATCAGGGCGTTGCCCTCCTGCTGGTACTGGCGGGCGTCGGACTGCCAGTCAATGCTGAAACCAACGGGCAATTCAGCCGCGACCTGTTCGAGGAACGCCACCGTGTCGCCCAATGTGACCCCGGCCGCCGGGATGCCCTGGAAAGTCGCGGCGTTCTGCTGGTTGAACTGGGTCAGGCGGTTGGGCTCGACCTGCTCGCTGACCTGCACCACGGTCGACAACGGCACCAGCCGGCCCTCCTCGCTGCGCACGTACTGCCGGGTCAGGGCCTGCGGGGTCAGGCGCTGGTCGCGCGGGCTCTGGGCGATGACGTCGTAGGAGCGGCCGTCGAGGCCGAAGCGATTGAGGTAGTTCTCCCCCACCAGCACCGCCAGCGACTCGCCGATGTCCTGCATGCGGATGCCCATGCTGTTGGCCTTGGCGCGGTCGACCCGCACCTGCACCACCGGGTTGTTGTAGTCCAGGTCGCTGTCGACCACGGCGAACAGGCCGCTCTGTCGGGCCTTGGCCTTGACCTGCTCCATGGTGTCGAACAGCACTCGGTAATCCTGGGAGCTGCGCAGCACCATCTGCACCGGCAGGCCGCCCGTCGAACCCGGCAGCGCCGGCAGCTGGAAGGCAAAGATGCTGGTGCCTTCGACATCGTTCACCGCCGCCTGCAGGTCGAGCTGGATCTGCGAGGCGTTGCGCGCACGCTCGTCCCACGGTTGCAGGTTGATGCCGCCGATGCCCGAGGCGATGCCATCGCTGCCGTTGATGATCCAGGTGCTGACGGTCTCCGGCAGGGTGCGGTAGACCGCGTCGAGCTTGTCGGCGAATCGTTCGACATAGGCCAGGTTGGCATGCTGCGGCGCCTTGATCGCGGTAAGCAGCCCGGCCTGGTCCTCGGTCGGCGCCAGCTCGCGCTGCGGCAGGCTGTACAGCAGCGGCAGGCTGACCAGCACCAGCAAGGCGAAGCCGACACTGATCCAGCGATGTTTCAGCGAGAACCCCAATACATGGGCGTAGCGCTCGGCCAGCCAGTCGAAGAAACGGTTGGCGGCATGGGCCATGCGCCCTTCGGACTGACGCGCATCAAGCAGGAACGAGCTCATCACCGGCGACAGGGTCAGCGCCACCACGCCGGAAACCACGACCGCGCCAGCCAGGGTCAGGGCGAACTCGCGGAACAGCGCGCCGGTCAGCCCGCCCATCATGCCGATCGGCGCGTACACCGCGGCCAGGGTGATGGTCATCGCGATCACCGGCCCGGCCACCTCGCGGGCGCCGATCAATGCCGCCGCCACCGGTGTGCGCCCCTCCTCGATATGGCGGTGGACGTTCTCCACCACGACGATGGCATCGTCCACCACCAGCCCCACCGCCAGCACCATGGCCAGCAAGGTGAGCAGGTTGATGCTGAAACCGAACGCCAGCATCAGCGCCGCCGCCCCAAGCATCGACAGCGGGATGGTCACCACCGGGATCAGTACCGTGCGCAACGAACCCAGGCACAGGTAGATCACCACCACCACGATGGCCAGGGCTTCGAGCAGGGTCTTGGTGACCTCGTCGATGGAGGCCTGGATGAACCGCGCCGTCTCGAAGGCCAGCTCGGCCTTGACGTCCGGCGGCAGGGTCTGGCGAATCTGCGGCAGCAGCTGGCGGATGCCCTCGACGATCACCAGCGGGTTGCCGCCCGGGGTGGCGAACAGGCCCAGGTGCACCGCCGGCACGCCGTCCATGCTGGCGCTGGTTTCGGCCGAGGCGGCGCCGAGCTCGACGGTGCCGATGTCGCGGATGCGCACCAGGCCGTTGCCGTCGTTGCGGATCACCAGCTCGCGGAAGTCGCCGACCGAGGTCAGGTCGGTGTCGACGCGAATATTGGCGATCACGTACTGCCCCTTCACCTTGCCGGGTGCCGCCTGGTAGTTGTTGCGCCGCACCGCCTCGGCCACATCGGCGGCGGTCAGGCCCCGGGCGGCCAGGCGCGCCGGGTCGATCCACAGGCGCATCGACAAGGTCTGGCCACCGAACACCTGTACCTTGGCCACGCCTTCGATGGTACTGAGCAGCGGCTCGACCACCCGCGTGAGGTAGTCGGTCATGGCCGGAATCGGCAGGCTCGGGCTGGCAAAGCCGATATAGGCCACCGCCGTCGACTCCCCGGCCGAGCGCTCGATGACCGGGTCGTAGGCGCGCTCCGGCAGGCGGAAGCGCACCTGGTTGACCTTGGCCATCACCTCGGTCAGCGCCTGGGTCGAGTCGCGGTTGAGCTCCATGCGCACGGTCACCAGGCTGCGGCCCTGCACCGAGGAGGACGACAGGTAGTCGATGCCTTCCACCGACGACACCGCCTGGGCGATCGGCTGGGTGACGAAGCCCTGCATCAGCTCGGCCGGGGCGCCGGGGTATTCGGTGGTCACGGTGATGGTCGAGCTTTCCAGCAATGGGTACTGGCGGATCGGCAACTGCAGCAGCGACAGCAGCCCCAGCAGCAGGATCAGGGTGCTGACCACCAGCGCCAGCACAGGCCGGCGCACGAACAGGTCGGTGAATGTCATGGCGTGTTCTCGCTGGGGTCAGGCGCCGCTGGCCGGGGCCTGCAGGGTGTCTTCGGTGGCTTGCACGGCGGTGCCGTCGCTCAGGCGCAACTGCCCCGACACCACCACTTGGTCGTCCTCGTTCAAGCCCTGTTCGATCACCACCCGACCGGCCTGGCGCTCGCCGGTGCGCACCGCCACCCGCTGCACCACCAATGCACCGGCGGCGTCATCGTGGCGGGCGACGAACACCGTGTCGCCATAGGCGGTATAGGCCACCGCGGTTTCCGGCACGGTCAGCACTTGGCCGTCATCGGGGCTGGCCACCTGCACGCTGGCGTACATGCCGGCCGCCAGGCGCGCATCGGACTTGGCCAGGGTGGCCTGGACCTGCACGGTGCGCGACCGGCCGATCAACGGGTCGATGGCCGTGATATGGGCGGTGAACGGCGTGTCGGGGAAGGCATCCAGACGCACCTCGACCGGCTGGCCGGGGCGCAGTTGGGCACTCAGCTGCTCTTCGAGGGAGAAGTTGACGTACAGGCTGCGGGTGTCGATCAGGCTGACCACCGGATCACCGACATTGAGGTACTGGCCCTGGTTCACCCGGCGGATGCCCAGGCGCCCGTCGAACGGCGCGCGCACCGCCTTCTGGGCGATCACCGCCTCGGTGCGGGCCAGTTCGCCCTGGGCCATGTCGCGGGCCGCCAGGGCGTTGTCCAGCTGTTCCTGGGTGGCGGCGTTCTCGCGCAGCAGGTCCTTGACCCGCCGGTGGTTGGTCCGCGCATTGTCCAGCTGGGCCTTCAGGCGCAGGCGCTCGGCCTGCTCGGGGGCATCGTTGAGGGTGACCAGCACATCGCCCTTGCGCACCTGCTGGCCGGACGTGAAGTTGATCGCCGTCACCCGTCCGCCGATTTCGGCCGACACCAGCACCTGGTGCACCGCCTCCAGCTCGCCGACGCCGGCGAAGGCACGTTTCTGTGGTGCTTTCTGCACCGTGGCCAGGGCCACCTTGACCAGGTGCCGCGCCGGTGTCGCCGTGGCCTGGGCCTGGCCGGCATGGCGCCAGGCCAGACCGCCGGCAGTCACAAGCGCCAGTACCAGGACGCTGCCGAGTATCGCCTTGCTCTTCATCGCGCGTCCTCGCCTCAGGCCCAATTCAGGTTGAACAGGAAGAACGCCAGGATCGCCCACAGCACCAGCACCAGATGGGTGAGCTGTAGGCCTTCCTGGCGAATCCAGTAGCCGAACCACAGGCCACCGAGCAGCATGGCAAAGGTGAAGGCGAGGAAGGCAGCGAGCGCCAGGTTCAGCCAGGCGCGGGCCATGAGCGGGTCCTGGGCAACGATCAGCCCGTAGCAACCGATCCAGGCCGCCACGCTGGCGACCACCTGCAGCAGCAGGATCACCAGCAGCGCGGTGCGGGCCAGGCCGGTCGACTGGCAGGCCCGGCGCAGCAGGGGGAAGTCGATGGCCGGTGGCTGGCGCAGCGGCGCCATGGCCAGGGTGGCGCCGATGGCGCCAACGGAGCTGGCGAAAGCCTGCAGGTTGTTCAACACCGCGATGCTCAGCCACAAGGCCAGGCCCACGGCCTGGATGGCCTGGAACAGCCACAGGGAGGTGTGCAAATCCATATCAACGTCCGTATTGATGGCCTGGCCAGGGGGAACAGGCAATTACACAAGAAAACGCTTGGATATTAGTGGCAGCCTTGCCGATACACAAGCGCCCCTATTACAGGGGCGCATATTGTCTGAGGGATTGATGCGGATCAGTCGATGGGCATTCGCGTGCCGGGGCTGCGCTTCGATGCTCGGGCAGCCCCTACAGAGGTCGCGGTTCAGACCTGGCCGGGAACGCGCGTCAAGGCCTCACGAAAGCGCTGGGTGCTGGACAATGCCAGCACCAGGCCAACCACCGCCACGCCGCCACCGACCAGGCCGATATGCGCCACGCCCAGCTGGCTGCTGACGATGCTGCCCAGCAGCGCGCCGCCGCCGATGCCGATGTTGTAGATTCCCGAGAACAGCGCCATGGCCACGTCGGTGGCATCCGAGGCGAGCTTCAGCGTCTTGGACTGCAGGGCCAGGCTGAAGCTCAGGATCGCCACGCCCCAGACCATGCTCAGCCCGGCGAACACCGGGAAATTGCCCGACAGCGGCAGCAGCAGCAACAGGCACGCCGCCAGGGCGCCGATGGCGCCCACCAGGAAGCCATGGGGGAACCGCTCGCTGTAGCGGCTGAACAGCACCGAACCGAACACCCCGGCGCCGCCGAACAGCAACAGCAGCAGCGTGGTGCGCTCGCCGCCGATCTGCGCCACGTGCAAGGCAAACGGCTCGATATAGCTATAGGCGGTGAACTGCGCGGTGATCACCAGCGTCACCAGCAGGTAGGTGATCACCAACGCCGGGCGCTTGAACAGGATCGGCAGGCTGCGCAGCGAGCCGGAGTTCTGGCTCGGCAGCAGCGGCAGCGACTTCATCAGGCACAGCATGGTCGCCAGCGCCACCCCGGCAATGCACAGGAAGGTGATGCGCCAGCCCAGCGCCTCGCCCACCACCCGCCCCAGCGGGATGCCCATGACCATCGCCAGGGTGGTACCGGTGGCCAAAAGGCCCAGCGCCTTGGCCTGCTGGCCGGGCGGCGCCACGCGCACCGCCAGCGACGCGGTGATGGCCCAGAACACGGCGTGGGCCAGGGCAATGCCGATGCGGCTGACCAGCAGCATGGCGAAGCTCTGCGACAACCACGACAACAGGTGGCTGGCGATGAACACCAGGAACACGATCAGCAGCAGGCGCCGCCGCTCGATGTTGCGGGTCATCAGCATCATCGGCAGCGACGCCAGCGCCACCACCCAGGCATAGATGGTCAGCATCAGGCCGACCTGCGCGGTGGTCATCTCGAAACTGCGACCGATGTCGCTGAGCAGCGCCACCGGGACGAACTCGGTGGTGTTGAAGATGAACGCCGCCAGCGCCAGGGCGATGACGCTCAGCCAGCTGCCGTTGCCGGCTGCAGGGGGCATGGAGGTGGGTACGGGTCCATTCATGTGAAGAGGTCTTTCTCCGCGGGCAAGGCAACAGGACGCGCATCGCCTGCCCAGGTGCCAGGCCGGTGATGCACGTTTTTGATTATTGGAAGGATGCCCAGCATGGTACGCATCAAGCCCGGACCTCACAACCACGGACGCCGACGGAGTACCATGCACCCTTTTGTGGCAGCGCCACTCACCCTGCGGAACAAGGAGTTCGATCCGCCCATGGACAAGCAGCACCCCCAGCAGCAATGGCGCGAGGCGGTCATCGCCTACGCCGAGGCCATCAACCGCTATGTCGCGCAGGGCCGTGCGCAAGGCTGGGACGATCTGGAGGAGCCGCAGGCAGCGGCGACCGAACACCTGCTCGACGCCTGGCTGGCGGCGCTGCGGGCCATCAACCGACCCGGCGTCGAGCCGGCGCAGCGCCAGCTGTTCCGCGAGGCCTGGCCGCCAGCGCACCTGCCGCTGGTGCCCCTGTTCGAGGAACAGGCCCAGGGCATCGGCAACCTGCTGCTGCTCGACGACGGCAGCCTGCTGGCGCGCATCGGCATGCCGTTCGACCGGGGCCAGGTGCTGCGTATCGACGACCAGGGCATCACCCCGGTGATTGGCGTCGAGCACTTCGGCCGCTGCCCGCAGCGGCGCTACTACGCCCTGGCCAATGCCGAAGGGGTGCGCGTGACCGATGGCTGGGGCGGCCCGCAGGTGGCCAGGCTGGCCTGGCCCCATGGCCTGGAAGGCTTGCCCGCCGGCTACCCGTTCGACCCCTTCGACCTGCCGCCGACGCCCACCGCGCTGCTACCCTTCCCTGACGGCCAGCGGGTCCTGCTGGTCAGCAGCGACGGCATCTTCGTCCTCGCCGCCAACGGTGCCACGCGCCTGCTGCCACGCCAGGAGACGATTCTCGAGGACCTGCGCCAAGGCACCGATCCGGACGACATAGCCCTGGGCCTGGCCATGGAGCACGCCGCGTTGTCACCGGATGGCCGGCTGATCGCCCTGGGTGAGCAGTGCGGCCGGCACCTGGTGCTCGACGAACACTTCAGGCCCATCGCCGAAGTCGGCCCGGCCAGCGAGTACCCGCACTTCGCCCTGTTCAACCGGCGCGGCGACCAGCTGATCCTCAACGCCTGCCATTTCTACCAGGGCGGCACCGTCGGCGTGCGGGTGGCCGACCTGCCGGGGCTGGACACCGGCTTCTACAGCGAGGACCCGCGCACGCCGCTGTTGCAGGACGGCGCGCGGATCTACGCAGGCGTCACCCGCGAAGGCGAGTACATCGTCGGCGACGCCCATGGCTATCTGCGCGCCTTTGGCGAGGACGGCAGCGAGCACTGGCAGCACTACCTCGGCTCGACCATCAGCGCTATGGACATCAGCGCCGACGGCCGCACCCTGGCGGTGGCCAGCCATGCCGGCTTCATTTCACTGATCGCCCTGGACAGCGGCCGACCGCAATGGCAGATCGGCACCGGGGCGCATGGCGAGGTACGACGCTGGGTGTGCTGGAAGGGGTTCGAGCAGCCGCTGGCCTGGTAGGCCGGCGGCGCCCCGGGGATGTGCCCCTCACGGATACGCTGCAAGACCCGTCAGCCCCATAGCGCGCAGTCGGTCCGCCGCGCCGCTGGCCATTGGATCCAGGCAAAGAAATGTAACAGCCTGCCATTCGGCAAGCCCGAGGATCGCGACTAGGCTCAAAATCATGTGATGCCGGGCCCCTCTGACGGTTTGCGCCGCCATGTCGGAATCACTGTTGCCATGCAACGTCGACAATCAAGGAGGGGCTCATGACGGCTCTGCAGCAATTCCTCTTCACGCCTTTTCTCGGCACCAGCGCCTGGTTGTGGCTGGTCTTCATCACCATCGTCATCGCCTTGCTGGTCCTCGACCTGGGTGTGCTGCACCGCCAGGACCGCGAGATCGAGATGCGCGAAAGCCTGCTGCTGTACTCGGGCTACTTCAGCGTCGGCGTGCTGTTCGGCGTGTGGGTCTGGTATGAGCTGGGCGCGCAACCGGCGCTGGAGTTCTACACGGGTTTTCTGGTCGAGCAATCGCTGTCGATGGACAACGTGTTCGTCATGGCGATGATCTTCAGCTTCTTCGCCATCCCCCGCCGCTACCAGCACCGCGTGCTGTTCTGGGGCATCCTCGGGGTGGTGGTGCTGCGGGCGATCATGATCGGCGTGGGCGCCGCGCTGGTGCAGCACTTTGCCTGGGTGCTGTACCTGTTCGGCGCCTTCCTGCTGTTCACCGGGGTGAAGATGGCGCTGTCGAAGGACGACGCCCACCCGGACCTGGCCAACAACCCGGTACTGCGCTTCGTGCGCCGGCACATGCGCGTCACCGACGAGTTGCATGGCCGGCACTTCTTCGTTCAGCTCACACCGCCCGGAGCAACGCGGGCTATCCGCTATGCCACGCCGCTGTTCCTGGCCCTGGTATTGATCGAACTGGCCGACCTGGTGTTCGCCGTCGACAGCGTACCGGCGATCTTCGCCATCACCCAGGATCCGTTCATCGTCTACACCTCGAACATTTTCGCTATCCTCGGCCTGCGCTCGCTGTACTTCGCCCTGGCGGCGCTGATGCACCGCTTCGTCTACCTCAAGTACGCGCTGGCGCTGGTGCTGATCTTTATCGGCTGCAAGATCTTCTGGCACGGGCTGGTGGGCAAGGTGCCGGCCGGGGTGTCGCTGGGGGTGACGTTCGGCCTGCTGCTCGGCGGCGTGCTGCTGTCGCTGCTGCGCACCCGCGACAAAAAGGCGGATCCGACAGCGGTCGATGAAGCCCGACGATAACGAGCCGGGCAGCAGCGAAGGCCAGGACTCCTGGCCCATCGCCGCTGCCCGGCAGCCCCGGCTCATAGCAACAGGTTGCCCCGCTCCTCCTCGGTCAACTGTGCCTTCGCCCGTTCATCCAGCGCCCCGGCCCCGAGCACCTGCACCGGGCTCTGGCGATTGTACTGGGGGTTGAGGCTCGCCCCGTCCTGCCCCGGCACCAACCGCTCGCCACCGAAGCCCAGCACCTGCACGGTGATCACCGACGGCTGGCGCTGCCTGGACGCGGCCTGCTGCTGGCGCCCCGCCTCTTCGGCGGCCTGGCTGGCCGACGATGCCGCGGCGCTGGCCGAGGCGATCGCCCCGGTATTCACCGAGGCCACCGCAGGCATGCCCTTGGCGTCGCCCTGGACCTGGATGTTGGCGGCGTTGACCACCTGCAGCGCGGCGATGTTGACATTGCCCGATACGCGGATCCCGGCCTCGCCAGCGTCGATGGTGCCCTGCGGCGCGATCAGGTCGATATCCCCCGGCGGCACCTCGGCGATCGGGTTGAGCGTGGCGATGCCGGCGCCGGTGCTCGGCACGCTTGGCGCCAAGCCGACGTTGCCCCACAGGTCGTAGGTGCGTTTGGGCGGGGTATACACCACGGTGGTCTTCGAACCGCGACCGGCGTTGATGTCGCCCTGGGCCGACCAACCGAGGATCGAGCCGCCGAAGGTGGTCATGATCCGGCTCTGGCCGAGCAGGATGCTGCCGTGCGAGTACAGCTGGATATCGCCGCTGCCCTGGGTGATCACCCCGGCGGTGGACGGTGGCGCCTCGCCCTCGATGCCGAACACCTGCTGGCCACCGGGTGTCAGCACCTGGATGCCGCCGCCGAAGTCGGTATGGATGCCCGCCCCGCCATAGAACGTGGCGCTGCCGCCATAGCTGATCGGATTGCCGGCCACATCCCGCTCAGGGAACAGCGTGGCGATCGCCTGACGGCCGCGTACATAGCTGCCGGTACGCGGGCCGTTGACGTCGTTGTACTCGCGTCCGCCTTCGCGCAGTTCGCTGAAGTAGACCTGCCGGGCGAAGATGCGCTGCTGCTCGGCGGGCAAGGCGGCGAAATAGTCACGGCTTGCGGCGCTATCGCCGGTGAAGTCGAAGCGTTCACGCAGCCAGGCCTGCAGTTCCTGGTCGTAGACCTTGAACGGCTGGTCCGGCTGGCCCTGCTTCGTGCTCAGGTAACGCTTGAGCAGGCGGGTATAGTCCGGCCCGGTCTTGCCAGCGCCGACGATGATGGCGATGGCCGCGCCGTCGTTCCCGCCACCGCTGCCATCGACCCGGCCAATGCTGTTGATCGCCGCCTCCTGGTAAGCCGAGCCCACGCCCTGGCCGGACTGGAACAGGTTGCCCCCGGCCACCACTTCCAACTGGCCGGGCCCGGCAACATTGAAGGTGCTCAGGCGAATGTCGCGGCCGGCGCTGATCAACGAGACATCCAACGCGTCGCCATGAATGATCAGGTTGCCCGAGGAATGGATGTTGCCCTGATCCCCTGCCACCATGCCCGTCGCCCCGAAGCGCTCGGTCCCCAGCGCCTTGCCGGCATTGACGATATCGCGCCCGGCCATCACCCGCACCTGCCCTGCGCCCTGGTACAGCTTGAGCCCGGTCTGCTGGTATTCAATGATTTCGCCGGTGTTCAAGCCGAGGATGTCGCCCGCCAGGGCATAGAAACGCGCAGGCGCCTGCGGCCGCTGCCCGGCCCTGTAGGTGTTGAGCCCATAGGTGAACAACGGCGCCGTATCTAGGCTGGCGGCAACGTCCCCGCTCAGGTTGCCGGCCCGGTACACGAACGCGAAGTCCTGGCCCAGCATGGCAGGTCGCTGCGGCGTGGCGATGGCTGAGGTGTCGGTGCCGGCCTGGCTGATCACATAGCCACCGGCATAGATCGACTCGCCCGCGATCAGTTGCAGGGCGCTGCGCGCAGACGGCGCGGTCATCAGCGAGTACGCCGACGTCGCGACGCCCCGCTCGCTGGCCGAACTGCCGTAGTACAAGCTGCCGTTGGCCGCCAACACGCGCAGGGCCGTCGGGTAGAACAGCCGCCCACCGTAGAGCGGCAGGTTGCGCCCGGGTCGGGTGTCGTCGAGGTTGACCGGCGTGACATTGCCGCCCAGGGCCAGCAAGTCAACGGCGGTGGTCTCGCGCCACAGCGAGAACCAGCTGCTGCCCTGCCCGGCATAGCGCATACCGTTGTCGCCGTGGAAGCCGGTCATGTTGAACTGCGGCACCCGACCTGGGTCGCCCACGCCTTGCACGACCAGGTCGCCGCGGCTGTCCAGGCGCACGGCGGCATCGCCCGGCATCAGCGTCAGGCCACCCAGCGCCGCCGCCTTGGTCGAGGTGAAAGGGTCGTAGGCACGCGACTCGCTGCTGTCGTTGAAGGCGAAGCTGCTGCCATAGACCTGCCTGACCACGCCGATACTGCCCGCCTGCACATTCAGGGCGCCGCGCAGGTTGACCAGCGTGCCGCCCAGGTCGGGGGTGACGCGCGACATTTCCAGGGCACTGGAATCTGGGTTGATGGCGCCGGCCACACGCAGGTTCAGGTCGCCGCCTCCGGTCTGCACCAGGCGGCCGTCCTCGGTCATCCGGCCACTGCCGCCTACCACCAGGTTCAGGCCCTGGCTGCGCTCGGCCTCGACGCCCGCGGTGTTGCTGCTCTGCAGCAGGCCCGCCGAACCGTCCACGCCGACATCCAGGTTGCCGCCGCCCAGGGTGCCGATGCCGGTGAAGCCCACCAGCCAGGGCTCGGCCACCGTGGCCTGGGGCTGCTGGGCGAAGGTGCCGAAGTTGACCCACCAGGCCGCCGGGATATCGGCGCTGGGCTGTCCCTGGCGCCACAACCAGTTGCCCACCGCGGCCGACGCCACTTGCGGCCTGGCGAGGGCACTGCCGGTCCTGGTCGCCACCAGGTTGCCCGTCAGGTCGCCGCCGGCGGCGATGCGCAGGTTGCCGCCCTGCTCCGGATACCAGGCGCGGTACAGGCTGTCGGTCAACGCTTCATAGGCCGTGCCGGCGCCGCCCAGCACGCTGCCGTCGGCCAGCCGGCCACGGGCGACCTGGTGCGGATCACTGCCGTCGCGCCATAGCGACGGCGCCTGGGTGCCGGCGGTGTAGACGCCGAACAGCGAGTCCATGCGCCAGTCGCCGGCGCTGAGCAGGTCCAGATCGCCGGTGCCTGTACGCAGCACGCTGAACATCAGGGTCTGCGGCGTGACCTCGATACGCTCGGGCTCGCTCGGCGCATCAACCTCCACGCACCAGCCGGGGATCGAGCACAGGTCCATGTCGGCTTCCGCCACCGGGGTGCCGGGCTCCATGCCATAGGTGTTGTCCGGCCCCCAGACCCAGATCTTCTTGCCGCCCACTGTCTGGTCCACGCACCAGCCGGCGATGTCGCACAGCACCAAGTCCTCGGGCGCCACCGGGGTACCCGGCTCCATGCCATAGGTGTTGTCGGGGCCCCAGACCTTGATGGTCTTCACTGCCGGCTCGCACCAGCCGGCGATCTCGCACAGCGCCAGGTCCTCGGGCGCCACCGGAGTACCTGGCTCCATACCGTAGGTGTTGTCCGGCCCCCAGACCATGCCGGTGCCGGTATCCCCGCCGCCGCTGCGTTTCTGCTGCGCCATGTAGTGCAGGTCGGCCAGGCGCAACACGCCGGCCTCGGTGTCGGGGCGGGTGATGCGGCTGTCGGCGGCATCCAGGTCGGCGCCGGCCACCAGGCGCATCGACCAGGACTGCGAACCTTGCGCCAGCATCTGCGCCAGCGCCCAGTTGCGCCCCTGCTGGCCATTGACCGCGGGCCGCAACTCGATCAGGTCGACGCCCTCGGCCAGCTTGACGTCGGTGCCGGCCGGCAGCCGCGAGCCCACGGCCAGGCCCAGCACGCCGCGCAGGGTCAGACCGCTGCTGGGCAGGGCAACGCCCTTGCTCCAGGTGCCGCCCTGCACCGCCACGCTGACCGGCAGGCGGCTGCCCGCATCCAGACGCGTGCCAACGGCCAGGGTGACCGGCTCACGCAACAAGGTGCCGGCGGCATACAACAGGTTGCCGCCGGCATCGCGCACCGGGGCCTCGAGCACCGTGCCCGCAGGCAGGGTCAAGGGCGCCGACAGGCTCAAGGCACTGGGCAGGCGCTGGTTGGCCGGCAAGGTGGTGGCGGCGAACGGCAGGTCGAAGTTGAGCAGGCTGCCTTCGGGGAACCGCGTGCCCTCGGCCAGTTCGACGCCGCTGCGCGGGATCACCAGGTCGCTGTCGAAGGGCTGCTTGCCGGGCACCAGCAACCAGCCCTTGCCGTCCGTGCGTGTGTCGTCGGTGGCCAGGTCCACCGGCATGAAGCCGTCGCTGATGCTGCCGTACACCTCCAGGTTGCCCCCGGCGCGCAGCACCAGGTTGCCCACCTCGCCTGAACCGTAGACCGAGGTCTGCGCGGTCAGCGGATTGAGGCTGGCGTAGCGATGGCCGGACAGGTCCAGGTCGCCCTGCACCACCAGGTCGGTGCGGGCATCGGCCGTGGCGATCTCCACGCCCGGCCGCAGGTGCAGGGCCTGGGCGTAGCGGGTGTTGTTGAGCCCGGCCAGGCGCACCTCGAGCAGATCGCGGTTACCCAGCAGGTGGTTGATGAACTGCACGCTCAGGTCGTGCTTGCGGTTCAGGTAATCCTGGTCGATTACCTGGACCGGCCGACCACTGACCGAAGTGCCGCCCGGCGCCGCGTCGGTATAGCGCTGGTTGCCGACCACCGCGATGGAACGGGCACCGAGAATGTCCACAGGGCCGCGCACGTCGATGGCGATATCACCCGCGGTATCGCTGCCCTGGCGCGGGGCGATCAGCTCCAGGGTGCCGCGTGGGCGGCCATCGCCCTGCCCGGCGGCGGTGCCGTGGCGCAGGTCGATGCGCGCGCCGCTGGCCAGGGTCAGCTGGCCCTGGCCACTGTTGAGTTCGACCACGGCGCGGTTCGGCGCGTCGATGATCGCGCCGTAGCTGTCGACCCGCAGCCCACTGCCGTGGGCATCGAGCAGCGCCCCAGCGCCGAGGGCAAGGCCACGTCCGGCGGCCAGGCGGATGCTGCCGACTTGCTCGCCGCTGGCATCGACATGGCCCTCGATCCTGAGCTGGCCATTGTCCAGCGACACGTTGATCTGCCGTGCCTTAAGCTCATCGCCGATCACCAGGTCGCCCTGCTTGATCTGGAAGCTGCGCGCGCCGAACACTTCGTCGCGGTTCAGGCGCTGGTTGAGGCCGGCGAAATCGTCTAGGTGCCGGGCACGGATATCGACCGCGCCACCCGCGTAGGGGACCCGCGTGGCGGCGGCATCATACTGGCCGCTGGCAGCCCCAAGAATCCGGCCGAGCAGCTCGATGCCCCCGCCCTGCTCACCCAGGGCGATGGCGCTCAGGCGACCGGCGCGGTTGTTGCGGGCACTGAGGTCGATCAACGCGCCGGCGGCCTGGTGAATGTTGCCGAACTGACTGCCGAGCACCAGCTCGCCACCCCAGCTGTACTGGGTCACATCATTGAAGGTCAGGGTGCGCCCGGCCAGGTCCACCCGCGCGGCGTCGCCCAGGCGCAGGTCGTCCACGGCCTGCAGGGTCAGGCGGCCACTGGGCAGGCTGAAGGTGCCGTCGACCAGCAGTTGCCGCGCCTTGAGGCTCAACTCGGCCCCCAGTGCCTCGCGGCCGCTGGCCAGTGTGCCCGCAGCGCCTTGCACACGCAGGGTGCCGCCGGCCTCGATGCGGTTGAGCGAACCCGCGGTGCCGGTCCACAACGGCGTGTCCACCAGCAGGTCGCCACCGCTATAGGCGAAGCCGCCGTCGGCCTGGTAGTCGCCACGGCGGTGATGAACCAGCAGGCTGCCCTTGTGGTTGGCCGTCACCTGGTGGCTGGCGTGCAGTTCCACACGGCTGAAGCCCAAGGTCTGGCGCGCCATGTCGGCGCTGCCGTCGGGCTGGCTGTTGGCGCCATAGCCGAATTCCAGGTCCTTGACGCGGATGGCCAGCACGCCATCGCCACTGCCGGCCCCACCCGCGATCGGCGCACCCGCGACGTTACGGGCACCGCTCCAGATCAAGCGTTCGGTGCGGATGGTCGCCTGGTCGCCGGCCAAGCCACTGCCATGGATGGCCGGCACGCCGAGGACCAAGGCCTGCAGACGGTTCTTGCCGGTGACCGGGTCGTAGGTGTCGAGCGCGGTGGTACCGAAGAAATTCAGCGAGTCGGACGCCGCCAGCGTCAGGGTCTGCAGAGCAGGCACGCCATCGGCCGGGCTGCCCTGCAGCAGGCGGTCGAGCACCTGCTGGTTGAGGGTCAGGCCCTGACCCAGGACACCATTGGCCAGGGCCTGGGCCAGCGCCTCGGCGCTGCCGACGTTGATCCGACCGACCGACAGGCCCAGGTGACGGGTGCCGAAGGCCACGCCATCATCGAGGCTGAAGGTCTTGTCGGTGGCGGCGAACAACGAGCCTTCCGAGTACAGCCGGGTGCTGCCCTGGCAATCGCCGGCGCTGCAGCCGCCAATGAGAATGGAACCCGGCGCCCCGCTGGTGGTGAGTGGCGAAGACAGCACCTCCAGCCGACCATTGGACACCGCCAGCAAGGCGCGGCCATTGCTGTTGATGAAGTAGCCGTCATCGGCACCGAAGGGCACCGCGCCACGGCCAAGGGTGACGAGACCGGCCCCCTGCTCGACGACGATACCGCCGTGCGGATCGTTGCTGGTCAGGAACACTTCGCCGGCCCGCAGCTCGGCCCCCGAACGCACCCAGATATCGCGGGTGCCTTCGAGGAAGGTCATCTGGTTGCCGCCCTGGCCGTAGAGCACATTGGCCCGCCCGCCCAGGGTCAGCCGGGGTGCCTGCAAGGCATTGAGCTCGCGTGCCGACAGCACCGCGATGTTGTCGCCGATGGCCTGGCCGCTGCCGCCATCGGCGACGATCTCCAGGCCCCGGGCGCCGAACACCGCCGCGCTGCCGGCATGACCGCCCTGGGCGGCGGCGAAGTTCACCCGCCCGGCGACACGCAAGGTACTGGCGGCGTCATTGTTGGTCTGCACCCGCAGGTTCAGCCACTTGCCATCGGCCTCGATCGCCGCGCGCGGCACGCCCTTGGCCACGGCATCGGCGCGCACGAAGTCGGCGTAGGCCATTTCGTTGTACTGCGAATAGCGTCGCAGCACGTCAGCTGCGGTCAGGATTACCTGGCTCGGCAGCGCCTGGCGGATACCGGTGTTGGCCACCGACAGGCTGCCCGTGGTGGTCCATGAACCGTTGCGCATCGCCTGGCTGCCAGAGCGTCCCACGGCCGTGGCCAGGCCATTGAGCTCGACCCTGAACGCGCCCGGCAGCAGGGCGTAGCTGGCCGGCAGCAAGGTGTAGGTGCCTGCCGCCAGGCCTGGAATGCTGCCATCCAGGGTAATCTGCTGGCCGATCCCCGGCGCTGCCACGCCGGCTTCGCCGGTGACCGGTGCGTAGGGGCCGGTGAAGCTTGGCACGATGGCATAGACCGGGTTGCTGTCCAGGGTGGGCAGGACCAGGCGCCCCTCGCCATCGAACTGCATCAGCGGGTGGTAGCGGGCATCGGTGGAGCCGCCACGTCCGGAGACGAATCCGGCCCCGGTCAACGTGCCGCCCCCGGACAGGTCGATCAAGGCGTCCTGGCGGACATCGATCGATTTGCCGTTGAGCGACACCCCATAAAGGCTGTCGCCTGCCGCCCCCACCAGCTTCACCGCCTCGCCACCGAACAGGTAGCTCAAGCCGTCCACCGTTGCGCCATAGGGCATGACCAGCCCGGCCGCGCTGACCGAGGTGATGCTGCCCGGCAGCAGGGTCACGGACTGGGTGCCCCCCGTTTCCTGCCCCAGCGACAACCCGCCCAGCGGCGCCCGCAGCACGCCGCCCTGCTCCACCTTGCCGGCGATCAGCGCCAGTCGGCCGAATACCGAGAACGGTTGCTCGGGCGTGCCCTGGCCGGCCCTGCCAATGCGCAGGGTGGCGTTGGCGCCCGTCTCGATCTGGCCGAAGGCACCGGTGGTCGGGTAGATCTGCGCGGCGAGCAGCTCCAGGTCGGCATTGCCGCGCAGCAAGGTGCGGTCGGTGCCCTCGCCGACCTTGCCCAGCACGCGCAGGTCGCCCTGGCTGCGCAGGCTGCCCAGGGCAAAGCCACGCCGATCGAAATCCAACGTGCCGCCCGTAGCCAAGGCCAGGCTGCCATGGGCGCCCAGGGTCAGCGCATCGCGCAGGTCCAGCAGCTGCGCGTCGACCTGCAACAGCGCCGCGCTGTCCTGGGTCGACAGGCCGCCCTTGAGGGTCGGTCGGGTCGCCTGCTCAGCGCTGCGGTGGTTGCTGCCCGCGAGCCGCACATAGGGCGCCTGCAGGTGAACACGGGCGTCGCCTGCGCTCCTCTGGGCCAGCACCAGCGAACCGGTGTACAGCTGCAGGCTGCGGGCCATCTGCAGATCAATGCCGCCATCGAACGCCACCACGCCGTCGCTGAGCAGCGACAGGCTGTCGAAGCCCCCAGCAGCGATCCTGGCGACGTCGAGGCGCCCCTGGCCATAGCGCAACGGTCCGCTCTCAAGGCCAGCAGCGCCCTGGGCAAGGGTCAGCTCGCGGGGTGCCTTGACCCCGTCGACCAAGCTGGCATTGAGGTACAGACCGGTGTCCAACGCCACCTCCAGGCTGCCGCCCGCAGCGCCACGACCACCGGAAGCGGCACTGAAGCTGCCGTTCAGGCGCAACCCATGGCTCGACGCCAGGCTGATGCGCCCGCCGTTGCTGGCCACGGCCACCGGCCCCTGGCCACGGACATCCAGCGTGGCCTGGGCGCCATCGGCGCGCAGGCGGGCGCCTTCGGCCATGTCCAGGAACAGGTAGGCGCCGTTGCTGGTGCCCAGGTTGTGGTCGATCTGCCCGCCGATGACGATGCTGCCGCCGTCATCGACCCGGCCATAGCGGCGCCCCTGCAGGTCAACGGCCGTGACCGCCCGACCGGACACATCGATCAGGGCCTGGTCGCCGAGGCGGATGGAGCGCTGGTGCGCGCCTTCGGATACACCGGAATCCATGGCCGGCAGCCACGGCTGCAGCAGGCTGACACTGCCGCCCCAGGCATTGAGGGTGCCGTCCAGGGTCAATTGCGCGGTGCTGCCCAGGCTGATGGACTGCAACGGGTCGACACTGATCGTCGCGCCGCGCCCGACCTCGAGCAACGCTGCTTCGCGCAAGGTCTGGGCGAAACGGGTATCGCCCGCCGCCAGGGCCAGGCTGGCGCCGGCACGCGACTCCAGGGTGCCGGCCACGGCGTTCTGCACGAGCGGCGGCGCCAGCCAGACCTGCGCCTGACCACTGACCGGCTGGCTGGCGTCAAGCCGCTCCACAGGCCGGGTGACCTCGATACGGCTGCCGGCGGCCACGCTCAGGCTGTGATTGCCGGTGATGGCGTAGTGGGTGAAGCCGCGGCTGAAGAAATCCTCGGCCAGATGCACGCTGGCCTTGCCATCGGCGGCGGCGCCAATACTCACCCGGTCGGCGGCCACGGTCAGGGTGCCCGCACCACTGCTGCCGTAACCGCGCAGCTCACCATCGAGGCGCATCCGGCCGGTCCCGGCGCTGTTCAGCACGCTGCTCTGCAAGGTCAGGTTGCCGCCACTGCCGCCGAGCAGGCGGTTGGCTTCGCGGCGCACCACCCCACCGGATACGTCCAGCACGCTGCCGCTGTCCAACAGCACATCACCGCTGCTACGCAGGCTCAGACTGCCGCCGTTGCGCCAGGCCCGCTCGCCGGGACTCACACCTTCACTGCGCAAGCCGCTGACATCCAAGCGTACGCCGGCGGCCACGCCGACCTGCGCGCGCAGCCCTGTCGGGGTAACAAGCGGCAGGTCCTGCAGGCTGGCGAGGACCCGCTGCCTGAGCACATCGCCCAGGACCATCTGCCCGCCTCTGGCGGTCAAGTCGGCATTGACCTGCACCTGCGGGGCATAGAGCGTCAGGCTGCCACCGTCGGCCAGACGCAGGGCATCATCGACCTGGATACGCTGCTGAGCGGCGACCGTAAGGCCGCCCAGGGCCGAGCCGTTGAGCCAGTCGCTGTCGAGCAGCAGTTGCCCGCGACGCTTGTCGTCCAGCGGTGCCTGCAGGCCGATATCGGCGCTCTGCCCGTCCGCCCCTTGCCGCACCAGCACCTGCTGCATGACCGGGGTCAGGCTCATGCCCAGCGCCTTGGCATCGGAGAGATAGCCGGGCACCTGCTGGCCGATCACCAGCTGCGCGCCCTGGGCTCGGGCGCTGTGGACCTGGCTATAGCCGTCGCCTCCGCGCACCGGCGCCTGGACCTGGCGCTCGTCCTGCCAGGTCTGGCCGACCAGTTGGCCATCGAGCACCGCGCTGTGGGTCGCCACCACCAGGCTGCCGGCATCGCGCCCCACGGTGTAGCCCTGCTCGAAGCGCTGCCCAGGGGCGATCAGCGGATTGTAGAAGGTGCGGGTCTGGTCCCAGCGTGCGCTGTGCGCCTGGTAGCCTTTGTACAGGCCGGTGTAGAGCAGGTCGCCCGGGGCCCGCGACAGTTCGTACAGGCGTCCGTCCTCACTACGCAACCAGCTCTGGCGGACGTAGCCGTCCTGCACCGCCAGGGTGCCACCGGACAGGTTGATCTCGGCGCCGGCACGGGTCACCAGGTCCTTGCCGGTGAAGGTCACCGTGCCGCCCTGGGCCATCCACTCGCCGACACTGTGGTTGCGGGTGCCGAGGTAGCCGCCGACCTCAAGCAGGCCACCGGCGGTGTACCAACGATCGCTGGCGTAGCCGTTGACGCCCTTCTCGACATGCACCAGTTCCCGTACATCCACCCACACATCGCTGTTGATCAGGCCGCCCTTGTCACGGTTGCCGGCCGCGTCGCGCTGCTCGTTACCTTGCACGTTGATCTTGATCACGTTGCTTTCCATCGCCACCTTGACCCCGAGGGCCCCGGCCACATCGATGCGCGCGCCCTCGTCCACCAGGCTGCGCAGCCCGGCGCTGACCGCCACCTGGCCGCCGGTGGCCAGGGTCAGGGCGCCTTCCTGGAAATGCACGGTGCCGCCACTGACCACCTCCACCCGCGACTGCTCGGGGCGGTCGATGACCTTGCTCAAGTTGTCGAAGCGGCCCGTGGCATTGTTGCCGCTGACACCATCCACCACCTGCCGCGAGGCCTCCCGCTGGCTGTCGAGGGCCTGGCTGTCGTCGAGCAGCACGGCGGTGACGCTGCCCTTGCCGAAGCTGACCGTGCCGTTGGCGTCACTGGCCGAATTGAGCAGGTGGATGCTGCCCCGCCGGTCCACCGCGGTGCTGGCCAGGGCCACGCCGTCCTGGCGCACGGCATGGCCGGTCAAGGTGATGTCGCCGCCCGCGGCCTGGATCAAGCCAGCGTTGGCCACGCTGCCGGCACTGCTGCCGGCCTTCAGGCTGCTGGCGACCTCGTTGCCACGGGTGGTGGAGAAGGCGTTGGCCTGGGTGCCCTTGCCCCGGCGGATATAGAAGGCGTCACCGGCGGCCAGGGTGGCCTGGCCCTGGGGCGTGATGATCTGGCCTTCGTTGCTCACCTCGCTGCCCAGCAACAGCACGTAGCCGCCCCCTTCGGTGGAGCTGGCCGGCGCGCGGGTTTGCAGCTGCGCGCCGCGCTCGACCTGGAGCTTGCCGGCGGCCTCGGTGAAGGTGGCCTGGCTGGCGTTGTTGTCGACATAAAGCCCACGCTCGCGGAACTGCTCGTCGCTGACCTGCGCTGCCGCCGCCACCAGGTTGCGCACGTTGACCTGGCTGCTGCCGTTGAACACCACGCCATTGCGGTTGACCAGCATCACCGTGCCCTGGGCCTCGATCTGGCCCTGGATCTGGCTCGGCCGGGCATTGGGGTCGTTGACCCGGTTGAGCACCGCCCACTGCGCCTGCTGATCGAACTTGACCGTGGTGTCGCGGCCGACGTTGAAGGTCTCCCAGTTGAGGATCGCCTTGTCGGCGGTCTGCTCGATCAGCACCTGCGTCCTGCCGCCCACCTGGCTCTGCTGCGGCGCCTTGGCATTCTGCCAGCCCTTGGTCAACGGGTTCTCGTCGACCTTCAGGCCGCCCTCGCCCAGGCCGTTGGGCACGGTCTGCGGCTGCACCTGCGCGAGGGTACGCCCGGCGGCCTGGGCGGCCTGCTGCGCGGCGATGGCGGCCACGGTGTTGTTGAGATTGCCCACCGACCGCTGGAACTGCTGGTTCAGGCGCTGCTGCTGTGCCAGCGGCGGTGGCGCGCCGGGCAGTTGCACGGTGCCACCGCCGCCGACGCCGCCCCCGCTGGCGGGCGCAGCGCCCTTGGCCGCAAACCAGGCCGAGCTGAACGGCTGCGCGGCGTGGGCCGTGCCCGCCAGCATCAGCAGCGCGATGGCCTGGGCCAGGGGCTTGAGCAGCATGGGCTCATGGCCGACAGGCTGGCCACGGCGCTGGACGACGGTGGCTGGAGAGTCTGGCTGGTGCTGGCCGCGCGACATCGCAGGGTTCCTTGTGCTGGGTCATGGAAGGCAGTTCGGTGCGGCCGTGATGCCGCTTTGCCATAAGGCAGTCGGCCCGGGCCCGGACCGAAGTTTTGTCATGCAAAGTTCATCTGCCTGGGTTACGCGCACACGCGAAAACCGACGGTGCCGTACCGGCCACCGTCGGTTGTCCGCCCGTTGCGGGCTTGGGCTTTCGCGTGCGCTTACAGTCGGCCGATGCCGTTGCAGACCGAAGCGTTGGCGATGTCGGTGCCTTCGTTGTAGCCGTTGTCCAGGAACACCTTCTTGATCTCGGCGGCGTAGGCGGCCGGCAGGCTGACGAAGGAGTGCTGGGCGATGGTGGCGGCCTTGGTGCCGGAGTACAGGTCGTTCAGGAAGCTGCGCACGGCGGTGGCGTCAGCCGCGGTCTGGTAGCACTGGCCGACCAGCAGGTTGGTGTAGCCGACGATCGGATAGCCCGAGGTCGGAACGATGCCACCGGCGTTGAAGATCGGCACCCACTTGCTTGGGTCGGCGCGATCGGCCGCGGAGCTAGGGGCGACGGCGGTGCCCAGGGCGGTACGGGCGTTGGCGGCGGTCGGCAGCGGCGCGGTGCCGGCGGCCATGGCGTTCTTGCTGACACGGGCGACCACGGCGTTGTTGCCGGTGGCGACATAGTCAGGGCTGACGTAGCCGATGGTGCCATCGGTGGCGTTGACCGCGTTGACCACATCGGCGCTGCCGGCAACGGCTTGCCAGGTGGCCGGCTCGCTGCCGACGTTGGCGGTGGTGAAGGTGCTGCTGACCACGAAGGACGATGGGCAGGAGTCAGCCAGGAAGCGCGACAGCAACTCGGTGGTGCCGCTGCTACCGGAACGGTAGATCACCTTGATCGGGGTGGTGTCGGCGCTGCCCAGCAGCTGGCCCCAGGTGGTGGTGGTGCCGGAGAACACGGCGCACAGCTGGGCGCCGGTCAGTTGCAGGTTGGTCACGCCCGACTTCTTGTAAGGGATGGCGACAGAAGTGCCCACGGACGGGATCTGTACCAGTTTGCCCCAGGTGGCGGCCTTGGTGCTGTTGTAGGTCGACAGCTCCGAGGCGCTCAGCACCGAATCGCTGCCGGCGAAGTCGACGTTGGTGCCGGCCGGCTGGTTGATCGAGGCCGGTGCGTTGGTCAGGAACGCCGTCTTGCCACCGCCGCTGCCCACGCCGGTGTAGCTGAAGTCGGCCGGCAGCAGGCGTGGCAGGGTCGAGGTGCCGTTGTAGAGGTTTTCCGGCAGGGTGGCGCCGCCACCGACAACAGCAGCCATGGATTGGGCCGAAGCCAGGGTAGCAGCCACCAGGGAGGCGGCGATCACAGTACGCTTAAACATGAAGCAATCTCCTATCGTCGTGTTCGTACGTTGAGTGGGTCGCGCATTGCTGTGGCCACAGGCCGCATCCCCTGATCCAGAGGGGTTGGCGGCTGGGCCACGAAGGCAACATTCGCAGCTTGTGGTGACAGGCAAAGGAAAAAACATCGGGAGTTCGGCAGGGAAAAGCTCGGGTGTCGGCGGGCGGTTTCCGGGCCTGCGGCAGGCTGGCCAGGAGCCGGGGCAGGCAGTACGGGAGGGATCGAACCGGAGGATGGCAGCTCAGGTACTCGGGAGCTTGGCCGGGGGAGAAAAAAACATTGCGCCAGTGCCGGCCACTTCACAGTGGCCGGCTGGTCATGGGCGGGTCTTCAGGGCGCGGCGACCTCGCTGGGCGTCGCCAGTTGCAGAACCTCGCTGGTGTAGGCCCACGCTTGCTGGACCTTGTCCGGGTGCTCGTTCAGGCGGATGCCGTAGGACGGGATGATCTGCTTGATCTTCGCCTGCCACTCGGGCGTGGCCACCTTGTCCTTGAACACCTTGCTCAGCAGGTCGAGCATGATCGGCGGCGCGGTCGAGGCGCCCGGCGAGGCGCCGAGCAGCCCGGCAATGCTGCCATCCTTGGACGTCACCACTTCGGTGCCCAGCTTCAGCACTCCGCCGTGGTTCTGGTCTTTCTTGATGATCTGCACCCGCTGGCCGGCCTGCCACAGGCGCCAGTCTGCCTTCTTGGCCTCGGGGAAGTAGGTCTGCAGCGCAGCGAAACGGTCATCGTCGGACTGCATCAGCTGGCCGATCAGGTACTGCACCAGGTCGAACTCGCGCACCCCGACCCGCACCATCGGCCAGGTGTTGTGCAGCGACATGCTGGCGAACAGATCAAGCAGCGAACCTTCCTTGAGGAACTTGGTGGAGAAGGTAGCGAACGGCCCGAACAGGATCATGCGCTTGCCATCGAGCACCCGGGTGTCCAGGTGCGGCACCGACATCGGCGGCGCGCCGGTGGCGGCGATGCCGTAGGCCTTGGCCATGTGGCGCTGGGCGATGGCAGGGTTGTCGGTGACCAGGAACGAGCCGCCCACCGGGAAGCCGGCATAGTCCTTGGCCTCGTCGATGCCGGACTTCTGCAGCAGCGGCAGCGCCGCGCCGCCGGCGCCGATGAACAGGAACTTGGCATCGGTGGCCGAGGTGCTGCCGTCCTTTAGGTTCTTGTACTCGACGTGCCAGCTGCCGTCGTCGTTGCGGGTGATGTTCTCCACTTCGCTGGACAGCTTGAGGTCGAAGTTGGGCCGGGTCTGCAGGTAGCCCACGTACTGGCGGGTGATCTCGCCGAAGTTGACGTCGGTGCCGATGGGCGTCCAGGTGACGGCGAGCTTCTGGTTGGGGTCGCGCCCCTCCATCATCAGCGGCACCCACTTGGCGATCTGCGCGTGGTCCTCGGAGTACTGCATGGGCTTGAACAGCGGGCTGGCCTGCAGCGCTTCGTAGCGTTTCTTGAGGAAGCGGATGTTGTCGTCCCCCCAGACGAAGCTCATGTGCGGCGTGGTGTTGATGAATGAGCGCGGGTTCTTCAGCACACCCTGCTTGACCTGCCAGGCGAGGAACTGACGGGTGACCTGGAACGACTCGTTGATCTCCACCGCCTTGCTGATGTCGATCTTGCCGTCCTTCTCCGGCGTGTAGTTGAGCTCGGCCAGCGCCGAGTGGCCGGTGCCGGCGTTGTTCCAGCCGTTGGAGCTTTCCTCGGCGACCTTGTCCAGGCGCTCGACCATCTCCATCGACCAGCCCGGCTCCAGCTCGTTGAGCCAGACCGCCAGCGTGGAACTCATGATGCCGCCGCCCACCAGCAGCACATCGACCCGCTTGCTGTCGGCGGCGTGGGCGTGGAGGCCCAGGGCCAGGACCAGTGTCGCGACTGCCCACCTGGGCGTTTTGCTGATGTTCATGTGCGCTCCCTTGTTGGTCATTGCGTGCACCTGCGCGATCAAGCTTAGCCGACTGGATTGCTCGGGCATGGCCGCGGTGTTTTTAATGCCTTTGGCGGATCTGTCGCGGGCCAGGTCCGATAATCGCCCGCTTTCAATCGATGATGATTTGACGATACTAACCAGGTAGTACAATTATCGAGACATCCAAAAACAACAAAGTGATACCCCGTCATGACACCCCGAATCCTCGTGCTCAACGGCCCCAACCTCAATCTGCTGGGCACCCGCGAACCCGCCCAGTACGGACATGAAACCCTTGCCGACCTGGCCCGGCTCTGCGCCGCCAGCGCCGCTGAACTGGGCCTGGAACTGGAGTTTCGCCAGACCAACCACGAAGGCGAGCTACTCGACTGGATCCATGCCGCCCGTGGCCGTTGCCACGGCATCCTGATCAACCCTGCCGCCTGGACCCACACCTCGGTGGCCATCCGCGACGCCCTGGTGGCCAGCGAGCTTCCGGTGATCGAGGTGCACCTGTCCAACGTGCACAAGCGCGAGCCGTTCCGTCACCTGTCGTTCGTCTCCAGCATCGCCGTGGGGGTGATCTGCGGCCTCGGCAGCCAGGGCTACCGCATGGCCCTGGGCTACTTCGGCGAACACCTGCGCGAGCACGCGGCATGAGCGGCACAGGCATCCTTGCCGGCCTCATTGGCCGTGGCATCCAGGCCTCGCGCACACCGGCGCTGCACGAGCGTGAAGGCGACGCCCAGGCGCTGCGCTACCTGTACCGGCTGATCGACGCCGACCAGCTGGGCCTGGACGACAGCGCCCTGCCCGCCCTGCTCGATGCCGCCGAGCGCACCGGGTTCACCGGGCTCAATATCACCTTCCCGTTCAAGCAGGCGATCCTGCCGCTGCTCGACGCGCTGTCGGACGAAGCGCGTGGCATTGGCGCGGTGAACACCGTGGTGCTGCGCGAGGGCCGGCGGGTTGGCCACAATACCGACTGCCTGGGCTTCGCCGAAGGCTTGCGGCGCGGCCTGCCCGGCGTCGCGCTCCGTCAGGTGGTACAGCTGGGCGCGGGCGGCGCGGGCGCGGCGGTGGCCCATGCGCTGTTGGCCGAAGGCGTCGAGCGCTTGCAGCTGTTCGAGGTCGACCAGGCCCGCGCCCGGGCACTGGTGGACAATCTCACCCAGCGTTTCGGCGTCGGTCGCGCCGTGCTCGGCGAGGACTTGGCCAGCGCGGTGGCCGACGCCGATGGCCTGGTCAACACCACACCCGTGGGCATGGCCAAGCTGCCCGGCACCCCCTTGCCTCCCGCGCTGCTGCACCCACGGCTGTGGGTGGCGGAGATCATCTACTTCCCCTTGGAGACCGAGCTGCTGCGCCATGCCCGGGCCCTGGGCTGCCGCACCCTGGACGGTGGCACCATGGCAGTGTTCCAGGCGGTCAAGGCGTTCGAGCTGTTCAGCGGGCGCCCGGCCGATGCCGAGCGCATGCAGGCACACTTCGCCAGCTTCTAGCAAGCCCGCGCGTGCGCAATCCGGGCTGCCGCGCGACGAAGCGATGCAGCCCTCAGGCCCCCGCCACCGCACCGATGAAGTTGGCCAATTCCGCCGTGCGCGGCGCGGCAAACACGTCGCGCGGGTGGCCGGTCTCGTGCACCTTGCCCTGGTGCATGAACACCAGCTTGTCGCCCACCTCGCGGGCGAAGCGCATCTCGTGGGTGACCATGACCAAGGTCATGCCCTCCTTCGCCAGCTGGCGCACCACGCCCAGCACCTCGTTGACCAGTTCCGGGTCCAGTGCCGAGGTGATCTCGTCGCACAGCAGCACCTTGGGTGACATGGCCAGCGCCCGGGCGATGGCCACCCGCTGCTGCTGCCCACCGGAAAGGCGGTCGGGGTAGGCGTCGATCTTGTCGCCCAGCCCTACCCGCTCGAGCATCCGCTCGGCCAACTGGCGTGCCTCGGCCCTGCCGGTCTTCTTCACCACCTGGGGCGCGAGCATCACGTTCTCGCCCACGGTCAGGTGCGGGAACAGGTTGAACTGCTGGAACACCATGCCGACCTTCTGGCGCAGCGCGCGCAGGTCGGCACGGCCAGCATCGAGGTATTCGCCATCCACCTCGATCACCCCGTCGCTGATCGACTCCAGGCCATTGAGGGTGCGCAGGAAGGTGCTCTTGCCCGATCCGCTGCGGCCGATGATGGCCACCACCTCACCCTCCTCGATGCTCAGGTCGACCCCCTTGAGCACGTGGTTGTCGCCGTAGTACTTGTGCAGCGCGGACACTCTAAGCAGGGGCATGCAGCCTCCTTTCCAGGTAACGGGCGCTCAGCGAGAGCGGGTAGCAGAGGATGAAGTAGCCCACGGCCACCAGGCCGTAGATCAGGAATGGCTCGAAAGTGGCGTTGGCCAGCATGCCGCCGGTCTTGGTCAGCTCGGTGAAACCGATGATCGAGGTGACCGCCGTGCCCTTGACCACCTGCACCGAGAAGCCCACGGTGGGGGCTATGGCGATGCGCAACGCCTGGGGCAGGACCACATGGCGCAACTGCTCCAGGCGGCCCATGGCCAGGCTGGCGGAGGCCTCCCACTGGCCCCGCGGGATCGCCTCCACGCAGCCGCGCCAGATCTCGGCGAGAAAGGCGCTGGTGAACAAGGTCAGGGCGATGGCCGCGGCCATCCACGCCGACACGTCGATGCCGAACAAGGCGATGCCGAAGAACACCATGAACAGCTGCATCAACAGCGGCGTGCCCTGGAACAGCTCGATGAACGCACGGGCGGCGCCGCGCAGCAGTGGCCGGTCACTGATCCGCGCCACCAGCAGCAACAGCCCACCGACGCTGCCGCAAGCGAACGCCACCAACGACAGCAGCAAAGTCCACTGCAACCCGGTCATGAGGTTGCGCACGATATCCCACAAGGTGAAGTCCATTCAGCGTCTCCCCATCAGCAGGCGCTGGCCGATCCAGGCCAGCAACTGGCGCACGACGATGGCCATCAGCAGGTACAGCAGCGTGGTCAACAGGTAGGTCTCGAAGGCGCGGAAATTGCGCGACTGGATGAAATTGGCGGCGAACGACAGCTCTTCGGTGGCGATCTGCGAACACACCGCCGAGCCGAGCATGACGATCACGATCTGGCTCGTCAGCGCCGGCCACACCTTGGCCAGGGCCGGTTGCAACACCACGTGGCGAAACGCCTCGAAACGGCTCAGGGCCAGCGCGGCCGCGGCTTCGAGCTGGCCCTTGGGGATCGCCTGGATACCGGCGCGGATGATCTCGGTCGAGTAGGCGCCCAGGTTGATCACCATCGCCAGCACCGCTGCCTGCCATTCGCTCAGGCGCACGCCCAGCGCCGGCAGGCCGAAGAAGATGAAGAACAGCTGGACGATGAACGGCGTGTTGCGGATCAGCTCCACGTACAGCCCGAACAGCGCGTCGAACGGCCGCAGGCGCCAGGCCCGGCTCACCGCGCCGAGCACGCCGATGGCGACCCCGAGCACGGTGCCGACCAGGGTCAGCTCCAGGGTGAACAGCATGCCCCGCAGCAACAGGTCGCCCTGCGCCAGCACCGGGGCGAAGTCGAATTGATAGGCCATCGCTCAAGCGCTCAGAGATCGGCCGGCAGCGGCTGCTTGAGCCACTTCTCGGCGTTGCGGTTCAGGCTGCCGTCGGTCCTGGCGGCGTCGAGGGTGGCATTGACCTTCTGCAACAGCGCCGGCTCGTTCTTGGCCAGGCCCACGTAGACCGGCGAGTCCTTGAGCTTGACCTTGAGCACCGGCACCTTGGCCGGGTTCTTTGCGGCGATGGCGGCCATCACCACGCTGCCGCTGGCGATCAGCTCGACCTGCCCGGACAGGTAGGCGGCGATGGTCGAGTTGTTGTCCTCGAAACGCTTGATGATCGCGCCCTTGGGCGCCACGGCGCTCAGTTCCATGTCCTCGATGGCGCCGCGGGTGACGCTGATGGTCTTGCCGGCCAGGGCTTCGATCGCGTCGACCGGTGCCTCGGCCGGGCCGAACACCGCCAGGTAGAACGGCGCATAGGGGCGCGAGAAGTCGATCACCGCGGCGCGCTCAGGGTTCTTGCCCAGGCTCGAGATCACCAGGTCGACCTTGCCGGTGGTGAGGAACGGGATGCGGTTGGTGCTGTTGACCGGGGTCAGGGCCAGCTTGACGCCAAGCTTGTCGGCCAGCAGTTGCGCGGTGTCGATGTCCAGGCCGCGAGGCTTGAGGTCCGGGCCGACCGAACCGAACGGCGGGAAGTCCTGGGGCACGGCCACCTTGAGCACGCCGCGGGCGGTGATGTCAGCCAGCGCGTCGGCCTGGGCCAGGGGCATTGCCAGAGGGGTGGCGCAGAACAGGGTGGCCAGGAACAGGGAGCGGAACGTCTTCATCGAAAGGCCTCGCAGGAGTCCGGAAAGGGGCTGCGGTGCCAGTGCACGGGCCATGCCAGTCTTGGGCAAAACACCTGCGAGCGGCGTGGCGCAAGGCGCCGATCAGGTCTTACTGGTCTGAACAGTTGCGACCTCGAAGCATCCCGTGCCCCGCTTTCGCGCAACGGCCGCAGGGCCTGCGCCAGGACGAGGCAAGGCTTGCCACGCCGTGCCGATTGCCCGTAAAAGGGAGGCCATCGCCCTCAGACCGGTCTGAACAGCATGCTCGCCACCGCCACGCGCCCCGTCCCGGAAATCGCCCTGCAGGCCATCCGCCAACTGATCGAGCAGGACGGCTACCAGCCTGGCGACGCCCTGCCTTCGCAGCGCGACCTGGCCGAACGCCTGGGCGTGAGCCGGGCGTCGCTGCGCGAGGCCTTGTCGTCGCTCAGCGCCCTGGGACTGGTCAGCGTGCAACCGGGCAAGGGGGTGTTCGTCCTGGCTCCGGCCACCGGCCAGCCATCGCCAGGCAGCTTCGCCTGGCCCTATGCCGAACAGGTCTCGGCCGCCGACACCTTCCAGCTGCGTTACGCCCTGGAAGGCTTCGCCGCCGGCCAGGCGGCCCTGGCGTTGACCGCCGATGACCTGGACGCGTTGCAGGCCAACGTCGAGGCAATGGCCGTGGAGTTGCGCGCCGGGCGCTTCGAGGCCGCCGCACGCCTGGACTTCGCCTTCCACCAGCAACTGCTGCAGGCCAGCGGCAACCGCGCGATGCTGCAGGTGATCACCGCCAGCCAGGACATTTTCCTGGAAAGCCAGAAACTGCCGTTCATCCGCCCCGAGCGGGCCATGGAAACCTGGCAGGAGCACCGCAAGATCCTCCGCGCCCTCGCCCGCCGCTCCCAGGCCGGCGCGCAACGGGCAATGCAGGAGCACATCCGCAACGCCGCGGCGCGCACCGGGGTGGTGTTCGCCGGTTGAGCGTGCTCAGGCCTTGATGTAGCGCATCACCGCCTCGCAGATCACCTGCTTTTGACGCTGCTTGACCTGCTCGTCGGCCAGGTCGATCTGGAAGATGTCGCCGAAGGTGTGGCGGTTCGACACCCGATAGAAGCAGAACGAGCTCATCAGCATGTGCAGGTCGATCACCTCGATCCCCGGGCGGAACACGCCCTGCTCCACGCCACGGGCGAGAATCTTGCCCAGTGCGTCGAGCACCATGCTGCTCATCTCGCGGATCACCGGCGACTGCTTGACGTACTCGCCATAGTGGATGTTCTCGGTGCAGACGATGCGCACGAAGTCGACGTTGTCGGCGTGGTGGTCGAAGGTGAATTCCACCAGGCGCTGAATCGCCTGTTCAGGCGACAGCGAGTCGAGGTCCAGGCTGTGCTCGGTCTTGCGGATGTCGCCGTAGAGCTTGACCAGGCATTCGACGTAGAGCTGCTCCTTGCTGCCGAAGTAGTAGTAGATCATGCGCTTGGAGGTGGCGGTACGCTCGGCGATGGCGTCGACCCGGGCACCGGCCAGGCCCTGCTGGACAAACTCGGTGATGGCGGCCTGGAGAATGTTCTCGCGGGTCTTTTCCGGGTTGTTCTTGCGCGATCTGCGCAGCCCTTCGACTTCAGGCTTTGCTACCGAATCACTCATACCGACTCACAGGCTCGTTATAGGAATCCGGACGATTATCCGTGAGCCGGGCGGTGCAGGGAAGCGTGGTGTTGTGAGCGGCTTGCCCCGCGATGGGACCCTGATTTACAACACCGCCGTGCGCGCCGCACCGCTGCGCGCTTTGGCCATCGCCGCCAGGCGCACCGCGACGTTGGCCGCGCCATAGCCGGCGTAACCGCCCTTGCGCTGCAGGACCTCGAAGAAAAAGCGCCCTTCGAACGGCTCGGTGTACACATGGAACAGCTCGCCGCCCTGGGCATCGCGGTCGTACAGCACGTTGTAGTACGCCAGCTCGCTGAGGAACTCGTCATCGAACTCGAAGCGCGCCGCCAGGTCGTCGTAGTAGTTCAGCGGGATCTCCAGCAACGGCACGCCGGCCTCCTTGGCCCGGGCCACCTCAGCGAAGATGTCCTCGCAGTCAAAGGCGACATGGTGCACGCCCGAGCCGCGATAGCTGTCCAGGGCATGGGCGATGGCGGTGTTGCGGTTCTCCGAGATGTTCAACGGCAGCCGCAGGCTGGCGCAGTGACTGCGCAGGGCACGGCTCTTGACCAGGCCATAGGGGTCAGGCAGTACCACCTCGTCGTCGGCGGTGAAATCGAACACGCTCTTGTAGAACAGCACCCAGCTGTCCAGCGCCTCGGCCGGCAGCGCCAGGGCCATGTGGTCGATGCGCTTGAGCCCGCCGCTGGCCCGGGCGTTCTGATCCAGGTGGAAATCGATGTCGTAAAGGCTCGGGCCGTCGGCGTCCGGTTCCACCAGGTACAGCAGGCTGCCGTCGGGCGCGCGCACCGCCGGGATCTCGCGCTCGTTGGGGCCGACCAGGCCACGGAACGGCTGGCCACGGTAGGCGGTGGCGCGCCGCAGCGCGGCCTGGCCGTCATTCACCCGCAGCGCCGTGGCGCACAACGACGGACCATGGGCCTCGAAAAAGTTGTGGGCGAACGAGTAAGGTTCGGCGTTGAGCACGATGTTGATATCGCCCTGGCGCAGCAGGCGCACCGCCTTGCTGCGATGTTCGCCGGCCTCGGCGAAGCCCAGGCGTTTGAGCCACCCACCCAGGCGCGCGCCGACCGCCTCGTCGACGGCAAACTCGATGAACTCCACGCCGTCGTAACGGCTTGCGCCAGGCGGCGCGAACAGCACGCCGGGCTCGACGGCGCGTGCCTCACGCTCCAGCTCAACGCGGGTCTTTTCTTCGAGGTACAGCAGCGAGCGCAAGCCGTCGGCGGCGTTCTGCCGGGTCGGTGCCGCGCGGAAACCGTCGTTGAAGACCTCCAGCGACAGCGGACCGCGGTAGCCGGTGGCCAGGATCGGCGCGAGAAAACCCGCCAGGTCCATCTCGCCCTGTCCCGGGAAGCAACGGAAATGCCGGCTCCACTCCAGCACGTCCATTGCCAGGATCGGCGCGTCGGCCATTTGCACGAAGAAGATCTTCTCGCCGGGGATATCGCGAATGCCGCTGGGATCGCCCTTGATCGACAGGGTATGGAAGCTGTCGAGGATCACCCCCAGCGCCGGGTGGTCCGCCTGGCGCACCAGGTTCCATACCTGCTGCCAGGTGTTGACGTGGCGGCCCCAGGCCAGGGCCTCGTAGCCGATGCGCAGGCCGCGGGCACCGGCATGCTCGGCGAGCAGGCCCAGGTCGTCCACCAGCAGTTGTTCGTCGCCCAGCGCGTCAGGCTGGACGTTGCTGCACACCAGCACCAGGTCGGTGCCCAGCTCCTGCATCAGGTCGAACTTGCGCTCGGCGCGGTCGAGGTTCTTGTGCAGACGGTCACGAGGACAGCCCTCGAAGTCGCGAAACGGCTGGAACAAGGTGATCTCCAACCCCAGGTCCGTGCACAGCTGGCGGATCTCGCGGGGGCTGCCGGCGTAGTACAGCAGGTCGTTCTCGAAGATCTCGACGCCGTCGAACCCTGCGGCGGCGATGGCTTCAAGTTTTTCCGGCAAAGTGCCGCTCAAGGAAACGGTGGCGATCGAACGGTGCATGGCGGGTGTTCCTTGTTATTGAGAGAGGCGGCTGGTCAGGCCCTGGCACGATCGATTATTCGCAGGTAAAGTCGCCCCGGCAATGAACTTTGTACGAAACAGTTAGTTTTTGTTCGATTACCGAACAAAACCCGTTCCGGCGAATTGATTCACCCACCCCCGTGAACAACCATGAACACCAGTCGCAGGCCCGCCGGCCCTTCTCGCTGCCACGCCGGTCGTTCGGCGGGCCCTGCGCTGCAACGCCCAACGTCACCACATAATAAGTTCAAGAAAACGGGTACCGACCTATGCACACCTTGCTCGCCCTGCGATCCACGCCGCCGCGTTCGTCTTCTCCCTACAGCCCCGTTGCCGTGCCCTGCGCGCGCTGACCATACGGCCCCCTGACAAGAACAACGGAGACAACATGGCCCGCTCAAGCTCCCAAGCCAAGAAAGCCACCGCCAGCGGATGGATCGGCTCTGCCCTCGAGTACTACGATTTCTTTATCTACGCCCAGGCCGCGGCGCTGATCTTCCCGCAGATCTTCTTCCCCTCCAGCGACCCGAAGATGGCCATCATCGCCTCGCTGGCCACCTACGGCGTGGGTTACCTGGCGCGCCCGATCGGCGCCTGCGTGCTCGGCCACTGGGGCGACACCCGCGGACGCAAGAACGTGCTGCTGCTGTGCATGTTCCTGATGGGCCTGTCGACCATGGCCGTGGGCCTGCTGCCCACCTACCACGACATCGGCCTGCTGGCCCCGGCGCTGCTGGTGCTGCTGCGCCTGGTCCAGGGCTTCGCCGTGGCCGGCGAGATCTCCGGGGCCAGCTCGATGATCATGGAGCACGCGCCGTTCGGCCGCCGCGGCTACTACGCCAGCTACACCCTGCAAGGCGTGCAGGCCGGCCAGGTGATGGCGGCGGCGGTGTTCCTGCCGCTGGCCTACTTCATGCCCAGCGAGGCCTTCAACGAGTGGGGCTGGCGCATCCCGTTCCTGATGAGCGCAGTGGTGCTGATTGCCGGCTTCATCATCCGCAAGGAGGTGCACGAGACCCCGGCCTTCGTCCAGGAGGAGAAACAGGACAAGGTCGCCAAGTCGCCGATCGGCGAAGCCTTCCGCCACAGCTGGAAGCACATGGTGCTGGTGATGTTCATGGCGCTGATGAACGTGATTCCGGTGGTTGCCACCATCTTCGGCGCGGCCTACGCGGTGCAGCCGGCCTACGGCATCGGTTTCGACAAGAGCGTGTACCTGTGGATCCCGGTGGTGGGCAATATCGTCGCGGTGCTGGTGATCCCCTTCGTCGGCAACCTGTCCGACCGCATCGGCCGCCGCCCGACCATGATCGCCGGCTGCCTGGGCTCGGGCCTGCTGGCCTTCGTCTACCTGTACGCGATCAGCATCCAGAATGTGCCGCTGGCCTTCGCCGCCTCGATCCTCATGTGGGGCATGGTCTACCAGGGCTACAACGCGGTGTTCCCAAGCTTCTACCCGGAGCTGTTCCACACCCGCTACCGCGTCTCGGCCATGGCCATCGCGCAGAACATCGGCACCATGATCACCGCCATGCTGCCGGCGCTGTTCGCCGCCGTGGCGCCTCCGGGCTCGGAGCATATCTGGCTGGTGGTCGGCGGCCTGGCGTTCCTGGTCACCTGCGTATGCGCATTCGCCGCCTACCTGGCGCCGGAGACCCATCGCCTGACCATGGAAGACCTGGGCAACCCGCAGGCACGGCCAATGGAGCGGGAGGCTTATGAAGCCAGTCGCAAAGGCAGCCTGAAAGCGTTCGGTCATTGAGGCCAACGCCCCAAGACTTTCGGTTTAAGCCCGCGGCAAAAAAAAGACGCCTCGTTCGAGGCGTCAATACATTCACCTGTAACCAAAGGAGCACAGGGGCTTCTCAAGGTGAATAGGGGGTTGATCAGAGAATCGACAGCGGGTACTCGACGATCACCCGCACCTCGTCCAGGTCCGACTCAAAGGCCGTGGCCCGGGTGGTGGCCTGGCGCACGCGCAGCGACAGGTCCTTGGCCGCGCCGGTCTGCACCACGTACTTGACCTCGATGTCACGCTCCCAGCGCTTCTGGTCGGTAAGCGGATCGCCGTTGTCGTCGCGGCGCATGTAGTAGGCGTTGGCGTTGCTGTAGTCGGCGTCGCTGCCCCGGCCGTAGCGGGTCATGAACGACAACCCCGGCACGCCGTAGGCGGCCATGTTCAGGTCGTAGCGCAGCATCCACGAGCGCTCCTTCGGCGAGTTGAAGTCGCTGTACTGGATGGAGTTGTCGAGGAAGATCGAGTCGGACTGGCGCAGGTAGTCGAAATCGTCGTCGCCGTTGTTGCGCTGGTGGGTGAGCGCGAGGGTGTGAGCGCCGTAGCGCACGCCAAGCTTGGCGCTCCAGATGTCGTTGTCGAACTGCCCCAGGCGCTGACGCCCTTCGTCCTTGGCGTTGTAGAAATTGAACCCGCCGATCAGCGCCAGTTCGTCCGACAACGGCCAGGTCACGCTGGTGCCGGCGTAGTACTGGTTCCACACATCCTTCAGGCGGCTGCCGAACAGGCTCACGCTGACGTTTTCATTGATCGCGTAGTCGCCACCGCCATAGGCGATCCACGGCGAATCCACCGGGCCGCCGTAGAAGGTCACGAAGTTCTCGCGCAGGTCGCTGGACACCGGCTGGCTCATGGCGTGCAGGCGCCCGGCCTGCAGCGTCAGGCCTTGCAGGCTGGTGTTCTCCAGGGTCACCCCGCGAAAGCTTTCCGGCAGCAGCCGTGAGTCACCGGCCGCCACCACCGGGTTGACCGGGAACACATCGCCCACCCGCAGCACGGTGTCGAACAGGCGCACCTTGGCCGCGCCGCCGACCTTGCTGTATTCGTCGCGGGCCTGGCCATCACGGTCCACCGGCAGCACGTCGAACGAGCTGCGCCCGCCGTTGCGCCCGCCACCGGTGTCGAGCTTGAGACCGAGCATGGCGAAGGCATCCACGCCGACGCCCACCGTGCCCTGGGTGAAGCCGGATTCGAAGCGAGTGATGATGGCGTGGGCCCAGGCTTCGGAGTAACCGTTGTCACTGGCCTTGCCAGGGTTGTAGGTAGGGGCGTAACCGTCGCGATGGTCACGATTGAAGTAGTAATTGCGGTTGAGCACGCTCAGCCGGCTGCCCTCGATGAACCCTGCCTGCTGCGCTTGCGCGGCCGAGGCCACCGGGCCAAAGCCGGCCAGGGCCAGCAGGGCGGCCAGGGAAAGTGTTGGATTGCTTGTCATCCGTTGCTCCTTCGATTGCGGCTGTTCTTGTTCTCGGGCCTTGGCGCTGGAGCGTCCCTGGTCTGGCCAGGTGCATGCGCGCCCAGCCCCGTTGGCCAAGCCTGATGCTCGCCGCCGGCGGATAACGGGAAGGTGATGGGAGGATTACAATCGTGTCATTCACGGCCGCGGGATCGGCATCCACGGCCACCTTTCATATCTGTAACCCGGGCGTCATGCCGCTGTCGGCTGCCCGTCGCTAGCGTGGACTGCGAAACGAACCTTTCGGAGACACGCACATGCTACGACCGACCCTGATCGCCGCCCTGCTGGCGCTTTCCCTTTCGGCCCAGGCCACGGGTTTTTCCAGGCAAGACAGCGAGCAGTTGATTGAGGACCACCAGCAGGCCGTGGCGGCCTACGCGGCGCAACGCGCCAAGCCGATGCCGGAGATCGTCGACTATCGCTATGGCATGAAGCTCGACGTCGCCCGCCTCGTGCGCCAGTCGGGCGACCCGCGCACCTGCGAGGTGGTGCCTCGGCTGATGACCTTCGAGGACAGCCAGGGCACCCTGCGCACCGTGCGCTACTCGGTGCAGTCGCAATGCATCAACAACAAGTAGCTCAGCCGCGCAGCCCGTCCACCAGCTGCAGGCTGTTGCGCCCGCCGCGCTTGGAGGCGTACAGCAGCACATCGCCCTGCTCGATCAGGGCCGCCAGGCTGGCCGGTGGCCGGTCGAACAGGTTGGCGCCGATGCTCAGGGTCACCGCCTCCGGGGTGCGGAACGCCTGTTCGGCCGTGGCCTGGAACTGCCGACGCAAGGCATCGGCCAACTGCTCGATGGCCTGGCGCGAGGCATCGCCCAGCAGGATGACGAACTCGTCGCCCCCCAGGCGCGCTGCGATCGACCGCTCTGGGAGCAATGCCCGGATCATCTCGCTCAAGGCCACCAGCAGGCGGTCGCCGGCGGCGTGCCCGTGCAGGTCGTTGACCAACTTGAAGTGGTCGATGTCGATCAGCAGCAAGGCGCCCGGACGTTGCGCCGAGACCTCCTTGAGCAGGTTCGCCGCCCGTACCTCCAGGGCGCGACGGTTGTACAGCGCGGTCAACGGATCACGCGCGGCCAGGCGCTCGATGCGCTCTTCGCGGCGGTAGCGCACGGTGCCGGTCATCGACAGGGCGATCAGCATGATCGCCATGGCGCCCTCCAGCAGCGACGCCTGGATGATCTGCCCACGGAACGCCGTGAGGTCGATCAGTGTCCCTGGCAGCAGCGCCGGCAAGGTCTTGGCCAGGTAGAACAGGCCGTGCAGCAGCAGGATGTAGCGCAACTGGACCGCCCCCACGCTGAGGGACTTGCCGTGCGGGCGCAGCAACGCGCTGGCGTACAGGGTAAAGCCGGCGACCAGCAGCGAGTTGAGCACCAGGAAAGTCTTCGACCACAGCGGCCATTGCGGCAGCAGCAGCAGGCTCGCCCAAAGCAGCGGCGCCAGGTAGCAGGCCCGCGACAGGCGCGTCTCGGTGAAGCGCGAAACACCCAGCAAAAACAACCAGTGGGCGGCGACCAGCATGCCATTGGCGAACCAGATGCCGATGAACAGATAGCCGCTGCCGCGCAGCAATGCAAGCGAGGAGCCGACGCTGATGGTGGCGAAGCTGGCGCTCCAGCACAGCAAGGAAGTCTCACGTACGCTGATCCACTCCACCGCCAGGTACAAGGCGGCGACTGCGGCCAGGGCGATGGAGAGGGTCAGCAGGGTGCAAGCGTCGAACGCCATGGGTGGGTGTGGCCTGTGAATTACCGTTCAGAGCGCTGATTGTATGCGTTCGAAGGCTTTTGCACAGGCACATTTGATATCCAAATGATGGCATTCTGACGAGCAACCCATTCGCTCGCGTTATTGCTCGGAAAGAAAGCTCACCAGTTGCCGCCCATGGGAGCTCAGCGTCTCCCAACCACGCAAGCAAATGCGCAGTTCCAGGGTCGCCCAGCGCTCCTCCAGAGCCACCCGGCGCACCGCCAGTTCCTGCTCGGCGCGCACCGCGGCGGTCTCGGGCATCAGGGCGATGCCGGCGTGCTGGGCCACCAGCTGGGCGATGGCTTCGAAGCTGGGGGCACGCACCCGTACCTTCAGCGGCATGGCCAGGTTCATCGCCAGCTCCTCGACGAAACGCTGCATGGCGCGCTCGGCCGGCAGGCAGACGAAAGCAAACCCCAGCGCATCCGCCAGTCGCAGCTGGCCGCGCCCGGCCAACGGGTGATCGACCGGCACCAGCAACACCAGGCGTTCGGTGCGAAACGGCAGCGACACCAGGCCGTCATTGACCAGGTTGCCGTCGTACACGCCGATCTCGCACTCCCCGGCCAGCACCACGCGCAGCACATCGATGCTCTTGTGCTCGACCAGTTGCAGGTCCACCTCCGGGTAGTCGGCCAGGAACGGCCCGAGCACCGCCGGCAGCAAGGTGCTGTTGGTCACCGTGGAGGCCGCCAGGTGCAGGGTGATGCGCCGCTGGCCGGCATGTTCGTCGAGGGTGTCGTGCAGCTTCTGCGCCTCGCCCAACACGCCGCGCGCCGACTCCAGCACCAGGCGCCCGGCAGGCGTCAGCTGCATGCCGTCGGCCTTGCGCAGGAACAGGGTCAAGCCACAGCGCGCCTCGAACAGGCGCAGCCGGGTGCTGGCGGCCGATACCGCCACCGGGAAGGTCGCCGCCGCCTTGCTCAGGCTGCCGGTCGCGGCAATGGCCGCGAGCAGGCGCAGGTCCGCGAGGTCGAAGTGCATCAGGGCTTCTCCAAATCAGAACGCCATGTTCGAGAAAAAGCGATTCTAGCCTGCCTGCGTTCTGCGCAGAATAAGCCACGCCCCCTAGCCGTCACGGACCTGTCATGACCCGCCTGCCCGCCCCGCTCCACCGCGCCCTCGCCAACGGCAGCCTGTATGCCGTCCTCGCGGCCCTGGGTTTCAGCTTCAAGGCCATCTTCGTCAAGCTCGCCTATGCCGCAGGCCCGGTGGACGCCATCAGCCTGCTGGCGCTGCGCATGGCCTTGTCGCTGCCGCTGTTCGCCTGGCTGGTGTGGGCCAGTCGTGGCCAGGGCGGTGCGCCGCTGAGCGCCGGCGATGGCCTGCGGGTTGCCCTGCTTGGCCTGTTCGGCTACTACCTGGCCAGCCTGTTCGACTTCTATGGGTTGCAGTTCATCAGCGCCGGCCTGGAGCGCCTGATCCTGTTCACCTACCCGACCCTGGTGCTGGTGATCCAGGCCGTCGTCCAACGCGAACGCCCCACCCTGCGCACGCTGGCGGCCATGGGCCTGTGCTACCTGGGGCTGGGCATCGCCTTCGTGCATGACATCGCCAGCGCGGGCACTGGCAACCAGGTGCTGGTCGGCTCGCTGTGGGTGTTCGCCAGCGCGGTGACCTATGCCCTGTACTATTCCGGCACCGGGATGATGCTCAAGCGCATGAACTCGATGCGCCTGGCCGGCCTGTGCGGCAGCGCCTCGTCGCTGATGGTGCTGGCCCATTACCTGCTGGTGGCGGATGTCGCGCCGTTGCTGCAACTGCCCAGCGCGGTGTGGCTCAACGCGGCGCTGATGGCGTTGTTCTCCACGGTGCTGCCGATCTACTGGGTGGCCCTGGCGATCCAGCGCATGGGGCCTACGCACACGGCCGCGGTGGGCAACCTGGGGCCGGTGCTGACCATGCTGGCCTCGTGGCTGATCCTCAGCGAGGCGGTTTCGCTGTACCAAGTGGCCGGGCTGGTGCTGGTGCTGTTCGGCGTGTCGCGGCTCAAGCCTGCGAACAAACCCGAGGCCCAGGCCGCAGCCCCTGCACGGTCCGCGTAGGAGCGGCCTTGCGTCGCGAAAGGGCTGGGCGACCTCCTACAAAGCGCATGTCGCGCTTGTGACCATTGGCGAATCCATGGCATAGAAGCAGTCAACCCGCATTGCGCCACCCTGGAGATTCCCCATGAGCAAGCCCTACGTTCCGCCCAAGGTCTGGACCTTCGAGGCGCCCTCCGGCGGCCAGTTCGCCAGCATCAACCGTCCGGTGGCCGGCCCCACCCACGACAAGCCGCTGCCCACCGGCAAGCACCCGCTGCAGCTGTACTCCCTGGCCACGCCCAACGGGGTCAAGGTCACCATTCTCCTGGAAGAACTGCTGGCCCTCGGCCACAGCGATGCCGAATACGACGCCTGGCTGATCCGCATCGGCGAGGGCGACCAGTTCGGCAGCGGCTTCGTGCAGGTCAATCCCAACTCGAAGATCCCCGCCCTGCTCGACCGCAGCGTCGAACCGCCGGTGCGGGTGTTCGAGTCCGGTTCGATCCTGCTGTACCTGGCGGAAAAGTTCGGCGCCTTCCTGCCCAAGGACCTGGCCGCGCGCACCGAAAGCCTCAACTGGCTGTTCTGGCAGATGGGCTCGGCGCCTTACCTGGGCGGCGGTTTCGGCCACTTCTACGTCTACGCGCCGGAAAAGTTCGAGTACGCCATCAACCGCTTCACCATGGAAGCCAAGCGCCAGCTCGATGTGCTCGACCGTCGCCTGGGCGAAAGCGCCTACCTGGGCGGCGACGCCTACAGCATCGCCGACATCGCCGTGTGGCCCTGGTACGGCCAACTGGTGCGCGGCAACCTGTACGGCGCGGCCGAGTTCCTCGCGGTGCACGAGTACCCGAACGTGCAGCGTTGGGCCGAAGCCATCGCCCAACGCCCGGCGGTGCAGCGCGGCACCCGCGTCAACCGCACCTGGGGCGAGGAAGCCAGCCAAGTGGCGGAGCGCCACGCGGCCAGCGACCTGGAGTGATCCTGCTACCCCACACACCGCGACGCGAGCACCTCATCCGTGTTGTCTATGCCTCGAGGGGCATAGGCAACCGCGCACACCGCCCCGCCGTTCGATTGCCTGGCTGCAACCAACCATTTCCCCGCTGCATGCCTGCGCCCAGCAGGACCTTCTTGCTACACTCGCCGCCATGATTTTTCCACCTGCACAACTGTGGTGACAGCATGATCGAGGTAACCGAGGTTTCCATTGCCGAGCTGCGCGACGCGCTCGAGTCCGGCCGCACGACCGCCGTCGAGTTGGTCAAGGCCTACCTGGCGCGCATCGACGCCTACGATGGCAAGGACACCGCCACCGCACTCAATGCCGTGGTCGTGCGCAACCCTGACGCGCTCAAGGAGGCCGAAGCCTCCGACGCCCGCCGTGCCCGCGGCGAGACCCTCGGCCCACTGGACGGCATTCCCTACACCGCCAAGGACAGCTACCTGGTCAAGGGCCTGACCGCCGCCTCCGGCAGCCCGGCGTTCAAGGACCTGGTCGCCCAGCGCGATGCCTTCACCGTCGAGCGCCTGCGCGCCGGCGGCGCCATCTGCCTGGGCAAGACCAACATGCCGCCGATGGCCAACGGCGGCATGCAGCGCGGCGTCTATGGCCGCGCCGAAAGCCCGTACAACGCCGCCTACCTGACCGCGCCCTTCGCCTCCGGCTCGTCCAACGGCGCCGGCACCGCCACCGCCGCCAGCTACAGCGCCTTCGGCCTGGCCGAGGAAACCTGGTCCAGTGGCCGTGGCCCGGCCTCGAACAACGGTCTGTGCGCCTACACCCCGTCACGCGGGGTGATCTCGGTGCGCGGCAACTGGCCGCTGACACCGACCATGGACGTGGTCGTGCCCTATGCCAGGACCATGGCCGACCTGCTGGAAATCCTCGACGTGGTGGTGGCCGACGACAGCGACACCCGCGGCGACCTGTGGCGCCTGCAGCCATGGGTGCCGATTCCGACCGCCTCGAGCGTGCGCCCCCGCTCGTACCTGGACCTGGCCGTAGGCGCCGAGTCGCTCAAAGGCAAGCGCTTCGCCGTGCCACGCATGTACATCAACGCCGACCCCGACGCAGGCACCTCGGAAAAACCCGGCATCGGCGGCCCGACCGGACAGCGCATCAACACCCGCGCCAGCGTGATCGAACTGTGGCAGCAGGCGCGCCAGGCCCTGGAAGCGGCCGGCGCCGAAGTGGTCGAGACCGACTTCCCGCTGGTGTCCAACTGCGAGGGCGATCGCCCGGGCGCGCCGACCGTGTTCACCCGCGGCATCGTCAGCAAGGAGTTCCTCCATGACGAACTGTGGGAACTGTCCGGCTGGGCCTTCGACGATTTCCTGCGCGCCAACGACGATCCCAAGCTCAACCGCCTGGCCGATGTCGACGGCCCGCAGATCTTCCCCCACGACCCGGGCACCCTGCCCAACCGTGAGGACGACCTGGCCGCCGGCATGGACGAATACGTCAACATGGCCAAGCGCGGCCTGAAGACCTGGGACCAGATCGCCACCGTGCCCGATGGCCTGCGCGGCCTGGAAGCCACCCGCAAGCTCGACCTGGAAGACTGGATGGACGCCCAGGGCCTGGACGCGGTGCTGTTCCCCACCGTGGCCGACGTCGGCCCGGCGGACGCCGATGTGAACCCGGAGTCGGCGGACATCGCCTGGAGCAACGGCATCTGGGTGGCCAACGGCAACCTGGCGATCCGTCACCTGGGCGTACCGACCGTGACCGTGCCGATGGGCGTGATGGCCGATATCGGCATGCCGGTGGGGCTGACCTTCGCCGGCAAGGCGTACAGTGACAACAATCTGTTGAAATTCGCTGCTGCCTTCGAGTCGACCGGCTCGCGCCGCATGATCCCGCCGCGTACGCCAAAGCTGGGCTGATTCGCCTGACAACGGGGCCAACTTGCTCCTGCAGCCCGCAGGAGCGGGTTGGCCCCGTTTTCATGTGGGCCAAACAACTGCACTCACCAGATTCAACTTTTTGTGTAAAATTCAACACATTATTGAATCAGGCCCCTTCCCATGCCCTCTCCCACCACCCAGCAAGAACGCCAGCTCACCCTGACTGTTCTCCAGGCCACCCTGCAGGCCTTGGGCAGTGTCGTCCCACGCAACGTCGAGATCCTCCTGCACGACCTCGAACACCCGGAGCACTCGGTGGTGGCGATCGTCAACGGCCATCTTTCCGGTCGCCGGGTCGGCAGCCCGATTCTCGCCGCCCCCGAGCAGGACCAGGGCTTCAAGGCGTTGATGCAGGCTTCGGCCGACCAGCAGGGCTGCGCGCCGGTGGTGCTGCCCGACTATCCCACCACCCTCAAGGGCCGCAGCCTGCGCAGCGCCACGGCGATCTTCCGCGACCGCGACGGCCTGCCCTTCGCCAGCCTGTGCGTGAACACCGACGTCACCGGCCTGGAGGCCGCCATGGCCTTTCTCCAGCACTTCCAGCCACTGGGCGCGACACCGGCGCCGGCCGACGAGGCGGCCGACATGACCGCGCTGATGGCCGGGATCATCCAGGATGCGCTGCAACGCAGCGGCCAGGGGCGGATGAACAAACAGGCCAAGGTCGAGGCCGTGCGCCTCATGCAGGAGCGCGGCCTGTTCATCGTCAAGGGTGGCGTGGAGAAAGCCGCCGAAGCCCTCGGCGTGACCCGCTACACCGTCTACAACTACCTGGAGCAGCTGCGCGGCGAGCCCGCCACGGCTGCCCGCGACTGAACCCCGGAGCCCATCATGCCGCTGCACATTCCTACCCCGCTGATCGAATCCCGCCCATTGTCCCTGAGCGCCGACCGCCCGGTGTGGCTCAAGCTCGAAGCCCTGCAACCGTGCGGTTCGTTCAAGCTGCGCGGCGTCGGCCATGCCTGCGAGGTCCACCATGCCCGGGGTGCCCGGCATTTCGTCTCGTCGTCCGGCGGCAATGCCGGCCTGGCGGTGGCCTATGCCGGCCGCAAGCTCGGTGTACCGGTCACCGTGGTGGTGCCCGAGACCACTACCGAACGGGCCAGGGAACTGCTGCGTCTGGAAGACGCCCGCGTGATCGTGCGCGGCAGTTCCTGGCAGGAAGCCAATGAGCACGCCCAGACCCTGGTCGGCGCGGACGACGCCTTCATCCACCCGTTCGACGATCCGCTGCTGTGGACCGGCCACGCCAGCATGATCGACGAGGTCGCCGCCGCCGGCGTCAAGCCTGACGCGGTGGTGCTTTCGGTCGGCGGCGGCGGCCTGCTCCGCGGCGTGGTTGAAGGCTTGCAGCGCAACGGCTGGCAGGATGTACCGGTGCTGGCGGTGGAGACCGATGGCGCGGCGTCGCTGCACGCCGCCATCGCCGCCGGGCACACCGTGGAACTGCCGCGCATCGCCTCGGTGGCCACTTCGCTGGGCGCCAAGCGGGTCGCCGAGCAGGCGCTGGCCTGCACCCGCCAGCACCCGGTGCGCAGCCACCTGGTCAGTGACCGCGAAGCCCTCGATGCCTGCGAGCGCCTGCTGCGTGATCATCGCCTGCTGGTGGAACCGGCCTGCGGCGCCGCGCTGGCCCTGCTCGAACGCCCCGAGGCCGTGGCGGCCTACGGCAATGTGCTGGTAATCGTCTGCGGCGGCGCCACCGCCACGCTGGAACAGATCCGCGCCTGGCGAGCGGCCTGCTGATTCAGCTGGCATAGCTGAAACCGCGCAGCTGTCGGCAAACACGCTATCGCTATCTTCCGCTTCGGCATGGCGCCCGGCAGCTCGGGGCAGGTCAGGCCCACCCGCGCCTCCACCCAGGCCCAGGCCGACCTGCTGCTGCGCAGCCTGCGCCCGGCGCCATGGCCACCGGACAGGATCGCCTGATCGCTATATTCATACAGATACAGCGAAACCTGAATGGTGTTTACTCCGCCACCACCGCCTGCAAGCGCGCCCACAACTGCTGCACATGTTCACGCTCGGTCGGCAACGCCCCCACCGACACCCGCACCATCCAGCGCCCGCCCAGGGTCGCCGGGGTCACGTAGGCGTCACCCGAGGCGTTGAGGCGCTCGGCCCAGCCGCGGGTGTGGGCATCCAGCGCCTCGCCCTCGAGGCCCGCCGGGCGATGGCGGATGCACAGGGTCTGCAATTGCACCGGCGCCAGCACTTCCCACTGCGGTGCCGACTCGATTTGGGCGGCCAGCCAGCGGGCGTTTTCCAGGTCGCGGCGCAGGCGTTGCTGCAGGGCCTCGACCCCTTCGCTGCGCAGCATGAACCACAGTTTCAGTGCCCGGAACCGACGCCCCAGCGGGATGCCCCAGTCGCGCAGGTTCTTCACCTCGCCATCGACCGCCGACTGCAGGTAGCTGGGGTTGGTGCTCATCACCCGGATCAGGTGCTGCGGATCGCGCACGTAGTAGATCGAGCAGTCGAAGGCCACGCCCAGCCACTTGTGGGCGTTGACCACCACCGAATCGGCTAGCTCGATGCCGTCCCACATCCAGCGGCACTCCGGGAGGATCATCGCCGAACCGGCCATGGCCGAGTCCACGTGCAGCCACAGCTGGTTGGCCTGGGCGATCTCGCCGATCGGGCGCAGCGGGTCCAGCGCGGTGGTGGTGGTGGTGCCGGTGGTGGCGACCACGGCACAGGGCTGGTTGCCGGCGGCCAGGTCCTGCTCGATGGCCTCGCGCAGCGCTTCAGGACGCATGGCGTAGCGGGCGTCGGTGGGGATCAGGCGGATGTTGTCGCGGCCAAAGCCGGCCAACAGCGCGGCCTTGTCCACCGAGCTGTGGGCGTGGGCGCTGACGTAGACGATCAACGGTTTGGCCTGGGCCTGCAGGCCGCCATGCACCTGGGCGTGGTCGGTGGCGCGCTCGCGGGCACTGATCAGCGCCACCAGGGTGCTGGTCGAGGCGGTGTCCTGGATCACCCCGCTCCATTGCCCGCTCAGACCCAGCAGCTGACGCAGCCAGTCGAGGGTGGTTTCCTCCAGCTCGCTCAGGGCCGGGCTGGACTGCCACGACAGGCCGAGCACGCCCAGGCCGGTGCTGAGGAAGTCGCCGAGCACCGACGACAGGGTGCCGTTGGAGGGGAAGTAACCGTAGAAGTCCGGGTGCTGCCAGTGGGACAGGCCGGGCATCACCAGCTTGTCGACGTCGGCGAGGATGGCTTCAAACGGCTCGCCCTTCTGCGGCGCGCCCTCGGGCAAGGCGGCCTTGAGGTAGCCCGGCTGGACCTGGGCCATGACCGGGCGCTCGCCGACGGTCTGGCGGTAGTCGGCGATCAGGTCGATCAGTTGGTGGCCGTACTGGCGGAATTGTTCGGGTGTCATGCGCGCGCTCCTGGGCGGTGTCCATTGCCCGCAGTCTAGGCGCCTGCCGGTTTGCGAATAACCCCGCTTCGCGCATAGCTGCTATGGCGAAGGCGCATGCCCGCCCTGCACGCCGAACTGCGACTGACGCCACACCTCGAAAACCCGGTTGCGCAACCAGCGGTGCTCGGCCGAGGCCTGCAGGCGCTGGTGCCAGACCACCCAATAGCGCTGGGTGTGGTCGATGAAGCCCATCGGCCGCCAACTCAGGCCATGCAGCCGCGCCAGTTGCCGGGCAATGTGCTCGGGCACTGTGGCCAGGGCCTGGCCATTGCCGAGCACCTGGACCATCGCGCTGAAGAACGGCACCTCCAGGCTGATGCGCCGCTGCAGCCCCTGGGCGCGCAGATGACGGTCGATGAAGCTGTCCTTGTCGCCGCCCCCGGACACCCTTACGTGCTTGAAGGCCAGGTAGTCGTCCTGGCTCAACTCGGCGCGGGCGCTCAGTGGATGGTCGTGACGCATCAGGCATACCGCCCGGTCCTCGCCCAGCAACCGACCGTGCAGGTTGGGCGGTGACTCGTCGAACAGCGTGGTGGCCAGGTCGATCTCGCCACTGGCAAGCAAGGCATACTGCCCGGCCTGCCAGGTGCGGTACTCCAGCGACACCCCCGGCGCCTCCTGCTCCAGTACCTTGACCAGCTGCGGCAGCATGTGCTCGGCCACGTAGTCGGAGGCCGCCAGGCAGAAGCGCCGCTCGCAGCGCGCCGGGTCGAACGCCGCGGGCTGGCGCAAGGCGTTGAGCTCCTCCAGTACCTGGCGCAGCGGTTCGACCAACGCCTCAGCGTGTTCGCTGAGCACGTAGCCACGGCCCTGGCGCACCAGCAGCGGGTCGTCGAAGGCCTCGCGCAGGCTGGCCAGCTGGCGGCTCAGCGCCGATTGGCTGCAGCCCAGGCGCTCGGCGGCGTGGCTGAGGTTCTTCAGCTGCAGGAGGCAGTCGAGGGTGCGCAGGTGGGCGAGGCTGAGGGAGGCGAAGGTGGGGTGCATGGCACAGGTCCGGAAATGATCGCGGGGCAAGCCCGCTCCCACAGAACGTGCTGGGAGTGGGCTTGCCCCGCGAGGATGACGCGCGGATCAGTCGGTCAGGCCGACATAGACGTTCTGCACGTCTTCGTTCTCGTCGATCGCCTCGAGGAAGGCCTCGACCTCGGCCAGCGCTTCGGCGCTCAGGCCGGCGGCGCTCACCGGGTTCTTAGGGATGTAGCCGATCTTCGCCGAGGTGACGGTGAAGCCATGCTCCGGCAGGGCCTTCTGCACGGCGTCCAGGTCGGTGGTGTCGGTGATGAACAGGGTCGAGCCCTCTTCCTCGCCGTCCTCGAAGTCCTGGGCACCGGCTTCGATGGCCGCCATTTCCGGATCGGCGTCACCTTCCGGGGTGGCCTCGATCAGGCCAACATGGTTGAAGTCCCAGGCCACCGAGCCGCTGGCGCCGAGCTGGCCCTTGCGGAACAGCACGCGGATCTGGGCCACGGTGCGGTTGATGTTGTCGGTCAGGCACTCGACGATCAGCGGCACCTGGTGCGGGGCGAAACCTTCATAGCTGACGGCATGGTACTGCACGGCCTCGCCGTCCAGGCCCGCGCCTTTCTTGATCGCGCGCTCCAGGGTCTCACGGGTCATCGAGGCTTTTTTGGCCTGGACGATGGCCAGGCGCAGGCGCGGGTTCATGTCCGGGTCGGCACCGGACTTGGCAGCGATCTGGATCTCCTTGGCCAGCTTGCCCATGATCTTGCCTTTGGCATTGGCCGCTGTTTCTCTATGTTTGGCTTTCCACTGTGCGCCCATATCGACTCTCTTTGTTTCCGCGGCCGGTTCAGGAAGCGACCGGCCTAAAAGTGGGGAGAGTTTATACGCCCTGCGCGCCGGGTTCGACAAGAAATCGCGTCGGCTTCAGCCCTTGTCCGCCTTCCCCGCCGCCGCCGCGAACTTCGCCAGGCGCACGTCCAGCCGGCGCGGGCGCACGCCGCGGTCCTCGGCGCGTTCCTTGCGGCGGATGGCGTTGCGCACCAACAACGACCCCAGGTAGCGCACCGGCTCCGGCGGAAACTGCCCCAACGGCCCCTTGACCAGCGGCGAACGGGTCCAGGCGTTGTCCAGCCCCAGTGCCAACGACGACAGGATCTGCCCGCCCATGTGACACGGCCCGACCCCGCTGCCGGAGTAGCCGAAACCGTAGAACACGTTGCCCTGCCCATCGAGCCGACCGAAGAACGGCAGCCCGGTCACCGAACGGTCCGATGGCCCGTTCCAGCTCGCCGCCAGCGGCACCTCGGCCAGCGCCGGGAAGAACTCGGCCAGGCTTTCGCGCAGCAGCGGCTGGTACGGCGACGGCTGGTCGAACACCGGCAGCATGCGCCCGCCATAAGCAAAGGTGTTGCCGCCCTTGCCGAGCATCAGCCGGCCATCGGAAGTGTTGTGGTAGTAGTGCACGAAAATCCGCGAGTCGAGCACGCTGACGCCGCTGTCCAGGCCGATCCGGCGCAGCAGCTCGGGGCATGGCTCGGTGATCACCATGTCGCTGGAGACGATGGCCACGCTGCGCTCGAACTGCGGGAAGGCCCGCGCCATCCAGGCATTGAGGCCCAGCACCACGCGGTCGGCGCGGACGGTGCCGGCGCGGGTGCGCACCTGCACCGGCGCGCCATGCTCCAGGCCGGTCATCGCCGTGCCCTCGTGGATGCGCACGCCACGTTGCAAGGCCACCCGGCGCAGGCCGCGCACCAGCCGCCCCGGCTGCACCGTGGCCGCGGCCGGCGAATACCAGCCCTCCAGGTGCCGTTCGGAACCGGCCAGGCGCTGCACCTGTTCCAGCGCCAGGCGCTGGAACGAGTTGATGCCCTGCTGTTCCAGCGCGGCGATCACCGCATCGGTGCCGCCGAGCTGGGCCTGGTTGGTGGCGGTGTAGAGGGTGCCGTCCATGCGGTAGTCGCAGCGGATGCCGTTGGCCGCGCAGAACTCGCCGATGGCGCCGATGCTGCGCTCGGACTCGCGCACCAGGCGCACCGCCTCGGCCACCCCGAACAACCGCTCGAGGGTGAAGTACTTGGCCGACCAGGACAGCGCGCAACCACCATTGCGCCCACTGGCCCCGGCGCCGCAGATATCCGCCTCGAGCAGCAGCACCTCCAGCTGCGGCGCCTGTTCCTTGATCATCAGTGCGGTCCACAGGCCGGTGTAGCCGCCGCCGACGATGCACACGTCGCAGCGCACGTCACCGGCGAGCGGCGGGCACAGCGCTTCGTCTTCCTGGTCCAGGGCCTGTTGCAGCCAGAAGGGTCTCATCTACTCGCTTTCCTTTAGGTACGCAGTGGCTTGATCGCCATGCTGGTATTGGGTGCCACGTCATTGGCCTGCAGGGCAGTCGCCGGGCGGCTGTTCCAGTGCGGCAGCAGCACCAGGGCGGAGAACAGCGCGGTGCCGGCGAAGACGATGAACACCGTGACGCTGTCGAAGTAACCGGGCAGCAGGCCGCCGAGCACCGCGCCCACCGAGCCGCAGCCGTTGACGAAGCCGGCCGCGGTGGCGCCGGCCTTGGCCGTGCCAAAGTCGATGGCCGCGGCGCCGCTGATCATCGAATCCGGGCCGTACAGGGTCAGGCCCATGACGAACAGCAGGGCCACCACCAGCAGCACGCTGCCGCTGTGCATCGCCGCCATGAAGCCGGCCAGGGTCAGGGTCAGCAGTACCAGGCTGATCACGCAGGCCGGCATGCGCCGGGCACCGAACAGCTTGTCCGAGGCCAAGCCGATGAGGATCGGGCCGAGCAGCCCGGCCAGCTCGAAGGCCGTGGGGATGATCGCCGCGCCGACCTTGCCCACCGACGGCATCTGCTCGAAGACGATCACCGGGCCCCACAGCAGGATGGCGTAGCGGGCCGGTTTGAGCATGAAGTAGGCCAGGCCCAGGGTCAGCACCGTGCGGTTGCGCAGGATCTCGCGCAGCGGCGACCACACGCTGCAAAGGTTCGCCCCCGGGGCCATGCTCTGCGGCTCGGGCTCCACCGCCGGCAGGCCGACATCTTCGGGCTTGTTGCGCTGGAAAATGAAGAACAATACCGCCACCGCGGCCACCACCACGGCGCTGGAGAAGAACGCCGCGTGCCAGGTGCCGACCAGGGTGTAGGCCCACCAGCCGGCGAACGGCGAGGCCACCAGGCCGCCAAAGGCGTAGCACGAACTCCACAGCCCCAGCACCCGGCCGCGCTGGGAGGCCGGGAAGAAACTGCCGATGTTCTTGCATAGCCCCGCCCAGCCGGTGGACTGCGCCAGCCCCTGGATCAGCATGCAGGTGGCGAAGATCGGGAAGGTCGCGTAGCTGCCCATCACCACCGCGGCCGCCGCGGAGATCAGCAGCCCGCCGAGCACCACCACGCGGGGGCCGAATCGGTCGGCGAGCATCCCCCAGGTGAACTGGCCCACGGCGTAGGCGGCCAGGTAGATCGCGTCGAGGTTGGCCATGGCGGCCTTGTCGAGCATGAAATTCGGATCCTCGCCGATGCCGAGCTTGGCCACCGAGAAGGCCTTGCGGGTGAAGTAGAAGGCGGCGTAGGCCAGCCAGGTGATCGCGAAGATCTGCACGCGCCAACGCTTGATGGCGCCCAGGGATTGATTCATTGACTCTGACCTCTTGCTTGAGTGTGCCGGCAGAATGTGAAGAAACGCCTGTCTTGTTGTTGTGTTGCGCACTGCGTGACGGAGGGACGTCACCTGGTCAGCTGGCGGTGGTGCCGCCATGGCCGACATGCCGCCGCTCGTGGCAGCGTGGTCGGGTTGAAACACATGGAAACAGCTGCTGACTGATAAATAAAATCGATTTATCGTATTTCACACATAAGCCCAGCTTTTAAGTGGAGTGTTCGATGTCGGTCTCCCATGCTCAACTCAAGGCCTTTCATGCGGTCGCCGAACAGGGCAGCTTTACCCGTGCGGCGCAGAAGCTGTTTCTGACCCAGCCGGCGGTGTCCGACCAGGTGCGCAAGCTCGAGGAGCGCTTCGGCGTGCTGCTGTTCCAGCGCAACAAGCGTTCTGTACAACTGACCGACCTGGGCGAGCGCCTGCTGGGCGTGACCCAACGCCTGTTCGCCTGCGAGGCCGAGGCCGTGGAGCTGCTGCAGGACTCCCGCGCCCTGCACACCGGCAGCCTGACCCTGGCGGTGGACGCGCCGGTGCACGTGCTGCCGCAGATCGCCCGGTTCTGTCAGCGCTATCCGGGGATCCAGGTGAAGATCGAGACCGGCAATACCGACGAGTCGCTGGCCCGGCTGTTCAGTTACCAGGCGGACCTGGCCCTGCTCGGGCGCGATGTCGATGATGAGCGGTTGTTCTGCGTGCCGATGCGGCGTGACCCGATGGTGGCGTTTGTCTCGCACAACCACCCGTGGGCCAGCCGGGGGCAGATCAGCCTGGCGGATCTGGACGACACGCCGCTGGTGCTGCGTGAGCCGGGGTCGGTGACGCGGCAGACGCTGGAGGAAGAAATGCAGCGGGCCGGGTTGCGGATTCGGCCGGCGATCCAGGTCGAGGGGCGCGAGGCGGCGCGCGAGGCGGTGGTGGTGGGGATTGGGGTTGGGGTTGTTTCGGCGGCGGAGTTTGGGGCTGATGCGAGGGTTTGTGCTTTGCCGATTGTGGATTGTCGGCGGCATTTGACTGAGACGTTGGTTTGTTTGAGTGAGCAGAGGACGCGGCGGGTGGTGGCTACGTTTTTGGAGATGGTTTTGGAGGAGGTTTAGGGCTGGGGCTGGTTACTTGGTGATTGTTTTGATTTTTGTGCGCGCATTCGTAGACGATATCGACATTTAGTCACCTTTTCGGAGGGTGTCAGAAATTTTGTGTTCGGGCATAACATGAGTAAGAGGTGCATGTATGCCAACCAAAAAGAAACCCTTGCGTGACCTGCCCAAAATCCC